>CAYMWM010000001.1:0-75522 GCA_964394185.1 uncultured Smithella sp.
ACAATACGGTGTGGAAATGATTCTGGATTGTACCGGAAAATTCAAAGATCCAACCATCGCTTCTGATAATAAGAGCGGTTCCATTCGCGGACACTTGCACGGTGGAGCAAAGGTTGTCATTAATTCTTCTCCTTTTAAGATAAAAAATAAGGCCATGTCTACGCCGGATGACGCGGTTACTCTGATTTATGGAATCAACCATACTGCTTTTGACCCCAAAAAACATCTGGTTGTTTCCGCAGCTTCCTGTACGACCACGGGACTTGCCCATATGATTAAACCGCTTCTGGAAAATGAAGAAACAAATAATATTCTTACGGCATCCATGTCCACCATTCATGCCGTTACCAATACCCAGAGTGTGTTGGACAGCGTTCCCAAGGCAGGGGAAAAAGATTTGAGAAAAAACAGAAGTATTCTGAATAATATCATTCTGACATCAACCAATGCCGCCAAGGCGCTGGCGGAAGTCATTCCGGAAGTTCAGCACATCGGTTTTATGGCGGATTCCATCCGGGTGCCCACCAGCACCATGTCTTTAATCGTTTTAAATGCGACTTTCCAGGCAAGGGCGGCTAAACAGGGAGCGGCAATGGCCATTAACACAAAAATGATTAATGAATTATACAGCAAAGCTGCCGCCAACAATCCCGAAAAACTGATAAAATTCACAATGGAACAAAATGTGCCCACCGATCTAATCGGCGTTGACGCGGCGGTAATAATAGAGGGACAGTTCAATCATACCCGAACCGCTTTTATTAATCTGGATATTTCGCAAGTTCCGAATCTGCCCGCTGATATTTTCAAAGCATTCCCCGAAAAGGTGATGAAAGTGCCCGTTGTCCATGCTAAGATATTCGGTTGGTATGACAATGAATTCGGCAGTTACACAAACAGATTGGGAGATCTGGCGGTTTATATTCATAAGAATATCTTATAAAATAAAACTTATTTCCCCTTGGCCCCGCGCAGGCGCGATTAAGGGGAAATTTTAATTATTCAGCCTCACTTTCGTGTTCTCCGGCATAAACGGTGCCGCTCCAGCCGTCAATGCTTATGAAATCCCCAGCTTTAATGGTGTGGTTTTCTATTGTAGCGTATTCGTCCGCTTCATAAACTTTGAGCTTGTTGAAACCGACAACGCCGATTTTGTTGAGTTGAGGGATGGTTACTGCGGCATGCGAAGTGCTTCCACCCTTGGCTGTAAGAAGCCCTTCGACCTGTAGGAGAACTCCGACGTCATCCGGAACGGTATCCGGACGAACCAGAATAAGAGGTGTCTGGGGCTCGGTGCTGCGGAATCGTTTAATATCATTTTCCGAATAAACCGCCCGGCCGCAGAGAGCGCCTCCGTTAACGCCAATACCCGTTCCAAGAGCCGATGAATGCAATACGGAAGTATCTTTAAAACGTTTCCATTTTTGCATCGTTATCTGATTCATGTCGCGTGTCTGCAGGATGTATAATTTATCTCGCGTAGGTCCTTCAAAGGTAAATTCAATTTCCTGATGATTAAAACCCTTATCATAAATCAAAATCTCCGAAATTTTTAAAAGCTCGGCATAAATTTCAGGAAATTTGTCTTCAAGAGATATTTTGGAGTCACGACATTCTGCAATACGTTGTTTTTCCGAAATAGGATAAGTTTCCACCAGACCGGAAACGATATCGTCTCCCTGAACACCAAAGATAAAATCACCGTAAAGAGTCACATCGGAAGACGAGCTTTTCGGTTCGCGGGTGAAAATTACTCCGGATCCGGAATTATCATTGAGATTTCCGAACACCATTTTCTGAACAATGACCGCAGTTCCCCATTTATCGGAAATATGCATCTGCCGGCGATATATTTCCGCCTGTTCGGAATACCAGGAGTCAAATACCTGCAGGATGGCATGCCGCAGTTGATCCAGTGGCTTATCTTTGAATTCAATTCCGTTGTCGGTCAAACCTTTTTTGTAGGAAAGGGCTATTTGTTTCATTTGTTCGGGTAAAAACTGTATTTTTCTTTCCACGCTGTATTTCTGCTTGAATTCGTCGATGATTGCGTCGAAGAAATTGCGGTTTAAGCCCTGAAACATTCCCCACATCTGTAGAAACCGGCGATAGGAATCCCATGCCGCCCATTTAAAATTTTCCTTCTCGCTGAGATTTTCCGCAATGGTTTCATTGATTCCCACATTTAAAAAAGATTTCATCATACCGGGCAGGGAAACAGTTGCGCCGCTTCTGACGGAAAGCAACAGGGGGTTGCGGCGATCACCAAGTTTGCATCCCGTGATTTTTTCCAGCCTTTTTATCTCTTTGTTTACACGGACGGCTAGATCATTGAAAATATATTTGTAACCATAGACAGCTTCATATCCCCTGAATACTTCCGTTGTGATAATAAATCCCGGCGGCACATTAAAACCAAAGGACACCAGTTCCTTGAGGAAATAACCCTTGTTGCCCAGCAGGATCTGATTATCCAGTTTTTTGTTCTTTTTATTGAAGGATGAAACCGTCAAATCAGGATTATAGGCCATTACAACCTTAAGGATTTGTTTGTTCTCTTTAAATTTTTCCAGTTCCGCATTCAGGGTCTTGATAACGACGTTGATGAAATTGTCCAGTACCTGAATACCGAAAGCCGAAGCTATTATTCCCCTGATAAAATTTTCCGAGTGCTGAAAAATTAATTTTTCCTGTTTTTTATGACCGGACTTTGTCTCCGCTTCGGTATCCTGCCGGTAAATCTGACCGATGATGGTCGGCAGGCTGGGGGAGTGAGTATCGATGTAGTTATTGCGGATAATATTCTGAATATCCTTGGAAATAAAACGGAAAATATCGATATACTGTTCTAGGGAAAACCCTCTGATGGAAAGGGCGTTCGTCACGTATTTGAATTTAGCCGCCAGTCCTTCGGTGGCAATACCTTCAATTTCAAGAGCGCTGATATACAGCCAGAGATGCGTATGTATTTTTCTTATCGTTTGTTTGGTAATGAATTTCAGGTTAAATGAACGGCCCAATTCTTCAAAAAGCATCGTAGCCAGACTCTCCAGCCTTAAAGAAAGACCAACAGCCTCAAATTTCTTCTCATAGTAGGTTCCATACATTGAGGGAATGCCTGCCGCAATATGCCTTTTGTAATATATATTTTCATAAAATTGCGTTTTCCTGGAAGAAATAATTCTTTCTTTCAATACAGATAAAAACTTAAGGATAATCGTAATACTGCGATAATAGTTCTTTGCATTTAAAGACCGCTTGAGTGCTGCAATATCGGCCTGGGGAAAAGCGTTTGTCGCTTCCAAATCCTTCAGAAGGTCAATAAACTGCGGATAATATTTCTTGTAAATCAACTGGTAGATACGGATCATGATTTTGACCCGTTCCTGATCCCTTTCATGGATGCCCTTTACATGATTCAGTTCCCTGCACACCTTTTCAGTATCCCATTCAAGAAATTTAATGGGATTGTTATTGATTTTTGTAAAGAAATGTTTAAACGCTTTGTGCATTCCGTCGAAATTTTCTCCGGAATTTACGACCTGTTCATAAACTTCGTCGGGCAGGTGTGTGCGAATAAATCTTTTATCTCCGGAATTCCAGTATTGAAAAATATCTTCGGTGAATTTAACGAGCAGGCTGTTGCTTTCCACGTGTGATTGTTTCCGGAAGAAATATACCAGTTTGTCATTGCGCAGGGAAAGTTCGTCAACTTTTGTCGTGATGTCCCTGAGTTCCCCTTCAGCGCCGATTTCGCTGAAATACACCGGGAAAATTCGCAGGAGCTGTTTAATCAATCCATACACCGGTGCAATATCCGTATTAAGCAGGGCGGAAATATTTTTTTGAATGAGGTCTGTGTCGCGGATGAAAACCCCCCCCATTTTTAAATTGATGATCAATGCGGAAATCAGTTTTTTTGTCCATCTCGGTTTCATACCGATAATTTCAAGCCAGGAACGGATATTAATGATATGAGCCGGATTGACCTTGACCTGCCATTCTTCATTCGAGCCTTTGATTTCAGGGTACTGGAAGCCATAGGCAATCAGTTCATCAATGAAGGTGTCCGCCAGTGAATGGTTGTTTTGCGCGAAAACTTCTCTAGCTGTTGTCGTGATACAATCAAAAATCGCTATGCTGAATTCACTTTGTGATTTGCTCTTTTTCAAAAAACTAAAAATTTTGCGTACAAAGTCATTAAGATTTTCCTTTTTTTCCTCCTGAAAAACCATCTTCAGGGAATGGTTAATTTCCCTGAGCGCGCCGGCGTGAATATCGGCAAGGCTGGGAACATCCATGATATTAAGAAGAAAGCGTAGTTTCACCACGTGCTGGAATCCTCTGTAAGCTTCGGACTTTTCCAATTGATCGGCGGTAAGCAGATATCCGTTAACAATCTGAAAATAATCCGGCATATCAAGATAGCTCTTGATCGTATAGCGGTTTTTCTTTGCCTTGTCCGGATGAAACACGTCCAGATTTTGTATCAATGTTCTGAGATGTTCATGGCTCAGGGGCAAAATGAGTTGTTTATAAGTGTCGACCGCCATGTGGTTTTCTGAATCCGGCGCGATAAACCACTTCGACGGATCCGGTTGAGCAAGCCAGAACTGATACGTGATTTTAAATATCCTGTGGACCAAAAGTTCAAACAACGGACTCTGAAAGTTCGAGTTATTTTCTACCAGGCTTTTGATGATTCTTTTCACATATGAGGAACACTTTTTAAAACTTGCTTCATCTTCATTGATAACATCCAGGAGAGATTCTACAACCTCCTGAAATAATGATAAATTCCTTTGAAGTAATTCGTTGCTCTGAGTCAGTATCGTATCAAAATAATCGAACAAATAATGTATCGCGCTGTCCTTTACATTCCGATCCGATGATGACTTAATAACATCAAAATAAATGCAGAGCAGCGTGGCTAGTGCAGACAGTCCGTCCTGATGATTATTATAAACATAGAAGTCTCCGATGGAAACCGATTTCAATTCCTTCAGAACATATTCCCAATTGACGAAAGGATGATTTAATTCCAGGAGTAGCTCACGGGTCTTTTTTTGCAGGCCATAATGATTCTGCACAACATTAAGCAAAGGAGAATACTGCTCGGGAATTTCTATGGTCGCGGCTGTTCTTTCCAGATTGACTTTAAGGGCAGTTGAATCCAGTTCTTCGCTTTTTTTGTTTGGGTTATCTTTGGTCGCCATATTATAAACCTTTTGGTTGTAGATTAATCAGAATATAAACAATTTTTCAAGCCCGGAACAGATGCTTTTACAAACAAACTCCGGCAAAATCCGCCTTAAACGGAAACTTGCCGGAGTCATAATTTATTGTTCAGAGAAATACTTATTTCTTTTTTGCAGGTTTTTTTGCTGCTTTCTTAACGGGTTTTTTCGCAGCTTTTTTAACAGCCTTCTTTTTTACTGCAGGTTTTTTCTTTGCTGCCGCTTTAACTTTTTTTACCGCTGCTTTCTTTTTTGGTGGTGCTATTGCCTGTACTTTCTTTGGTTTTGCCGGGCCAATATTTACCATGGGTTCTTCACAGCAAATAAGGTCTATGGTAGCACAGCCACATTCTTCGTCTACAATTACGCGAAGACCACATACTTCACAACTCAGAACATCTCCAGCCTTTGCTCTTGACATTTTTTCCCTCCTCGTTGTGAGGGGCCAGAACATCATCCCTCTGATTTTGCTTCATTCTAATCAAAAATAAAAAATTTTCAAGCACAAATTGTTAATTTTTCTAAAAACATAGACAGCTTGACAAGCATTTACGATTTGATATTATCCTCTCCAAAGGCTGATGTTGCTCCGGAGTGAAATTTTATCCCAAAAATCTCTTTTAATTGTCGCAAAAAATCAGTCCGAAGGTGCGGCTACACATATAGCAAAATAATTGGAATCATTTATGTCACTTAAAAAGGATCAAAAATATCGCAGTTGGGTTGAAGTTGATCTTGATAATTTTATCAGCAATCTCAAGGAGATTAAAAAACTCATCGGCCCCCGGGTGGATTTCATGCCGGCTGTTAAGGCAGACGCCTATGGACATGGTTCCATCGAAATATCCAATGCCGCTTTGAAAAACGGCGCGCGAATGCTTGGCGTTGCGAATGCCGATGAGGGCGTTCAGTTAAGAGTAAGCGGCATTGAAGCGCCTATTGTAATTTTGGGCCCTTCCACTGTCGCGGAAATCGAACAAATCATCAAATACAACCTTACGCCGTCGGTTTCGGACATGTCTTTTGCGAAAAAGCTCAATAATGCTCTGCCCAAATCCGGCCGTAAACTGCCCATACATATCGAAGTGGATACGGGCATGGGACGCGGCGGAACCATGCATACCGAAGCCATGAGACTTATTGAGGAAATATCCAAAATAAAAAACATCAAGCTGGAAGGGATTTTCAGCCATCTGGCTTCCAGTGAAAAAATAATTTCTTATAATGATAAGCAATGGGAATGTTTTTCAGAATTACTTAACGAAATCCAGCGCCTGGGAATAGACATTCCCATACGGCATATAGACAACAGCGGAGCTGTTTTAAACTATCCGGATTTTAAACTGAATATGGTACGTCCGGGACTTATGACTTACGGCATTTATCCATCACAGGGTATTGAATCCAAAGCTAGACTTGCACCGGTCATGTCTTTTAAAACCAGCGTGGTTTTACTTAAAAGTTTTCCTCCCGGTCATGGAATTGGTTACAACAGCACATTCGTTACTTCCCGGCAGACGAGCATAGCAACCATTCCGGTCGGTTACGGAGACGGCTACGCTTTTATTCTTTCCAATCAGGCAGATGCCTTAATCCGCGGAAGAAGAGCGCCCATCGTCGGGCGGATTTCAATGGACATGTGCACCGTTGATGTAACCCATATTCCCGGCTGTAAAGTGGGTGATGAAGTCGTTCTGCTGGGAAAACAGGGCAGAGAATACATTAGCGCCAATGAGATTGCCGAAAAGGCAAAAACCATCAGTTATGAAGTCCTTTGTGCTCTGGGGAAAAGAGCCCCCCGTGTTTTTCTGCAAAAAGGGAAAAAGGAAGCTATCGAACCGAGGCTGCGGCGGATATTTGTTCCGGATGAGGAAAAATCCATCTCTCGAATCGATAATATTATCCGCCACTGCATGCAGACCCGGGCACGCGACGAGGAACTGGGCAACGCCATTTATTACGAAATGTTTGAAACGCTCTTCGGCAAAGAAGACCGTCGGCTAGAACTGCGCTCCGGTTTCCGTTACAATATTCGTATAGCGAAATTACCCAAAACAAAGAATTCCGCATCTTCCAAAGATTATCTGCACGTCACCACTCACATTGAATACAAAAAAATAATCCGCGATAGTATCTTTATGATCGGCTGTGCTTCCAATAATGCACAATTAGCCTCATTATTTGAAGACCCGCGCTGCGAATACCGCTGGCTGATGAGCAGCGGGAAAGATTTGGTCATGGATCGGGATTTCACCGTCGAAAGAGTGAGCATTGATGACGAAAATATTCCCATTATCGAAACGAAAAACACAAAACGCGGTTACGAAATATGGTGCGGTGCGGAATCACTCAAAAAGAAAATAAACACTGAAGTGAAACTGGAAATAGAAATTTCGACCAAGAAGGCCAAAGAAAATAAAATTTTTCCCGTTTATCTGGTCTACCCGGTAAGAGGTTTGGAGATTAATTTCAATTACGAAAAAGCAGGCATAAAAAACGTAAGGGAAGAGAGCTTTTTTGCCGGAAGGTATCCCCAACCTTCCATATCGATTAAAAAAGGCAAGTCCATCGGCATCAGGATATCAGACAAAGAATGGATTTTCCCGACGAGTGGTGTAATTTTCTTCTGGGACATCTGACATGCCAATCGCTTTTAAAGGCTAACTTTGTTGGTACAGCCTGCCCCGACAAAGGCCGGGGTCGTCGGCTTCCTCGACGTATCATTAATACGACTGCGGAGCCTCCTCCTTGCCGCCTCGTTACCCTTTAAATCGAAATGGCATGGATGTTTTTTACCCATTTCTTTCTTTTAAAAGCCAGATGCCTAGTGCGGCCAGAACGATGGAGGCAATGGCGCTCGGCCAGACGGGAATTTCCATTCCCGCGGCAACTACATTGATTCCCAAAACTAAACGGCACAATTGGGCGCAAGCCATCAAAAGAAGTAAAATACCGACTACTAACGACGCGGGACGTTTCACAATTTTACCTCCTGAAGAAGGTTTACCTTATATATTATTCTTCACCAAAATAATCGCTGTCTATACGTTTTATTTCATATTTAGTAACAGAAGATACTCCTAAATCATGGTCAATCATAAGTTGAGCCAATTTTTCTCCATCAATTAAAACAATTTTTGTTTCGTTTTTTGGGGTATACTCAATAGCTTCTTTTGAGAAAGAGGAAGTGGTTATAAAGATTCCTTTCTTCGCACCTTGCCCTGCAAGAGCACCCACAAATTTTTGAATTTCTGGACGGCCTACGACATTTCCGGTTTGCCATCTTTTTGCCTGTACATATATAATATCAAGGCCAAGTTTATCTTCTTTAATTGTCCCATCTATTCCTTCATCATTGGTTTTACCAATTGCCTTTCCTGCATCTTTTATAGAACCACCGTATCCCATTTTGACTAAGAGATCGACAACAAGTTTTTCAAAAAAAGCAGGTGGCAAGTTGATGGTTTTATTTAAAAGATCTTGAGCTAGCGATTTTCTAATTTTCTGATATGAATATTCCAGCACTTCTTCCGGTGTTTGATCATTGTTTGTTTCAGTTTTATCTTCAATATCTGAAATTTCCTTCTTTGCAGATTTGAATTCAATAAATTCTTGAAATTGCTCTAAATACTTAACGTCAATTCTATTAGGCTTTTGTGCCAAGACATCTAAGCCTCTTTGCGTAATTTGATTTACACCACGTCTTGGAGATTCAATAAGCATTGCCTTTTTCAAATAGGTTCTTGCCCAGCCGACTCTATTATCAAATAATGCCTGTTGCCCACTGGGTAAAAGTTCTTTTCTCTCTTCATCATTTAGATTAAATTATTTTGACATATTTTCGACTATTTCTCTGAATAAATGTTCTTTAGAATCTGAAAGTAATTCTAATAATGGAAGCATTATTGATTGATAATCGGGTATTGCCATTTTTTTATCTCCTCATTAATATAATATTATTTGGAAATTACTAAATTAAATACCTTCCGTCTTAATCTCCAACTTCCTTTTATGGCGGTCTATAGCCAGAGCAATCAGCTTATCCAGAAGATCGTTGTATTTGAGGCCGGTGGCTTCCCAGAGCTTGGGATACATGCTGATGCTGGTGAAACCGGGGAGCGTATTTATTTCGTTGAGATAAAATTTATTTGTTTTTTTATCGAGGAAGAAATCCACCCGCGCCATAGAAGAACATCCCAGCGCCATATATCCTTCAACGGCAAACTTTCTGATTTTTGCGGCAAGGGGTTTATCAACTTTTGCGGGAATATTCAGCGATGCGCCATTGGGATCAATGTATTTGGCTTCGTAGGAATAAAATTCATGGTTGGGAATGATTTCACCCAGCACTGACGCGGCGGGATTTTCGTTTCCCAGAACGGCGCATTCAATCTCACGGCAGTCAACGGCTTTTTCAATCATGACTCTTGTATCAAACTGAAAGGCAAAATTCATTGCCTTCGCCAGCAATTCTTTTTTCTTCACTTTTTTTACACCCACAGAAGAACCCGCGCAAACCGGCTTGACGAAAACAGGCAGGCCAAGTTTATCCAGGGCATTTTTGCTGATAACTGTTGCGTTTTTGCGCCACTGCTGTTTGCTTACCGTTAACGACGGAACAACAGGGATTCCCGCCTCGTTTAACAATTTTTTAGCGATGTCTTTGTCCATGCCGATGGCCGAGCCGATAACGTCCGCTCCTACGTAAGGCACCATCGCCAGTTCCAGCAGACCCTGCAGAGTTCCGTCCTCGCCGAATGTCCCGTGAAGCACGGGAATGATAACATCCACAATTACTTCTTTATTTTTGTTTTTGAGATTGTACAGATGCAGTTTATTGTTTTGTTCGAAATGATTGACCAGCCACATGCCGCTTTTTTTCAGAGCCATTTTTCTGCCGAAATCCCTGTCAGAAATGATTTGAGGATTTTCCTGAACGTACCAGCGCCCGTCTCTGGCAATTCCGATGGCTGTTACATCGTATTTCTTACGGTCAAGTGCGGAAAAAGCCGAGGCGGCGGAACATAGTGAAACATCGTGCTCGCCCGACCTGCCACCATATAAAAGACCTATTCTTATTTTTGCCGCTTTTTTTAAACCCGTTTTACTAGCCATATCAATCCTTTTTAATAAATTAAAAAATTTATTTGTCCTGTTATTTTGAAGAGATATACGCCCTGAGCGTCAACATTGTCAATTTAAATTTGGCTCTTGAATGGAAATTGACCCAAGTTATTATCTTTACAAAGATCAAAAAAAAATTTATATAAATACAAATACTCAGATTCTAAAAAGAACAGGCTTTATCTTGTGTTACAAACAACAACTGTCAAGGAGATTTTTATATGAAAAAAAATTTATTTGCCGGTTTCGGAACATTAATTTTATTGACCGTATTTTATGTCCCGTCAGCTTTCGCTCTGGGAGTCGGTGCACAGGCCAGATATTGGATTCCCACACTGGAAGGGGATTTGCGCATGGATGACGGCAGTATTGCCGGAACAAAGGTTGATATTAAGGATGATTTGGGAATCAACAACGAGAATGTTCCGGGAGTGGAAGCTTATTTTGGTATAGGCGATCATGAAATAACAGCTTCGTACTCATTGATAGATCTTTCCGGAGACAAAAAAATAAATAAGACCATCGTATTTAACGGTGATGAATATGCTGTCAATTCCGATGTGAAAACGGATTTTACAACAAGCATGATAGATGTTGAATACCAGTACAAGTTTTTGAACCTGGAAAATGTTCTTGCGGGATTATCTTTTGGAATAATAGTCAAGGGAAAGTATCTGGACGGTGAAGTAAGGATGCGGTCGTCGGCAAACGATAATCAGGAAGATATACAGGTTCCCATTCCCATGCTGGGACTTGGCGCGAAAATCGGTTTGCTGGCCGATATTCTGGAGGCAAGGGCAAAGATTTCGGGCATGGGCTATGATGGAAGTTTCTGCTATGACGCCATGGCGGATATCTCCGTGAACCCATTTCCTTTTTTGAATATTCATGGGGGCTATCGGATAATGTCATTAAAAATTGAGGACATAGGCGATGTATACGCCAAAATGGATTTTTACGGTCCCTATGCGGGATTAGCCCTCGAATTTTAACGGCAGGAAGAAAACCCTGTCTTGACAATAATTATTAGAATAAATATATTATCGCCGGGTTGAAGATAACTTTTGGGTGATTTATGCCTCTTTATTTTAACGCACGTCAGGTGCCGATGGCAACAAGCGCCTTCAATGATGCCGAAAAGTTGGTATCTAGCCAGTTCAGGTTAAACGAAAAAGAATTAAAAAATACAAAATATGAAGTAAAAACATTGGCTTATTTGAATGAACAGGAGATAAAAGACGGAACCTTCGCCCATCTTTGTAAATATTCTTATACAAGGACGGAAGAAGCGGATCAAAATGGAAAGAGATTTGATTTTTACAGAATATGTTTGCAGGACAATACTATTCTGGATGCGGTGCAAAGGGCCAATCCTTTCGTAAAACTGAACCCGTTGATGCTTTACATTGCTGTGCACGAACTGATTCATGTTTTGCGTTTCACGAGAGGCGAAATTGATTTTGAAGCGAGTATAGAGGAAAAAGAAAAAGAGGAATTCATTGTTCATAACCTGACAAGGTCGGCGCTGCAACCGGTCAAGGGAAATGATTTGGAAATAATATTGGATTGCTTTAGCAGCAATATTAAAAATTTTGATGTATTTAATTAAGGAGGGGTGTTCTCATGCCTATCTATGAGTATAAATGCCAGAAATGCGGTAAACAATTTGAAGCGTTCCAGGGAATTACCGACGCGGAATTGAAAAGCTGTAAGTTTTGCAAGGGCAAGGTGCAAAAAATGGTATCTCTTTCTTCTTTCAGCCTGAAAGGTTCGGGATGGTATGCGACAGATTATAAGGGAAAGAAACCCGGGTTACCGGCAAAGAAAGAAAAGAAAGAAACAAGCGAAAGTTCCACAGCTATAGAGACTGCAAAAACCGAATCTGCCAAAACCGGCAGCGACGATAAATAAAGAGCTTCAGGCCTTAAACGCAAAGCGCACAGAAGTTTTCCGGTCGAATTATTCAAGAAAAAAATTGTCGTGATAAAAACAAACCACCGTCATCACAGGTGGTTTGTTTTTATTTAATATCAGGTGCCGACGATGGTTCATACTCCACTCTATCCCTGCCGTTTGCCTTGGCCCGGTATAGCGCTGTGTCAGCTCTGTTGATCGCCTGTTGAATAATTTCGCTTTGCTTAAATTCCGTCACACCGACGGATATTGTCATTCTGAAATCATCCGGCATGTTTTGATACTCGATTTTCCTGATCAATTTTCTCATTCTTTCAGCGCAAAGAACCGCCTGATCTTTTTCGACGTTGGTCAGGATAAGAATAAATTCCTCGCCGCCATATCTCGCAATGTGATCGATGTTGCGGAGGTTTTTCTGGGTTTCCTGAGCTATTGTTTTGAGTACAATGTCGCCTGCGGAATGACCGTACGTATCATTGACCTGTTTGAAATGATCCAGGTCAAATATGCAAATGGAAAAGGGATGAACCCCTCTGTCCACGAGAGCTTTCTGATGTTCCAGAATTTTATACATCTGGCGCCGATTGAATACCTGTGTCAGGTCATCAATGATGGCAAGCTTTTCAATGGTTGCCAGAGCGTAGGATATCTGCGCTCTGAGCCTGGTAATGTATCCTCCTACCAGAGAGAACCAGGGAAGCACCATCGCCAGGATGACGATGTTCAGTATGTCCACCTTACTTACTAAATTCGGATCAATTTTATAAAGCAGAAGAATAACAAGGGAGTAATTGACAATCGCAAACGCCGACAGAAAAAGAAACTGCCAGACATTTAATCGGAAAAGTCCGAAAATAAAAACAACCAGATAGGTTAACAGGACAAGGCTTCTCATGGCGTCGGCGTAAAACGCTATAACCATAACCCAGAATGTGGCCATAATCATTTGTAGCAGAGTCATACTGGGATCTTTAAGCTTCTTGTTAAAACCGCTTCTGATTAGAGCATATATAAGACCATTGCATAAGATAATGCCGATAGAACTCACAACAAGCGTATTGACGGTTCCTCTTGACATTTGTCCCTGGGAATAAAACAGGATGCAGATAGATAACCACATCATATAAGAACCCAATGCCATAAAAAAGCGTTTAAGCCTTAATGCTTGATTGGGATCATCTTTAGGAAATATACTGAACATGGGCATGTCACCCTCCGATTATTCTATCTGAAAATGACTTTGTTTAAAAATATAATATGTAAAACTTCTTGATGTCAAGTATTGAAAACGCTGCTGAGATATTAACCTTTTGAAGTCATGTAAATATTTTCAATCGTTTATGAAACATTTTTAAAATAAGGTTGCAGGTCAACGCATAATTCTTCCGGAACAGTCGGGCAAATTATTTCATTATGCAGTTTTTCAAAATAATTTAAATCGCTGGTTCCCAGAGGATAACTCACAAAGCGGGGAACGATTTTCCCCTGCACCCAGAAATAATTATTGTTGGTCATAGCGGCGTAAAACGACATATTAAAACTGATAAAGTTACTGGTATAAAGATAGCTGAATACGCGGGAAAGTCCTGTTAGAAAATCGTTGAAATTGGATTCAGTCAAATCAAAAAATGAAGTCTTTTCCCGGAAAATAAAATCAATTTCGCCGGCCATGCCCTTCGGCGCAAAACTGGTAAGCCAGCAGACGGGACCGGTAGAGGCGATAAACCTTTTATCCGCCTTCTTTTCCAGTGCGATTAAATTATTCCACAGGTTATCGCCGTTGGAAAGTGAAGCGTAATTCTGCGCACCGGACAATAGTTTTTGCATGAAACTGGTCGGTCTGTGGCCTGCAATCGTCTGCAAATGCGGATGAATCATTCCGCCGCCCGCCGGCGGCATATAGTTCCAGTTAATCGAACAATATTTATAACCGAGATTCATTTCGACCATGCGATGAAAATAGTCACGGCAGATGGCAAAACCGTCACGCATGAATTCTGGAGTCAATTCATTGATCGGAACAAAATGGCGGAATGAAAAAATCGCCACGTTGTTACTCTGATCATAGGGAAACGCGTTGGGAAAAAGACGGGCTTCTCCTCTTTTGAAATATCCTTCTTCAATAATATTGGGTGTAAACCGGGGCGTTGTTTTCTCGAAAAGATCTTCACAAAACGAGCATAATGATTCAGGAAAGTTTTCCAGATATTGATTTACATCCGGTTTCTGGGCAATGCGCATACGATAAGGCAGGATACGGCACGCCACTCCGGTGATTTCATCAAAACGAGATTCAATGGTAATTTTCTTTTCCTGAAAACCGTTGAAGGGATCAAGATAATATCCGGTGGTGATTTCTTTTTTAAATCCCAAGTCTCTCATAATATTCCTTTCCCGTAGGATAACTTATTAAACAACTTCGGCAGCATGTCTCGGTGCTCTTCTCAAACTTCTGATAAGAAACTGTTCCATGTTTTTTTGAGTTAATTCTCCTTCCAGATTTTTTTTCAATACATCCAGAGGAATTTCCATGCGCGCGGCGCTTCTGTGTCCCCCGCCCTTGCCGATTGCTCCAAACGCTCTTTGCGCAATCTCGCCGCAGTTCTGCCGGTAGCCATCGCCGCGAAATATAATGATAAGCTTATTTCCGGCAATTCCCGCCACAACAACATAATAAGTGCCGATTAAATGCAGATAAAAATCGGCAATCTGTACACAGACATCAGCACTCTCCACGCTTCCCAGAAAGCAAACTCGTCTGCCGCGAAAATTTTTCATGTTATGAAAACAGGAGTTAAAGTATTTCAAAAAACGGCCGGGAGTCTGATTAAGTTCGATACGGCGGATCAGCTGCATATTGGCGTATTTGGTGTGATAGGAATAGGCTTTGATATCATCGTCAAGTGTGGCGCGGTCAAAATTATCAGTATCCGTCTTAATTCCATAAAGAAGAGCCGTGTGCAGGTTACGGGGAATTTTGATGCGGGAACATAGCAAATATTCCGTCAGGACGGTGGACAACGCGCCGTAATGGGGACGGACGTCTTCCAGAGGCGCCGACCATTTGCCCTGGCGCGGATGATGATCCAAAACAATCTGCGGCTTTAAATAACTTAAGGCTTTGCCGAAGAAGGAAGGCTGGGCGTCTAGAAGCGCAATCAAACGGTATGCATGAATATCGACCTGACTGATTAAAGGAATATAAAGATGGAGGGATGAAACAAATTCAATGTTTTGCTGACGGATTAAAGGTTCTGTGGAAACAAAAACGCTTTTTGAGAGACCTTTTCTTTTTCGGATAATCTCGCGCAGAGCCAGAGCCGAAGCAATGGCATCGGGATCGGGGCTTCCATACATCAGCAGCAGTAAAGAATCATCAGGCCGGGCGATGTCCATCAGCCTTTGAAAATTCTGATAGGTCTCTTTTCTGATTGCAATAGATTCTGAATTCATGGTTTCGGCGTTAACGAAACCGCCCGCGATATCTCCTTAGTAAACTATAATTTTACCGGCATGATCCCCAACGACTTCTCCGATAATCGTGGCGGCAGCAATTTCGGAGGTACGCATCTTTTCGACGAGATTTTGCGCCTTATCGCCGGGCAAACTGAAAAACAAACCTCCGGCTGTTTGCGGATCGAAGAGAACATCAAAAAGCCATTCCGGGCAAGTTTCTTCCCTGGTGACTTTTTTGATGCGGAAATTCCTGTTGCGGTAAAGTCCGCCGGGAACAAAACCGGTTTCCATCAATTCCCGCACCCCTTCAAAAACGGGCACAGCTCTTGAATTGATCCGCAGGCCGACATTACTGTTCTCTACCATTTCAAAGGCGTGTCCTATCAGACCAAAACCCGTTATATCGGTGCAGGCGTGAATATCACCTGCCTCAATCATGATCTCTGATGCTTTCTTATTCAAAGCGGTCATTGCGTCAATGGCCTGCTTCATTTGTCCGGGAGATGATTCGCCGGCTTTAATGGCGGTACTGATAATACCTGTACCCAGAGGTTTTGTTAATATGATTTTATCTCCCGCTCTTGCGCCGCGGTTAAACAATACTTTATCGGGATGAATTATACCCGTCACGGAAAGCCCGTATTTTATTTCGTTATCCTCAACGCTGTGTCCGCCGATGAGTAAAGCGCTGGCTTCGCGCATTTTATTCAGGCCGCCCTGCAAAACTTCCCGCAAAACCGAAATATCCATAGTTTTGATGGGAAAGCAGACGATATTCATTGCGGTCAGAGGTTTCGCGCCCATGGCGTAAATATCATTGAGCGCGTTGACGGCGGCAATCTGACCGAAGGTAAAGGGATCATCGACTGTGGGCGTAAAAAAATCGACCGTTTGAACCAGGGCGAGATCATCGGAAAGTTTATACACTCCCGCGTCTTCCGCGTGTTCGAATCCGGTTAGCAAATTCGGATCCTGAATCAGCGGCAAATCACGCATAATTTCAGAAAGGTCACCCGGACCTATCTTGCAGGCTCAACCCGCACTTTGCACTGTTTGCGTTAAGCGAACGACTTTTCTTTCTTCCATTTATTCCTCTGTTAATCTTTGAAAATGAGGCCCTCTAAACAAGGAGATATATTAATAAGTATAGGAAGAACAGGGCTATAAGTCAATAACGAATACAAATCTTAAAGCAAGTAAGGGGATTTGATTCAATCATTTTTTCATAATGTGGTATTGAAGAAAAAACGAATTTGATTTAGTATCTACCATTATATTTTAACGTGATAAGTTTCAGGATTGGATACCGATAAAAAATTATTTTTAGGAGTGGTATCGAAAATGGGTATAAAAAAGAAAATAAACAAGGCAATGTTTAAGATAATTACCAAAACGCTTCCCTTGATTCAATACTGGCCATTTAAGTACTTTGCTCCTGTTATCAGTAAACTGGCAAACTGGTATATAGAAAAGAAATTCCCGACACCCAAAGGGCAAACACCGTCATAAGCCCGCTACGAGCTTGATTGATCATACCGCTTGAGTTCAAAAAGCTTTTTGTCCTGCGTGGAGACAATGTGATAAAAGCGGTCCTGCGGAACGTAGATATAGGGAACGTCATCTTCCCGTCGGTACAGGAAATGAGAGAGGATCATCCGGTTGACGGCCTGATGCCCGACGATCATAATATTATTCGCGCGCCTGTTTAAAAAAAACGCTTTTTTGATTCCCTGTGTTATCCGGTGTTTCATCGTTTCATAACTATCGCCTTCCGGATAAACATAATGGTACTTGTCCGCGCCTCTTTTTGTAAAAACGTGAGGCAGTTTTTTTTCGATGTCCTCATACGTCATGTTTTCACAGATGCCCGCGTTGATTTCATCAAATTCCTTGAGCGGAATGATCCGGCAATCTTTCTGCATTTTACTGATAGCGCTGGCCGTCGCTATCGTTCTTATTTTGTTGCTGGTAAAAATATAGGATATTTTCTTATGCTTAAAGAAGTTTCCCAATGCAGCCGCCTGCTTGCGGCCTTTGGGGGTAAGAGACGAGTCGCCGCCTATCCGGTTGGCGACGTTGTATTCCGTTTGAGTGTGCCGGATGAGAAAAAGGTTTTTGACTTCATCGGTTACCAGATAGTCCCGTAACCGGTCATAATAAGTAATCGCATCACTGTGCTTTTCCCCGATAATCATGTTCTGCAAAGAATCGATGCGGATGTAATTTCTTTCTACCTTTAATGGCGAGTAGATCATCCTGTAGTAATCGATTCTTTTCAAAAACTCGCCGGTTGCCTTATTTTTTAAATGAGCGAATTCCGGCAGCCGTATCTTCTCCTGAATGCTCATTTGCAGGATATCTTCATCATCATTGACGCACTCAATGAAAATAAGCGGATGGTCATTGAAGGTTTTTTCGATGATTGACCGCCGCTCCCTCTCCGCGTTGGTCGCGTCCAGAATGGCGATCTCCCCGCTGTTATGTAAATAGTTTCTGGCCCTTTCCATATTCAGAAGGGCGATTCTTTTTCTTAAAGCCACGGCAGCCGTATTTTCCGGAGAATAAAATTCAGAACGGGATGATTCTTCCAGTGATAAATAACGCCTGCGCAAATTTCCATTGTTGAATATCCGGGTTGAAAAGCCGTCCTTCCGGAATGAATCTCTGAGACGTTCAGCCAGCGTTGACTTTCCCCGCGCCGGAAGTCCCACCAAAACGATATATAATTTCTGATCGCTCATATCTCATCGCTCCGTCACTTTATTTAGTTGGAGATAGGAACGCCAAAGCTCATAAATTTGATTTTAAATCCATGCTTGGCGGCCAATGCTTTAATCTGGTTTACCTTGTTCAAATCCGGTTTAAAACCGGTGGAGAAATCCTCCTGTGTCTTTCCTTCAAATGCCAGAATCATGGTTTCCGCCATGCAGGCAAAAATAAAACCGTCTTTGATGGGCAGTTTTAATCCGATTCTGGCTGTCGGGGGAGGCTCGATGACGGCGCCGTCGATTACAAGAATATCCTTACGGCTTTTGCAGAGGTCTTCACTGATATTGCGCGGAGAAGGAATATCGCAGATGATAGCCCCTTTTTTGAGGTTGCTGGCTGTCAAGGCGGAAGGCACTTCAATGGCTGAGGTTGTAAAAATTATAATGTCCGCGTCCTTGACGATAGTTTCCAGATCCAATCCCTTGTCTATGACTTTCGTTGCCGATTTTTGAGAATCAAGGAATTCCTTTAGTTCGCTGAGTCTTTGCGCATTTTTTCCAAGCAGATAAATGGTATCCGCCCTGTATAAAAATCCTAAAGCGCAGTTCTGACCAATGGCGTTCGTCGCTCCCACAATTGCGATTTTTGCTTTGCTGAGGTCGACTTTGCGCATATTTACAGCGTGCTCCAATGTTTCCAAAATCGCCGCAGCCGCAAGGCTGGAACCGGTTGTGACGGAGACAGAAGACCTTTCGGCAATCCACTGCCCTCCTCCTCCGGTGATTCCCATTAATGCTCCCAGGCCGATAATTTTTGCCCCGGAGCGTTCGCCGATTCGTACCGCCTGCAATATCTTATTTAAAACAACTTCTTCTTTCATCGCCAGCACCTGTTTGGAAAGCAGCGGACATGCAATGAAGCATCCGTCAATAGTAACGCCTTGAGCGGATTGCAGGTTTTTTTGACGATAAATTTTAAAAGGCGGCAGCCATCGCGTAAACATTTTAATAACAACCGGCAGCGATAATCTTGATATAAAAAGATAATCGTGAATATTCCTGATGCTGAAGGGATTAAGCACAAATGCGAATTTACTCATAAAACACAGCTCCGTTATTACCCTCATTCGGTAAGAAATCATTTTAGCAAAGAATGTATAAGAGGAACTGTATTTTATGTCAATACGTATATACTGCGTCTTCAAAGAATAAAAAAACGGGCAGTAAGCCCGTTTTTTATTCTCTTTTATATGAGTATCTAGCTCTTTACAGGCGGTTTCAGCAACACAGCCGCCATAACCAGTCCGACGGCAGCCAGCACCGCAGTCGGGTAGAACGCGAAGGTATAGGTTCCAAAAACATCCTTGGCCTGACCGGAAATAATGCCGCCGATAATCGCGCCCAGTCCATAGGCAAAAAATACGACACCGTAATTACGCGCGTAATTCGCTATGCCGAAGAATGTAGCGGTTGATGTAGGCGCTATGGCCAGCCAGCCGCCAAGGCACATCCAGAATCCGACAAAGCTTATCACGTAAAGATTGGTGTCACCTTCTTTGGCAAAGATCATGATAATAGAAACAGTTAGAATGATCGCCAGATTCAACATGGCTGCGTAGCGGGGTGTGATTTTATCAGTCAGATAACCGAAAATCGGGCGTCCTAAAGCGTTGAAGCAGGCAAAAACCCCCACCAGTGTAGCCGCGGTTTCGCCTGTTATTTTGATGATTTCGTTGCCCACCGGTTTGGATATGCCAATGGCCATTAATCCGGCTATGGATCCGATAAGGAAACAAAAAAACAGTCCCCAGTACGTTCCAGTCTTAACCATTTCACCCGGTGTAAGATTGGCAGCAGCACCGGTACCGGCAGCCGGTTTCCAGCCTTTGGGAGTCCAGCCGGCAGCAGGAAATTTTAAAGGCAAACTCAGGATAAAAAGGATAATCCCGAACGCTATTCCGAAATACATGAAGGTTGTGGACAATCCAACAGATGGTATCATGGCATTGGCGATTTTTCCCGTAATCAGCGCGGAGCCGCCGAAACCGGCGACGATCAAACCGACAGCCAAACCTTTTTTATCCGGGAACCATTTCGCGCCTACGGCAATCGGACAACCATAGGCAAGGCCGACACCGGAGCCGGCAATAACGCCGTAAGTAAGAACCAGCATCCAGATATTGGTGGCGAAGCTGGAAAGAAGCCATCCCAATCCCACAATAATACCGCCAACGATCGCGATATTACGGGGACCCAGCTTTTCCATCAAGCGTCCGCCAAAAAACATGAGGATGGAAAAGAAAGCCAGAAAAACCATAAAGGGGAGAATCGATAAGAACGCGGAAGAATTAAAAGCTTGCTTTACCGGCCCCAGAAAAATGCTGTAGGCATACACCGCACCAAGGCAAACGTTCATAACCAATCCCAGCACAACGTACAACCATCTGCCGCTTTCCAACGGCATACCAAACAATTTTGCGTTGTCAGTCATCAAAAACCTCCTCGGAAAATTAATATTAAATTTAAACTGAAATTTTAAAGCGCTGGGGTCAAGTCTATAAAGATAAAAGCTTTATCTGTCAAGGGAATATTGTCGCAGCCTGGGGGGTGACCAACGGCCTATCATTGCAGGCAATTTTCTTTTAAATTGATTTTTTTGCGTAAATAAGTTTATTGTAAAAAAAATTTAAAGGGGTTTTGAAAAACCCCGACATTATAAGGGCTGTTCAAAAATGTTCAGATGCAAGGCGCGCAAAAACCGAATCGCGAGGCGTATATAGATATACATTGAGCGGCGCGGTTTGCAGCGCAACACAGCAGATGAGCGTTTTTCAACAGCCCCTTTAAGGATTTTGATTATGCCTATTCTGTACTACAGCACCAATCGCAATTTAAATAACGTTGAGGGAATCACTCCTTTTACCGGTAAGGTCTCTTTTAAAGAAGCCCTGCTTAAGGGTCAGGCGTCTGATGAAGGCTTGTTTATGCCGGATACCATTCCTCAACTCTCTTTAAAAGATATTCAAAATCTCAAAGGCAAGCCATATCACGAGACAGCTTTGCTGGTTGCCCGCGCGTTTCTTACTGACGAGTTTCCTGCGGACGTTCTGGAGAAGGTGGTTAAAGAGGCATACAACTATCCGGTTCCCCTGGAAGAGGTCAAACCCGGGGCTTTTGTGATGCGTCTGGATCAGGGGCCTACCGCTTCTTTTAAAGATTTTGCCGCGCGCATGATGGCGAGGCTCATGAGCCATTGTCGCTCCCGCGGTGAAAAACTCAATATTCTTGTTGCCACATCCGGTGATACGGGCAGCGCCGTGGGCGAAGCCTTCAAGGGAGTGGCGGGCATTGACGTAACGATTCTTTATCCGGAAACTGAAGTCAGCAACCGGCAGAAAAAACAGCTCGACACCATCGGCGGTAACGTGCAGGCGCTCAGTGTTAATGGCAAATTCGACGACTGCCAGAATTTGGTCAAGCAGGCTTTTTCGGAGCCGGATCTGGTCAAATTCAATCTGACCTCGGCCAATTCCATTAACTTTGGCCGGATTCTGCCGCAGATCATTTATTATATCTACGCTTACGCCCATCTGGCCGAAAAGGGTGAGGAGGCAATCTTTTCCGTTCCTTCGGGAAACTTCGGCGACGCGCTGGGCTGTGAATACGCGCGCCGCATGGGCCTGCCGGTCGCCAAACTGGTAATGCCGACTAATGAAAATGATGAATTCCCCATTTTCATGGTAACGGGAAAATATAAAAAGGTTTCACCATCACGGGCGTGCATTTCCAACGCCATGAATGTCGGGCATCCCAGCAATCTGGCACGTTTCTTTGATTTATACGGGGGCACTGTTGACCGCGTGGGAGTGGTTCACAAATACCCGAATCTGGAAGAAATGCGGCGGTATATTTTTTCAGTCAGCGTAGCCGATGAGCAAACCAGGGAAACCATAAAGCAGGTCTATCAAAGCTATAAAGTTGTTCTGGAGCAGCATGGTGCCGTCGGCTGGGCGGGTGTCGAAGAATATTTCAAAACAGCGCCGGAGCCCAAACTGGCCATCAGCCTCGAGACAGCGCATCCTGCAAAATTCCCGGAAGAAATTCAAAAACTTCTGGGCATAACCCCGTCTTTGCCGGAGAGCATGAAAAACATCGACCAGCGACAAGGCAGCGCCATATCCATCAACGGCGACTATGGTGATTTTAAAAATTACCTGCAAAAGAATTTAAAGATAAAAGAATAGCTGCCTTCAATACGATTTCCGTCTTGGTTCAAACATCTCACCGGAAAAACCGTCACAGGCACTTATATGCCGCATCTATCAGGCGCTTCGCCCGGGGATCGGTCAGAATAAAAGTATCCATTTTATTCATGACGTAGCCGAATCCCAGATTAGCGTCCGGATCGGCAAAGGCAAGGGAACCGCCCGCGCCGGGATGGCCGAATAACCTTTTGCCCGGGCCCATGCTGCCGGACGGGTTATCCTGATTCAGCATGAATCCCAGGCTGAATCGCGTCTTAAGATGCAAAATGCCATCCTCGCCGGTGGATGTCTCCTCCCAGCACCGTCGAATGGAATCCGGTGAGAGTACCTGAATACTTCCTGCTTTGCCGCCATTGGCAAGAATGCCGTAAAGCTTTGCGAGGTCCCTGGCGGTGGCCTGCCCGTTGGCGGAGGGAATCTCGGCGTTTCGCCAGGCACGGCTGTTGACGCCCGTGACGATACTGAAAGGATTGCCAAAAGCGCATGATGTAGCGCCAAATGGGTGCATGGTAATTTCTCTGGTTAAGCGTAAGCAGTCCCGGTGTATTGTGGGGACCCGCACCATAATCATAGTCGCTGACCGGTGATGCTCGGCCTCATCCAGACCGATATGAATGTCGAGATTCAGCGGACCGGTAATCTCCCTTTTTAAAAATTGCCCGACGGACATGCCGGTAATCTTTCGGATGACCTGCCCCACCAGCCAGCCAAAGGTAACGGCATGATAGCCGATCCTGCCGGCCTCCCACCAGGGAGACTGGTTCTCCAGGGCGTTTATCATTGTATCCCAGTCGTATATGGCTTTTCCCGGCAGGTGTCTTTTTACGGCAACTAGGCCTGCGGTATGGTTTAGAAGCATGCGGACGGTAATAGCTTCTTTTCCTTTTTTTTCAAACCCCGGCCAGTACGCGGCTACCGGTTTGTCCGGATCCAGCCGTCCCTGCTCGATAAGCCGGTGGACGCACATGGCGGTAAGGCCCTTGGTCGTCGAATAGATGTTCGCCAGCGTGTCTTGCCTCCATGGCCGCTTCTTCCAGAAATCCGCATAACCGGCCCAGATGTCGACAACCGTTTTGCCCCCGACAACAATTGACGCGGCCGCCCCCCGCTCCTTGCCCTTTTTGAAATTGTTAATAAATGCCTGCTTTACTTTGTCAAAAGCAGGATCACAATAACCATTGACGTTGATTTCAGTCATATTATCCTCTTACATCGAGCCCGTTCATTGCCCGTCTGATTCGTTTTTTGCGGAAAAAATCAAACTTCCCGGCGCAGTTCCTTGTCCCGAAATGACGCGAGGGGTTTTTTATTTCCACTCCCCTTGCAAGCTACATTAAGGCCTGACCGCCTGTCAATGATTATGATGGCCTATGATTGTAAGTTCGGCCAGCTCAGCCAAGTCTTTTCGACTTGGCTGAAAATAATAAAATTATGGTGAATTGCTGAAAAGTCGAGGCCAAAAGACTCGACCAAATTTGGGTTCAAGTTTGAACAAAAATATTTCGGGGCAAGTAGCAAACCTGCTCCATCACCGACGGCAACTTCCTGTAAGTCTTATTTTTCAAATATCTGATTTTATGCTAGGTTACAACCTGCAATCGTTAAACAATTATTTTTCATTAAAAATACAATAAATTAATTTGCGGTGTTTGTTATATTAACATATCTGTATAAATAATGTTCGGTAAAAAAAATGACCAAACGTATATCGAAGTTAATTATTGATGTAGAATCCGGGAACGCTGGCGATGCTATTGAGGCGGCAAAAAAAATATCTTTCAATACTATTTCTAAAGACGAAATTGAAAAATTAGCAAGTGTTGCTAATAATGGAAAAGAATTGCATAGCAGAGAAGCGGCGACTTATGCACTTTCCAATATTAATAACATTGATGAATCGCTATTAGTGTTGATTGATCTCTTGGATTCGTCAATAAACCATGAGTCTGTCCGCGGTCGCGCTGCTGAAGGTATTGCTAACATAAAATTTTCTCGAAAAAAGAATATAAAAAAGAAAGCTGAATATATTCTAATTAAATGTCTACAAGACCCTTCTCCAACGGTAAGGTTCTGGTCATGTTTTGCGGTTGGCGTATTGAGATTTAAAAAAGCTCTCCCCATATTGAAGGAAATAAAAAGTAATGATCATGAAATATGTCCTGGTTGGTGGTATGTTTCAGAAGAAGCTGAGGATGCAATTAAATCAATAAATGGCAGGCATGGAAAGAATCGGATTTCAGTAAATCAAAGAAGTAGTAGTATTCCATATTTATTAGAATAAGGACAATAAAGCGGACGGTTGTATTTAAAGATGAAGAAAGGAAGAAAAACGAAATTAAATAGAACCATCCCCTTTTCTCTTATTTGATTTTTAAGCAATTTATTCTTTCCATTTTTATTTAGATAAAGTAACATTACGTAGAAAATCGGGAAAAATCAACCAAGTATATTAATTGTTCGTTGGTGAATATTATGTGTTTCGTACTTTATGTAGGAACTGAAAAATCATTAATACGCAAAAAGTGGGATAAAGATGCTCCAGATTTGTGCATCGAAAGCCTTACTGAAAATGAAAGTATTATCAAAACCCACTTTACAAAGCAGGAAATTCAATATGTGGGTTCCACTTCGGGTTGTGGATGTGATTTTCCTCACGTAATACTACAAAATGGTGAAAGGCCAGTTTTTGAAGACCTAGAAGAAGATCAAGAACGAAAGACTAACAATCGTTATAACCGAGAAAAGCTCATGGTTCTGTTAAAAAGTACTGGAGAAGAGTTTGTTGAGATTTATGGAATTTGGGATGGCGACTACGACAAAGAACCAAAAGCAAAAGAATCAATCCAACTCACTGAGATTCTTGACAACAATTTCTTTTTCAAAGAACAAGGTTTTTATGTAATGAAAATATTGTAAAAGCGAACAAAAACATCTAGCCGATCGCTACGCTCCGGCTGATTTTTACTTTCGCCAAATGTAGGAAAGTATGAAGTGCAGGATATCCATCACTATGGAAACAGACTTAGCTGCCTGGGTGTCTCGGGAAGAATTCATGGCCACTGTTGATAAGGCCGACCTATTATGTCGCAAAGCTCAAGTTGTCTGCGACTGGTATCATCCCGATTGGTTCTGGAGCGACGATAAAGGTGAGCTATTCTTCATTCCACCGGCATTCGGGTTTTGGGGCGGACGTTTACGCGGCATTAATGGTCGTCATAGAGCAATACTTCTATTTAGACATTTGGAAGCCATACCAATGCTTTTGGTACAACCGGGCATGTGGCCGAAGCAAATTCTTGCTAAAATCGTACTGCGAGAAATCAGAGAAAATGAAATTGTGGAGCTTCCGAATATCCCTGTAAATACGGATATAAAAAGGGCCGAGTGAGCAAGACGTTCCACCTTTCAAATGGTAATCCTCCAATTCTTTCAACTGACAAGACAGAGCCTTTGTAGATTATCAATAAAGGACACAATCCACGGCAAGGATCTATTTCAGAAACTTATTTTCAATCAAATCGGCGATGCCGGATATGTCATTGATATCGAAGCAGGGAACGCCGGCATCCAGTTTTACATCGGCGGCCAGCGCCAGCAGGTTATCCTCCTTGCCGCATAATAATTCCCTTTTCAATTCAGAACGGTAAACTTCAATTTTGGGGAACGGATTTCCCTTATAACCTTCGGCAAGAATGACATCCGCGTTCTTGATATATTTGTCTCTTATCTCCCCCAAGGAATGATCATAGTCAAGGTCTTCAATCAGTGCGACGCGTGTAGGGCAGGCAATGACTGTCGCGACAGCGCCCGCTTGCTTATGCCGCCAGCTGTCCTTCCCTTCGTGGTCTATATCGAAGCCGTGCTTATTGTGCTTGATGGTGGCAACTCGGTATCCCCTTTTCATCAGTTCGGGAATCAGTTTTTCCACCAGCGTTGTCTTGCCGGAATTGGATTTGCCGACTATGGATATGATTGGAATAGTCATATTTTATAAGAATTAACGCATTGCCCGGTTGACCACGTCCTGATCGAAATAATTGCAGGACATTCCCGCATCCACCACGATTCCCGTGGCATTGATGCCGCTGGAAACGGGCGAAAGCAGGAATACCACCGTGTTGGCAACCTCTTCGGTTTTAAGCGCCGCCTTCCGCAGCGTCAATTGTTCGGCAAAAAGATAATTGTTAACGTAGCCCGGAATGCCCGCCGAAGCCGATGTTTTCAAGGGGCCGGCGCAAACGGCATTGACCCTGACTTTGGATATTTCCGATAAAGATTTTGCCAGAAATGCCACGGTCGCATCCAGTGCGGCCTTGATGGGTCCCATGTACCCGTAAGCCGTCGCGCGGGTGCTGCTGATGGATATGGTGACGATGGATGCGTTTTCTTCAAAAGAATTTTTCAGGGCGTTTGCGAGGGTGACCAGCGACAAGCAGGATATGTTTGTCGCCTGAAGAAAATCCTTTACATTGGTTTCAAGAAAGGGTTTGAGGCCTTCGCTGTAATTGGCAAAAGCAATGGAATGGACAAAGCCCGCAAGCTTGATGTTGTTATTCAGGAAGTACTCTCCGAGTTGGCGGATGCTTTCGGGATTTTCCACATCACACATCAAAACGGTGCTCTCGGGAAAAAGCTTTTGCGCTCTGTCCCGATTATCCTCGTTTTGCACGGAAAATACAACGCGCGCCCCGTTATCCATCAGTCCTCTGGCGACAAAGTACGCGACGCTCTTTTTGTTGGCAACACCGGTGACGAAAAATGTTTTACCCGAAACCTGCAGAAAGTCCATATCAGCCTCTCACTATTGGTGCGGGAGCAGCGCCCCCTGAAATATAATTTTTAAAATCAGTTTGTCGCCAATCCTGATGGTTCCGCTCATATAAAAAGCGTTATCAAGCTTGTCATCGAGCGTTACCGTAATGGTCAGCGTATCACCGGGTCTGGCGAAATTTTTAAACTTGGCATCTTTTATCCGGGCCACGACCCCCAATCCCGGCTGTTTTTCGCCTCCCATTAAAATCGCGCCCGTCTGGAAGCAGGCCTCGCACAATAAAACACCGGGCATAATGGGATTGCCGGGGAAATGTCCCTGAAAAAAATATTCGTCATCCCGGAGGGTTCTTTGCGTCGTAATTGTATTGCCTTCACGGCTGATAATCTTATCAACAAAAAGAAACGGCGGGCGCTGAGGGATAGCGGCAAGAACTTCGTCCATTATAGCCCTCCCGCCACCGTGATGGTTGTTCCGTTGATATAGGAAGCCTCGCGGGTCGCCAGAAAGAGAACCGCATGGGCTATTTCTTCCACCTTGCCGAAACGCTTCTGCGGAATCATCCTGAGATATTCTTTTTTTTGTTCATCGGGAAGGTCGCTGATTAATTCGGTATCGATAAAACCGGGAGAGACGCAGTTGACGGTAATGCCTTTTTTAGCCACTTCTTTCGATAGTGATTTGGTCAAAGCCACCTGACCGGCCTTGGATGCCGCGTAATTTGCCTGTCCCTGAAAGCCCATATCGCCTCCCAGCGAGCTGATGTTGATAATCCGCCCGAAACGATTGGACATAAAACGGGTAATGATTTCCCGCGACATGTAAAAAGTTCCCGAAAGATTGACATCCAGAACCTTTTGCCATTGCTCATCGGACATCATCGCCGTAAGCCCGTCCTGCCTGATGCCGGAATTGTTAACCAGCACTTCCAGCGAGGGGTATTTTTCGTCCAGATATTTAAATAAATCCTTCACCGCCTGCGAAGAAGAGACATCATATTTCTGAATATCCAGCCTTGGCGCGTATTGTTCATTTTTATTTTTAAAATCATTGGCGGCGGCATCATTGGATGAATAGGTGGCAATGACCGTCGCGCCCGCCTTGAGAAAGGCCGTGACAATTCCCGCTCCAATGCCCCTCGTGCCGCCGGTGACAATAACCCTCTGTCCGCTGAAATCAAACATATAAACTCCTCAGTTTAATTTATCCAAATAGCTATCCACTTCATACGACTGAATCACGCCGTAATTGGCGGCGCCCAGCCATCCCGACATAATAATGCCGACCGAACCCGTATGAAACAGGCCTTTGATTTCCTTATCCAGTCCCATGGAAATTGCCAGTCCCTCGTGCTTGGTCCCGAAGGACGAACCCTTCTCGTGATGCGTATATCGTTTGATGGTCACCGGTGTTGCCGCTTCAATATAATCAATTTTTTTGCCGATGCCGGGAATCACTTTTTCCAGACTGACCAGCGTTGCCTCAATGAGTTCCTTTTTCTTTGCCTTGTAGTCTTCCTTGCTCAGATTAACCCAGTCTTCGTAACGCGCGTTGGTGGAAGCGACGATGGTGTACCCGGCATCTGCCAGTTGGGGACGAAGCCTGGGGTAGTAGAGGGAAAACGTCCGGCTGGTCGTTTTCATGGAAAGAAGCTCATCTGTCCTGAATTCATCTGCTTCCGAATAAAAAATGAGATCGCCGATGTCTTCGACAACTTCCCCCTGCCTGATGCCCATATAAACCTGACAGGAACTGGTGTTGAGTCGTACCTTCCTGACCTTTTCCATAAACTGAGGCGTGAATTTGTCTTCGCCGACCAGATTGAAAATAGTGCCGATGAGATTGCCGTTGGAAAGAACCGATTTGGAAGAAATAAAATCTCCGCCTACCTCAACCCCCTTGCAGACGTTATTCTCGACGACAATTTTATCCACTTTGGACTTGAGACGGATATCAACATTATTGCGCAGAAGCTCTTCCTCCATCATCTGAATCACCAGATCCGTGCCGCCTTGAAAAGTAAAAACCCCTTTGCTCATAAAATTGGAAAAAACGATGCCGTAGGTAATGGCCGGGTCTTCAAGCGTCGAACCATTGGCGTAGACAATCGGTTCAATCAGGAAACGATGGACATCTTTTCTGCCGGGGAAAAAACTCTCCAAAAGTTCCCCGTTGGTCATCTCCTTGTTGTCGTAGTAATTCATGTTCATGATGAGCTTGAAAAAATTATCAACCTGCTCGGGTGCAACTTTAAAATCATTGATGAGCTTGCTGGTGAAATTCTCCACGGTGAAATCGCTTTCTATCGAATACATGGGATTGATAAAACGAACCCTTTTGAGTTGAACGATTTTATTGGCGATTTCCCTGCTCCAGTATTTTTTACAGGTTTTGACCATGCCCACGGGAAATCCATGCAGCGATACATCGAAAATGTGTTTTCCTTTCCGGTGAAACCAGGTCGCGAATCCGCCCAGTTTGTCATGGGCTTCGAGCAATAAAATCTTGCGTCCGCCTTTTGCCATCTTATTGGCGGCGGTCAATCCTCCCAGTCCTCCGCCGATAATAATGACGTCATAATTTTGTGTAATTTTATCTTTATTGTTCAAAAGCATTGATTACCTCGCTGAAAGATTACGCACCTTTTCTGTATATTTTAGCCTTTTGTTGAAAAAATAACAGGAATGTGAAAATGGCGGTGCCTAAATATGGCACCGGCGTTTCCTGTTGGATAATTTTAACATATAGCAACTTTTCAACAATAATCCAATACTAAAAGTAATGGCTCAAATTTTTTAAAGGTTGTTTGAGGTAGATTGGGGCGGGTAAGAATGGTTAATAAAATCGCAAAGAACTTATTGGCAGTGCCGAGCCTACCATTCGACTCCCAGCATGATTGAATTGAGGCCGGAACCGATGCCCAGTAAACCTACCTTGCTCCCTTTGGGAATCTTCTTTTGCTCATCAAAAATATTTAACGTAATCGGCAGGGCGGATGCTCCGGTATTGCCCAGATATTGATACGTGATAAAGGTTGGACAATTGTCGAGCTTCAATATTTGTCTTAAAAGCGCTTCGTGCGCCACTCCGACCTGATGGCCGACAAAATAATCAACATCATCATTGGTCCACTTCAGCACCCGTTTTGTTTCTTCCCATGTTTTCTCGGCCAGAGCAATGCCGGATTTCATCAGCTCTTCGGAATCGGTTTCCATCATTAATGATGATGTATCACCGCCGCCGCGGCAAAGAACATTGGCCGATGAATCAACCATTGAGGCTCCTCCCAGCAGCAAATGACCTTCCGGAACACAGTTTTTGTGCGATATCGTATAAGCAACCGCAGCAGCGCCAATCGTTAAATTCGCGATATATTTTTTAATGCTTTTTCTGGTGATGCTATGATCATTTAACAGATGTTCCATGGTTTGCAGCAGGAGCGGCCCGCCGTTTTCACCGGAAACAATAAGAGCGTGTTTGATTAAACCCTGCTCAATCATATTGGCGGCAACCACAAAGGAACTCATCATGCCCAGACAGGCGTTGGACAAATCAAAGAACATGGTATGTTCCCGCAGTCCCAGATTATAATGAACAATCGAGGAAGTTGATGGTTCCAGATAATCGCGGCACACAGATGCGTGGATGATCAAGTCAATATCCTCCGGTTTCACGACATTTTTTGCAAAAAGATTTTTAGCGGCTTGAGTGGACAGATCGCTGGGCATTGTTCCGGGAGGCCAGTAACGCCTTTCTTTAATTCCCGTCATCATTTCAATCCTGCCGGCGGGAAGTTTAAGGCGTTCATAAACCGGCGCGAGCCTTTCTTCGATTTCAGTCGAAGTCATTATGGTTTCAGGAATATGATAGGCAAATGACGAAATAACAACATTTTTGAATTTCATGATTTTTCTCCATCCATCAGGCAATGCAGATTGGCCATTGAAATACCGCTGAGCATGGCGCCGACTATTCCCAGGAATCCCTGATCGGTACCGCAGATAAAAAGATTTTTTATGCCGGTTCTGCCGTCCCGGGACTTTTGCGTGGTTCCATAAACCGCTCCCTGAAAATGACCGGTATAGCGGGTGATGGTCTTGGGAGTAAAAACATCATGATAAAGAAGGTTGGCCTGAAAGTTTGGGAACATTTTGGCTATTAACTTCATCGCTTCATCACAGACCTCTTTTTTTCTCGAGAGATATGTTTTTCTGTCCAGTTCATTCCATTTTTCAAAATTGGCAATAAACGTGACGCGAATTAATCCTTCCTCATAGTCGTCATAACCGAAATTGTTCGGGAAGCAAATCACGGCGCTTTGGTAATCACACAGCGTCTGCGGTTTTTGATAATGATATTTTTCATTTTCATTGGAAAATACAATGGTTTCTTGAATGCCGAATTCGCAGGGCTTCTTGTCAAAGAATAAAATGGTTTCCGTAAAGCTCATATTGCCGATGGCGGGAGATTCCTGCCCCTCGGTAACAATGTTCATCGTTTCCGGCAGACCGATGGAGGACATGACTTTGTTGGCCACAAGTTTTTCACCAGAATCCAATGTGACGCCTTTCACAACACCATTTTCCACATCTATTTTTTTGATACCGGTTCCCAGGCGCAGTTCGCCGCCCAGTTGGGTATATCTTTCGAGAAGTAAATCGATGACCAGACGAACCCCGTTTTTGGGGCGGCTGAAACCTTCCAGATAAATGCTTTTAAACATGATGACAAACTGGGAAAAATCCATGTCGTTTTCCCAGGCGCTTCCGTAAATCAGCAGGGGGCAGAAAAGCATTTCCAGCAATTTTTCGTCGGTAATAATTTCGCGGACCCTTTCTTTCGCGCTCTGAGGCTTATTGTTCAGATTAACCTCATCGAAGTTTTTGACGAGTTCAAGAAGTCTTGCAAAATTATCCTGCTGGCCCGGAAAGGCTCTGGCTATCTCTCCGGTGAGTAATTGCGGATTATTGGAAAAAGAAAGATTGCATCCGGGAAATGCTACACATGAGAAATTCTGCTGGGACAAATCCAGTTTTTCGTACGGTATTCTTAATTGCTTGAGCAGTTTTGTTAAGGGGCGGCCTCTTTCACCCTTTTGGGCAAAATTGGTCATGGCATGCAAACCTACATCCAGCCTTCTGCCCTGCCGTTCATAATAGGAATTAAGACCGCCGGGTACTTTATGCCGCTCCAGAATACACACCTTGTGATCGTACATGGCCAGTCTGATGCCTGCCGCCAGACCGGACATGCCCGCGCCTATGATCAGCGTATCATAATTCGTCATTATGCGGCTAATGCGAACTTGGGTCCCAGATACTCAATGCAACTTTTCAATGTCGCGAGTTTTATGTAATCTTCTGTGGGCACTTCGATTTTATAACGCTTCTTGAGTTCCATCACCACATCCAGAAAATCCATGGAATCCAAATCAAGCTGTTCTCTTAATCTTACATTGTCATCAAGATTGGTAAGATTCTCGGGATCTTCATCAACGGCTATGTCGGCGATGATTTCAATGATTTTCTTTCTTAAGGTCTGGTAGTCCATAATGCCTCCTGATAAAAAATTTTATTTGTTATATTTTTTTATAATTAAAACCGAATTGATTCCCAGCATCCCGAAGGAGTTGCTTAAAATATATTTAACGTCCTTCTCGACGGGATTACCATTTACGAGATTCTTTAAACTGCACCGGGGATCGACATTTTCAATAAGCTTGCACGAATGAATTTTGTTATCGGTAAAACTGGGTATATTTCCTGCCAGTTCCAGTGCACCGGCGGCGCCCATCGCGTGTCCGATAAATCCCTTGGTGCAATTGATGTAGGTGTTTTCGGATTGTCCGAAGACAGCCCGAACCGCTTCACATTCATTGATGTCTCCGGATACTGTTCCGGTGGCATGAAGGTTAACGATGTCAATATCATCGGCCTTAAGGTCCGCCTTGGCCATTGCCGTTTGCATGCATTCAATCTGTCTTTGCGTATCGGGAAGAACAAAATCAACAGCATCGGAATTAACATGATAACCGGCTATTTCGCTGTAAATTTTTGCTCCTCTTTTCTGGGCATCTTCCAGCCTTTCCAGAACAAAAATCGCTCCACCCTCCGATACAACAATACCATTGCGGTTCACATCCAGCGGGCGGCTGGCAAGTGTGGGATCTTCATGAGTACCCAGGGCACCCTGACTCTTGAAGCCTGCAAAGATTCCGAAAGTGCCTGTGCTTTCGGAAACGCCTCCCGCCAGAGCCAGATCAACTTCATCCAGTTGCAGCATTTGCATTCCATGAATAATACCGATATTGCCAGCAGCGCAGGCGGCGCCGATCGTATAGGCAGGACCTGTGATTCCCAAATTAAGACTGACTTCGCCGGCAGGAGCATTGGCAACCGTTCTGGGATTATGATGATGAGACCATAAGCCGGCATCAAGGTTGTTCGCATGAAGTTCATATATTTCGTTTTCCGTTTCCACATTACCGTGCTCGGTGATTCCGAGATAGATGCCCGTTCTGTTTTTAACCAAAGACTCTATGGAGAGGTCGCTGTCGAGCAGCGCTTCACTTGCGCAATAAATAGAAATTGAACCCGCCCGGGTTCCACGTTTGCGCATTTTTTTCTTTTGATGAAGTGTTTCATCAAAATTACAGTTTCCTGCTGCCACTTTGCCCATATAGCGTACTTCCATTTCGGTAATTCCGGATTTTTGCGTAAGCAGGGCGCCGCGAAAATCTGTTAGATTATTTCCGTTAGGAGCCGTAAGCCCGACACCGGTGATAACAATTCTGACATTTTGTTTAAGACCCATTAATATTTCCTAAATATTTTTAAAAATAATAATTACATACTGGTATCTGCCGCGGCAGTTTCAGTATTATACATCACAAGACAAAATGATGAGGGATTTCTCGTGTCACATACAGAGATAAAAATCATTCTTTTCCCCCTTTTCGCTAAAAGGGGAAAACTATTCTTTTAACTCTCCTCGCCCTCACAACAAAAAACTTGAGACATTTCGTGCTTAGATATTATCCCTATATGTAAACATATGTCAACAAAAAAATTGAGGGAAAGCTCACTTTTTTAAGTTTTTGTTTTCTTTAATATTTCAATCATTATTTTGGCGCAGGCGAGGGTGTCGGAAAGGGCGTCATGGTGCCGCAAATCAATGTTAAAGTTCCTGCAAACGGCGGGCAGGTTGGTAGGGTAAAGTCCAAAAACTTTCCGGGACAGTTTCATTGTGCATCGAAAATCAACGTCCGGCCTAGCAAGACTGTGTCTTGCACAGCAGGCGCTCAGAACATTTCTATCAAAACCGGCGTTATGAGCAACCGCGAAATCAATATCTTCGAAAAAAGGTGTTATCGATGACCAGTACTGTTCAAAAGTCGGCTTGTCCTCCACATCCTCAAAGGTGATTCCGTGTATATATGTAAATACAAAATGTTTATAGGGAGGCCGGATAAGAAATAAAGCTTGTTCGATAATTCTATTGTTCTCAACACGCGCCAGACCGAGGGCGCAGGCGCTGTCCGGGTAATAATTGGCTGTTTCAAAATCGAGTGCAAGGAAATTCATAATAAAATTCAATGATAAAATTCTTGATTATGTAAAAGAGGGGGCAGTTTTTCAACTTACCCCCTCCGTACGATTTTTGTTTAACAAAATCTGCACAAACTATTTCTTTGGTTTCGTCTTTGTTTGTTTCTTTGTCACTGGAGGTGCAGGTGCCTTCTGAACGTCTAATAGTTCCACCTCAAAAATCAGTGTTGCCCCGCCGGGAATAATGGGCGCTCTGCCCTGATCGCCGTAAGCGATTTCTGAAGGACAAATCAACTTGGCTTTTCCGCCGACTTTCATTTTTGCAACACCTTCTGTCCAACAGGGAATAACCTGTCCCAAAGGGAATTCAATGGGCTGGCCGCGCTTTACGGAACTATCGAATTCCTTGCCATCAATCAACGTGCCGGTATAGTGGACTTTGACTGTATCCGAGGCTGTTGGTTGAGCACCGTTTCCAATGGTAATGGGCTGATAAATAAGACCTGAAGCTGTCTGTTCGGCCTCCTTTTCCGTGGCAGCTTTTTCCAGGAACGGTTTGGCTAATTCTTTTTGCTTTTGTGCAGCGGCCTTTGCTCTTTCCTGAGCGAGAGTATTGATGTTTTTGCCGTAATCTTCAGGTTCGACCGCCAATTTTTTACCGGCTGCAGCGTCGTTGATACCCATCTTGACATAGTCGTATTCGTCCTCAGTCAGGTCAAAAACGGACAGTTGTTTCGTTATGATAACACCCAGCGCATATAGCGTTTTTTGATCTTCAGTTTTCGGCTTGGCAGCCCATGCCGGAACAGCCAATAATATAATTACGATACAAATGATAACCTTACGCATAGAACTCCTTTCTGAAAACAAAATATTTTTTATAAAATGTTATTTGAAATGTTGCTAAATATAAAAGCTTTAATCTTATATGTCAATGAAATATTGTGACCAAAATCATTTTAATTTTTTGATAAAAAAACCCTTCATAATTATGGCTTCAAAGGGGAGCTTCCTCCTTAATATTTTTTAAAAACCGTCATTTAGCCTTATTAAATTTCGCAAAAATCCAGAATGGCACGGCAACAGGATTAAGACTCTTGTATTGTTGTTTTAGGGAGATGTAATCTTCAATTTTTTTAATTGCTTCTCTGGGGGTGTCGACGAATTCCACGCCGGCTTCATAAGAATCATCTTCCGTAATGATTTTAATCCATTTAACTTTTCCCAGCGCAGTTATTTTTTGATGGAGACTTTCCAATGTCAAGTTTATATTAACCAGGGTATCAACGGGCAAAAGAACATTGCCCTGAATTTTAGTTCCCGAAGTGGAAATGTCCCTGCTGTGTTCGCTGATATTTTTCATCTTCGGAATATTTTTTTTATTGGAGACGATTGTTATTGTGACTTCGTGTTCTTCCTTCAGCCTTTGGGACTTTCTTTTTTCACCGGTTTTGTTTTGCTCGGTATTTTTTTCTTCGCTTCCTTTCGTTTGTTTGACTTTTCCCTTGGTATTCATAACGATCCATTCCTCCTTTTTGTTATCAGAATGTCCGTTTTTCACTTGTTAATTTCAAGTACTCCAAACCACACATTAAATTTATAAATATTATCTCAACAGATGATGATAAAGACAAGCTGTTTTTATGCAGGATCTTTTTTCAGAAAGAGGAATACAAATATTAAAGACAACAGCAAATCGCTCCCAATCAACAGCCTCATTTCTTTGCAATCGCAAATGAAATCAAACCGATACCCAAAATGATCAGGGTAATTGGACAGGGCAACGGCAATCCCAGGGGATTGGGCTTATTCATAATCATTAGTGTGGAATCCGCTATAAGGAGAAATCCGGATATCGCAAAGCATATTTTTGATATCTTTAACATAAATACCTCTCTCAAATGGATTTTGCCGCTGAAAATTAATATGTGACAGTATAGAAATATCTGTCCTGTGTGTCAAGGAATACAATTTATTTTGTATCAAGGTGTTTTGCCGACAATATTTATTTGACTTTTGGCCGGCGCCAATTTAAGTTTCAGTAACTTATAATAAGTGAATGTTGAAATTTAAGTAAGGATTTTTATATTGAAAAAACGTATTGTTATCACCGGATTGGGAACTTTGAATTCTATCGCCAACAATGTACCGGATTTTGCGCAAGCACTCAAAAGCGGTACATGCGGCATCGGACCGGTTGACCTTTTTGAAACTACCGGATTTCGCAGTCAGATTGGAGGACAGATTAAAAACTTTATTGCCCGTGATTATATTCCCCGGAATTTTTCTACCAAAAGAATGTCACGGGCGGATATGCTTTCCTTTGCCGCAGCGCTGGAAGCGTTGCGTGACACCGGACTTTATCCGCCGCCTGAAGAATTGAAAGAGGATTTTGGTGTGGTCATCGGCGGCGGCGGCGGTGGACTTCTCGAAGCGGAAGAATTCTACGGGAAATTATTAAAAACAGACCGAAACGCAAAATTTTCCAGACTATCTGCTCTGTTCTGTGCCTCTTCCGCTGATTGCCTGGCTTCCGCATTCGGTTTTGCAGGACCGAAATCAACTTTTATGACTGCCTGTTCCGGGGGAGCCACCGCATTGGGTTATGCAAGGGATTTAATTCTTAACGATCAGGCATCCATTGTGCTTACCGGTGGCGTCGAACCCATGTGCCGGACGACGTATGCCGCCTTTAATGCTCTCAAGTCCGTTGATCCGGAAACCTGCCGTCCCTTTGATAAAAACCGTTCTGGGCTTTCTCTGGGCGAGGCTGCTGCAATCATGGTGTTGGAGGAACTGGAAGTTGCGCAAAAAAGAGGCGCTAAAATTTATGCTGAAATTCTGGGTTACGGCATTACCTGCGATTCTTATCACATGACCGCTCCCGATGAAAATGCCTCCGGCGCCATCCGTTCCATGAAGGCGGCGCTCAAAGACAGTGGCCTTTCCATTGGTGACATTGATTATATCAACGCGCACGGTACAGCCACACCGGTCAACGATGCCATGGAAACCAAAGCCATCAAGGAAGTCTTTGGCAATCGTGCCTACGCAGTTCCAGTCAGTTCTACCAAGTCCATGCATGCGCACACACTGGGCGCCGCAGGGGCGCTGGAAGGCATAGTCTCTGTACTGGCGCTTCAGCATGGCTTTATACCGCCGACCATTCATTATCAGGAAAGCGACCCGCAATGCGATCTGGATTACGTCACTTCCGGTTCCCGAAACGCCTCTCTGCGAGCGGTGCTTTCCAATTCATTTGCCTTTGGGGGCAACAACACCACATTAATATTCGGCAAGTATTCCGGAAAGGGTGCTGTTAATGTTTGAGGTAAAACAGACAGATAACGCCAGGCGTGTAGTTGTAACCGGCATCGGCATGGTAACTCCTATCGGCATCGGGAAAGAGGATTTCTGCCGGAACCTTTTTTCCGGTGAAACCGGCATCGAGGAAATCAAATCATTCGATACAGTGTCTTTGCCGTCTCATTGCGGTGGAGAAGCCGGCAATTTTAATCCGCGCGATTTTATCTCCGTGAAAAACATGCGGCGGATGGATAAAACATCTCAACTGACAGTGGCTTCTGTGCGCATGGCAATGGATGATGCCGGCGTAAAAATCACCGGAGAAAACCGCGATCGCGTGGGAATTATTCTGGGCACTGCATTCGGCGCCACGGATGTAACCGCTCAGTTTGCCGGCACACTGCTTACGCAGGGTCCGGCTCTTGTCAATCCGATACTCGTTCCCAACATTGTTATGAACGCTCCCGCCGGTCATGCTTCTATTGAACTGGGCTTTCGCGGCATAAATACAACGATAACGCATTTTGCCGTATCCGCCGAAACCGCAATTACTTATGCGGCGGCGGAAATAAGACGCGGTACCGCCGATTTTATTCTTGCCGGGGGAGTAGATATTTTATCCAAATTATATTTCGAATCGCTGATTAAATTTCATGCTCTTTCACCTCAAAAAGGCGGGCCGGAAGGCTGCCGTCCTTTTGACAGGGCACGCAACGGCATCGTGGCGGCGGAGGGTTGCGGAATGATTTGTCTGGAAAATATGGAATCGGCGATGGCAAGAGGAAGAAAACCCTATTGTGAAATCATAGGGGTAGGCATGGGTTCCTCACCGGCAAAATCCACCGGCTGGCCGCAGACTACAGACGGGATAAAACATACATTGAATCGTGCGCTGAAAAACGCCGGTTGCATGGCAAACGACATTCAGGCCATTTCTGCGGCGGGTAACGGAGATGTAATCCTTGATGCCGTTGAAGCTGACGCATACACTGAAATATTTGCCGCTTCAGAAAAAAAACCTTTCATCACCGCGCTTAAAGGTGCAACAGGAGAAAGCTTCTCGGGTGGCGGCATCAGGGCTTGTGCCTTAGCCCTGTGTATCGATAAAAATATTCTGCCGTCGACAGCGGGGCTTACAAATCCCGTAAGGCCGTTGGCGTTTGTCACTGGTGAAAAACAGAAAATAGAAATCAATCATGCGATTCTTGCCGGTATTTCTTTTGGCGGTACATATGCCTATCTGATTTTCGGCAAATGACTCTATATGATTTTTATTGGCGGAAAGCATAAAATATTGTAAATATCGTGTTGTATTGAAAAAATTATTAACCAATTGAAAGTAAAATCATGAAATTTAAACTTATTTATCCGAAATGGGAAAAACTGGAACGTCAAACCAGTTTTATATTGCCACCGCACGGACCTGTTGTTTTTGCCGCCGCACTGCCTGATGATGTGGATGTGGAATTTGTTGATGAAAACATACAGGAAATTGATTTCGAGCAGGAAGTTGATTTTGTCGGCGTTTCGGTAATGCTGACGGTGCAGATAAAGCGCGGCTGGGAAATAGCCGATAAGTTCAGGGAAAAAGGCATCAAGGTCATATTCGGTGGTATCGCCACCATGCTGCACTCAGAAGAAACCCGAAAACATGCCGACAGTGTCTTTTTGGGAGAAGCAGAAGGTCGCATGGAAAGGGTATTCGATGATTTTAAAAACGGCAGGCTCCAGCGGGTTTACGATTACATGCAGGATTTGCCGGCCATTGAAACTGTCGGAACCGCACGCAGAAGCATTTTAAACCGTGACGCATATAATTACAGGGGTGTGCAGATGGTTGATCTGGTGCATGCCTCGAGAGGCTGCCGCTTCAACTGTTATCCTTGCGCCGTGAGATTTCTTGGTGGACGAAAATTCCGTCCACGCCCCTTTGATAAAGTCGTTGCGGAAATGGCCAGCATTGACAACAACAGACTTTTTATTGTTGATAATTCACTGGCACAGGACAAACAGTGGGAAATGGATTTATTCCGGGAAATGATTCCGCTAAAGAAAAAATGGTGTTGCCATCCCATTGAAAATGACGATGGCGTGCTGGATCTTGCCGCTCAGGCAGGTGCGTGGTTTGTTTATCAGGCAATTTTTGATTCTTCCGATTTCATCCGCGACCGCATCAAGCGCTATCATGATTACGGTATTGCCGTGGAAGGCAGTATCCTGCTGGGGCTTGATTATCACACAGAGGATTATATCAAAAAGCTGGTTGATTTTCTGCTGGATGTTGAGTTGGACATGGCGGAATTTACAGTACTGACTCCTTTTCCGCATACAAGGACTTTTGATGATTTGCATAATGAAAAAAGAATTTTATCTTATGACTGGAATGATTATACTTGCGGAAAAGTTGTGTTTCAGCCCAAAATGCTTACGCTTGGGGAATTGCAGACTCTTTATTATTACGCATGGGATAAATTTTATGAAGAAGAACCGCAAACCTATAAAATGTTCAAGTTGCTGAAAAAAGTTACTGATAAAGAAAAGGCGGATGGTACATATAAGCCGCGAGTACGCAAAAGAGAAGTCTAAAGGCGGGGGAGATTTTTTCATGATGAAAAAAAATAACAACAAGGGTGCCGTTGTCATCGACGGCAGCAATATCCGTTTCAATGATATTATCACTGTATCGCGCTACGGCATGCCCGTGCAGATAAGTAAATCGGGGAAATTCATAAAAATGATGGGCAGAACCCAGGAAATTCTCATGGATTCCATGCGCAAAGGGGTTCCTGTTTACGGCGTGACAACCGGCTATGGCAAGTCATGCGGCAAGCGCATGTCATTTGATATAGCCCTGAAAAACGGCGTCAACATTTTTACTTTTCACGGCTGCGGAACGGGAGAGCCCATCGGCATTGAAGAAACGAGGGCGGCCATGCTGTGCCGCATTATCTGTCTGGCGCGCGGTTATTCAGGAGTGTCCATTGCCCTGCTGCAGCAAATGGCGGATTTTCTGAATCACGGCATAACACCGGTAGTTCCCTGCGAAGGTTCTGTCGGTGCCTCCGGTGATTTGACGCCGATGTCGTATGTCGGAGCCTGCCTTGCCGGAGAACGCAATGTCATTTATCAGGGCAAGACCATGCCCTCATCCAAAGCGCTAAGGGAAGCAGGACTCAAACCTTACAAATATTTACCAAAAGAACCGCTGGCGATGGTGAACGGCACGACAACCATGACCGGCATAGCCGTTTTAGCTGTCGAGAGAGCCTGGCGGATTTTATCCGCGGCAATTTCTGCGACAGCGCTTTCCATTCACGCGCTCAAGGGAAACGCCCGGCATTATCATCCGGTGATTTCGGAGGCTAAATCTTTTCCCGGCCAGGCTTTTGTCTCCGCCCAGATTATCAATCTCTTAAAATCCAAAGTACCGGCTCACAAACTTGAAGATGACGCTTTGGAAACTTTGCAGGACCCATACTCCCTGCGTTGTGCTCCGCAAGTGGCGGGCGTTTTATATGACAGCCTCGACTGGATAAAAAAATGGGTGGAGATTGAAGCGAACAGCTCCAACGACAACCCGATTTTTAATCCCAAAACCGGAGAAGTGCTCATGGGCGGCAATTTTTACGGCGGGCATATAGCTTTTGCGATGGATGGCCTTAAAGCCGCGCTGGCATCTATTGCCGATATGTGTGACCGGCAGATCATGCTTTTGGTGAATCCGAATTTAAACAGGGGATTGCCCGGAGATCTCGTGAGAAAATCCGGCAAAGTGAAAGGATTGCGCCATGGTTTCAAGGCCATGTCGATCTCCTCTTCCGCCCTCACGGCAGAGGCGCTCAAAGCCACTATGCCTGCGGCTTCCTTTTCGCGTTCAACCGAATCCCATAATCAGGACAAAGTAAGCATGGGAACGATAGCTGCACGTGATGCTGAAAGGATTTGTACGCTGACGGAACGCGTTGTGGCCATTCATCTTCTGGCGGCTGCTCAGGCCTGCGATATCAGAAGCAATATTGTAGCAAGACCGCTACTGGCCGGTCTTTTGAAGAGCATCAGGAAAGTATCGGCTCCTGTCGTGGACGACAGGGCAATGGATAAAGACATTGAAAATATCTGCGAAGCAATAAAATACTCCGATTTTTTTAAGATGAAACCATGAATGAAAAAAATAAAAGCTTTGAAGTCAGAATCCGCGTGCCTTTCTTTGATCTCGATCCCATGCAGATCGTCTGGCATGCCAACTATCTGAACTATTTTGAAGTGGCGCGCGCGGCGCTTTTCGAAAATAACGGGATTGATCTTTACTCCTTTTTTCAAAAGCAACAATTAATCTTCCCCATCATCAAAACATCAACCAAGCATATACTCCCTCTGCGTCACCGTGATGAAATTATCTGCAAAGCGACGCTTGTCGACGCGTATGTCAAACTGGTTGTTGATTTTGAAATCCGCAGGGTGGATGACGGCAAGGTCTGTGCCCGCGGTCGCACGGAACAGGTCACGGTAAAGGCTCCGGAAATGGAAACCCTGTTCAGTGTTCCCGAAGAAATTCGCCGCGCCTTTGGTTTTTCATAATGGAAAATATTTTACAAAAGTCTTTTATTGCCGGCCTGGAGAGGCTTGTCGCCCGCGCGGAATTGCTTGATTCCATCAATGTTTTTCCCATTGCCGACGGTGATACGGGAAGAAATCTATCCATAAGTCTTTTCCCTCTGCGTGAGGTTGGTGAACCTGATGAAAAAATCATTCACCGGCTTCTTATATCGGCGCGCGGAAATTCGGGGAATATCGCCTCGCAGTTTTTTTCCGCTTTTTGCATGGCGCAAAATGTTTCTCAACTAGCAGACCGCGCCAAAGATGGCGCCAAGAAAGCATGGCAGGCCGTGAGCAATCCCCGTTCGGGCACCATGCTGAATGTCTTTGACGCTCTTGCCGAAGTTCTGACTCAGGATTTAAATCCGGATAAACCGGCGGTGGATGCGATCATTGCTTCACTGGAAAACGCCGTCCACAAAACCTACGAACAACTGCCGCGGCTACAGGAGGCGCAGGTTGTAGACGCCGGCGCTCTGGGTGTATACATTTTTTTTGAAGGATTCTTTTATGCTCTTGCCGGTATCTCTGAAGATTGCCATCCTGTGACGGAAACCTTTAAAAATCGTCTCAAAATTTCTTCTTCATTTCAGGAAAAAACGGAATCGGGTTATTGCGTTGATTTTGTCGTCAAGGCTCCCCGTTACTCGCCTGAAGAAATAAAGATAATCACCAGCGTTCAGGAGGAAGTTATTATCATTCCAGAAGGCGATTTTTACAAAATACATTTACATACTCAGGACAAGGAAAAGGTCCGTGATCAAATAAGCGGGCTGGGCAATGTCATCAACTGGGAAGACGATAATCTCGCCTCTCAGGTTAACCAGTTCATGCAGTCAAAAGACGGCCGGAATTTTCATATCATGACCGACGCCGCGGGTTCTCTGACCCATCAAGACGCCAAAAATTATAACTTCACGCTTTTAAACAGTTATCTGACCGTCGGTGAAAAATGCATGCCGGAAACGTATTACCATCCTGAAGAACTTTACAAAGCCATGCTTAAAGGCATCAAGGTATCGACGTCGCAGGCTTCCGTGTACGAAAGACATCAGTTCTATCAAAGTGTTCTGGAGAGGTATGAAAAGGTTTTATATCTGTGTGTCGGCTCCGTGTTTACAGGCAATTATCAGATAGCGCTCCAGTGGAAGAAAGAACACAATAAACAGGATAGTTTTTTGGTATTGGACACCGGAGCGGCATCGGGCAGACTGGGCACAATCGCTCTGGCGACCGCGCGATATCTGGCGGAAACGAATGATATGAAAAAAACCGTTGTGTTTGCCCGGAAAGCCGTGCAGGAATGCGAAGAATATGTGTTTTTGGACAAACTGCAATATCTGGCCGAGGGCGGCCGTCTTTCCAAAACCAGCGCCAGGTTCGGCGATATGCTGCATATGAAACCGGTAGTATCTCCCCTGCCCGAAGGGGTAAAAAAAGCCGGTGTGGTCAGAAATCAGGAAGACCAGCTTAAGTTTGCCTTAAAAAAACTTGACGCATCAATCAAAGACGATTCCCGCGCATTCATCATGCTGGAATATTCAGATAACAAAAACTGGGTTGAAGGCACTGTCAAGAAGGAACTGGAAGCGTTATATGCGGACGCGGAAATTATTCTGCAGCCGTTGTCGCTGACATCCGGCGCGCACATGGGGCCGGGGACGTGGGGGGTTGCCTTTCTGCCGGATAGAACAACTTCATAAAAAGTCCATACCCTAAAGTGCACTATAGTCTGCTGTGTTGCGCTTCGCCCTTCGTCATTGCAACGTATCATAAAATACGTCTCATTCATCAGGGCTTGCGTGTCTTGCATCTGGAGCTTTTTACGAAGCCGTTAAATACAATGGTTTAACAATTTTATTTTCTGTGATACTCGTAAGTTATTGGGAAGATGAAGAAACAGTCTTGTATCGACTGTATAATCTAAGGATATTACCATGAACAGGTATATAATAAGCATAATGTTTTTAATATTTTTCTCTGTATCATCTTTATCTGCAAATGGTTCTACTGATGATTGTTTTAATAAAGAGACAAAAATCGATAAGTTCATATGCAATGCTTCACTCATTAAGGGGAAATCATTGCGTGAGATAAGAAGTATTGGGAAATTAAATCATGAATTTACAGAAAATAAACCAAATAGTCATAATGCGAACAAAATAGATACATTCATAACCTTACAATTTGATGGTCTTAAAATCTATGGATGTTTAAAATCTCAAAATGAAGTATGGCCAATTCGGGTAATTGTAACGAAGCCTCAATGGAAAATATCTGATGGTCTTGAAGTTGGCGTGCCTAATGCACGCCTTACTGAGGTGCTCGGCGATCCAAAAGAGCAAGGAAAGAATTTTAAAAAGTATTGTGGTGAGACTGATTGTGTCACTTTCTACATTAAAAACGGAGCAATCGTAAAAGTTGAATTTGATTATTATGTAGACTAAGAAAACTAACCCATTGCATCCACAGTACATTCTATCTCCTCCAGTGAACAGTGCAGTTTAGATGCAAAGTAAATCAATAATAGATTAATATGAGTACCAAAAATAAAAATAATCGAATTGCCTTTATCATTCCCGTTTATAATCATGCCGGGACGGTGGCGCAGGTGGTGAAGGATACACAGGCGTTGGGCTTTCCCGTCTTTGTTGTTGACGACGGTTCAACCGATAATACATACGATCAGATTAAAGACATAGCCGGTATTCAAGTCCTGCGGCACGAGCAGAATCAGGGGAAGGGCGCGGCCATCCTGACCGGCTTTGCCGCGGCTACGGCTGTGGCCGATTGGGCCATCACGATGGATGCCGACGGTCAGCACTATCCCCGGGATGCCAAAGGACTTATCAAGGCTATTCCCAAGAAAGACCGGGCGATCATAGTGGGAGCAAGAACCTATCAGGAAGGCGAACATGTTCCCTGGACGAGCCGTTTTGGCCGGAAATTTTCCAACTTCTGGGTGCGAACATCCGGAGGACCAAGTATTTCGGATTCCCAGAGTGGCTTTCGCATTTATCCAATGCCCGAGGCCCTTAATCTTCCGACAAAAGCGCGGCGCTTCCAGTTTGAAGTGGAAATTTTGGTGCAAGCCAAAAGAAAAGGTATCCCGGTAATGGAAGCGCCGGTGCGCGTCAACTATAATCCCGGCGGTGAAAGAATTTCTCATTTTCGCCCTTTTGTGGATTTTTTACACAATTCCTCAACGTTTACCCGTCTGATTTTTACCCGCATATTTCCACCGCGAAAATAGTATTTCCATCAGTAAAATAATGAAAAACCCTTTTTTAAGGTTATTGCTACAGAGAATTTTTTAAAGATTTTGAAATCAGATATTTACACGCACAGGTAAAATAACCGTAGTAATACCCTCCCACTGCAGGCGCCTCTGAATAGCGAAGGCTGTTTCATTGTGAAGGATTCTTTGGAAAGCATTCTCCTGACGGAAGACCAGTTTGCCTGTAAAAACTGATGATTTGGGGAATTCCCGGACAATTTCCTGACAGAGATGAGTTGCCGTCTCAACAACATCTGTTCCCACATCCATGCGATAATCAGCGGCATAGCCGTAGGAACGGGCTATTTTGACGTATTGGGCGACCTGCTCTTTAATTGACGATTTTAGAGCTTCAATTTCCGATGCGCCTTTAAAGGCACCGGAGTCAATTTCCGCCACGGATACAAAAATAAAATTGCGGTAGAGTTTCGGAAATTCCTTGAAAACTGAAAGCCATGAATGCAGACCGAATCCATTGAACCCGCTTACCAGTAGAATAGCTGTCCGTTCATTGGAATTCAGCGGCTCTTCATTGGGAACTTTACCGGAAGGAATTGACGAAAGGATTTCTTCCAGCTGACGCACGCCCTTGCGCACTTTCATGTAATGGCCTTTAATAAGATAGCACAGACATATCAACGTTGACGTGATGACCAGAGTCACCCATCCTCCTTCACCGAACTTTTCATAAATCGTGACGATCAGGATGGTTGAACAAAGAATTAAACCTATAATATGAATAACACTACGGCTTGCCCAGCGTTTATCCTGGTGGCGGTTCTGGAAACAAAATTTCGCCATGCCGAACTGAGAAAGTGTAAAATCCAGAAAGACGTTGATGGAATACATGACAACGAGAGCTGTTACGGAACCTTGTGTGTATAGGAGCAAAGCCAAAGAAGTAACTCCCATGAGAAGAACGCCATTCTGCATCGTCAGGCGTTCCGAAAGAGCCGAGAAACGGCGGGGCAACCAGGAGTCTTTAGCCATATTTGCCATGATGCTGGGACCGCCGGCGAAACCGGACTGGGCGCCCACCATAAGGAGCGCCCCTTCGGACAAAATCGTGATAAAGGCCAGGGTTCCTCCCATGAACCAGCCGTTGAATGTCAGATCCGCCAGCGTGGCGTTCAGTGTCCGCCCTGCCACCGGCATAATATTGAAAAGAGCGTAACAAAACAGCAGGCCGGAGGCTGTGACAGCCAGAGAGACAGCCAGATAGAGCATCGTGCGCTTGCCCGTCTGCACTTTCGGTTCCCGCATGATGTGCATGGCTGTGGAAACGGCCTCAATTCCCGTATAGGTACCGCCGCCCATGGAAAAGGCTCTTAAAAAAATAGCTAGAATTCCAACAAACCCGATGGTTGAAAGATCCATACTGATATGACCGCTATACCGTTGCACAACGGGCCCTAATTCATTGATATGGGAATATAATCCATAGCCGATGAGGAGGACATGGGTGACGACAAAAGTGATAAAGATCGGCGCAAGGAACGTGACGGACTCTTTGACGCCCCGGAGATTCAGAAAAACGAGAAGAATAATCAAACCCATAACAAATGGTAGTTTGTAATGCAAAAAAGCGGCAGGCAAATAACTGAAAATGGCATCACCGCAAGCGGCCAGGGAAACCGTAATGGTCAGGATATAATCGACCAGAAGAGCCGATCCGGAAACAACGCCCGCACCGCTACTGATTGTATGGGTGGAAACCATGTATCCACCGCCGCCATTGGGAAAACGTTCAATGATTCGGGAATAGGCAAATGCAAGAACAAAAACGGTGAAGGCAGTGGCAATGGCGATAAAGATGGCCAGATAGGTATGGGGTCCCAGAGCCTTGAATGCTTCTTCAGGGCCATAGGAAGACGATGACAGACCATCGGCGCCCAGACCAATCCATGCCAGAATCGGAATCAATGAAATTCTGTGAAAGAGTGACGGTTCATTGATGTTGCGCGGCGCACCGATAAAACGATGTTTCAGGCGTTCAAAGAACGATTCATGCGGTTTATTATCGGGAATATTCATGTTTTTGGATTATTAATATGAACACCATCGGCAATATAACCGCAAATGAAATCATGATTGTCATTTAACTGATTTCCTTTTTCGTCATATATGCCAATTGCAAAGTGTGGAGCAACAATCTGCAAGTGGACGGTTTTGCCATCATTTATTGTAATCTGAATGGGTCTGCACATACTTGGCAATCCTTCTTCATTACTGCCCCGGACATCAAGTTCGTATTTCCCCTTTTCAACATCAATCGAGATATCTTTTAAAGGAAGTACTTTACCTGCTTCCTGACCATTCAGCAAGATTGCATAATCGTCGCTGCGGCTGAGATTAGAAAAAATAATCTTTGACGCCATAATCTTATAAGTGTGGTTTGTAAACCGTCTGCCCGTATTTGTTAGGGGATGCTTTTACTCTGCTTGATAGGCAATTGCAAGCGAATTCATACGCCATAACTACTGAGAAAATCATTCTGCCGGCAGCTGATATTTAATGTTGATACGAATCTCAAAATGCACAGATGGAAAATCTTTAAAGAAAAAGCTACCTTTCCGCAATTCGACACGACGCAATAAACTGATTTTCCGGGTAGCCTTCTGGTGATAAAAAAAGCTTGATTTATTAAGGCTTTTGTCTTGCCACGGCAGCTAAAATGTGTTTTTATTAAATTCTTGTAAGAAACGGATAAATAAGCGAATTATTAGGTATATATGTCATTGGGTAAATATAAAATCAGATGGTCTATTATTTTTATTGTCACATTGATTGTGGCGGGGCTTTTTTACTGGGAAACAAAAAATCTCAAAATCGAAACGGATATTCTTGAGTCCATGCCGCATAAGGATCCTGTCCTTGCCGATGCGCACCTGATTATCAAACATCTGCCCGTTCAGGACAAAGTCTTCATTAACCTTGAACAGACATCAATGGATCGCGACCAACTGGTCAATGCGGCAGTCATGGTTTCGGATAAACTCAGTAAAAGCGGACTGTTTACCAAAGTCGGTATCGGGGATGACGCAAAAAACTTTCCCGAACTCATGGCTCACGTAAACGACAACCTGCCCGCGCTCATGAACGCATCCGATCTGGAGCAGAGAATCAAACCACTTCTGTCGCCGGATAAAATCAGAGAAGCAATGGCGCAAAACCGGCAATTTCTGGGACAACTCGAAGGGATCGGCAGAAGTGAGATGATAGCCAAGGACCCGCTGGGTTTTTCCGGCGTTATTCTCGGGCAAATGTCGGCGATACTTCCTTCCAAAGAGGCGCAATATTATCAGGGACAACTGATTTCCGAAGACGGCAGGCACGCGCTGATTATTGCCAGCATCAAGGGTTCGGGAACGGATACAACCACTGCAGCCAAAATCGAAAAACTTCTGGAAGGATGCCGAACGGATCTGTCGGCAAAGACTGATTCCGGCAATCAATATTCATTGATATCCGTCGGCGCTTATCGCGCGGCTCTGGATAATGAAACCACTGCCAAGCGCGACGTACGGATAGCGATAACTTTAACGACGCTGGGTATAGTTCTTTTACTCATTTTTGCTTTTCCACGTCCGCTCATCGGCCTGTTGGCACTTCTGCCATCAACGGTGGGGGCGATTGCGGCTCTGTTTGTCTGTTCTTTTCTTTTCAAATCGATGTCCCTCCTGGCTGTAGGTTTTGGCGGTGCCATTATGGCCTTTACCGTTGATCTGGGAATTGCATATCTGCTTTTTCTGGATCAGCCCTACACCACTTATGGTAAGCAGGTTGCGCGGGAGGTCTGGTCAGCGGAACTTGTAGCGGTATTAACAACAGTCGGATCGTTTCTTTTGCTTCTTATCAGTGATTTCAGAATCCTTGCGGAAATCGGCGTTTTTTCCGCTTTGGGCGTCTCTTTTGCCTTTATATTTGTTCATTTTGTTTTCCCGAAAATATTTCCGGTCATGCCACCGGCGAAAAGGCAAAGCAACCATTTGCTTATTGATGTGGTTAAAAAAGTTGCCGCTCCCGCGAACTGGAAATTGATTGCCGCAGTTGTCTTCGGGTTAATCATGCTGTTTTTCGCCAGGCCGGTTTTCAATGTGGATATGAATGAAATGAATTCCATGAGCAAGGAAACCATTAACGCCGATAAAAAAATGCAAAGTGTATGGGGCAACCTGTCCGGTAAGAGCTATGTTTTTCTGGAAGCGCAAAGTATTGGGAAATTGCAGGAAAAAAACGATCAACTGATGAACTGGCTTGCAGGGGATGTCCGACAGGAAAAACTCTCCCCCGTTTTTCTGCCTTCGGTTCTGTTCCCGTCTGCCTCAAAAGTCCAAAGTAATTTCCAGGCATGGCAGGATTTCTGGACAGAAGACCGCCTGACAGCTTTTAAGCGTGATTTGAACAAATCGGCCCGGGAAAATGGTTTCGCGCCTGATGCCTTTGAACCTTTCTGGAAAATAATGAATCAGAAAAATGCCGGGGTTTGTGAAATACCGGGAAAATATTTTGAAATGATGGGAATCACCAAAAAGCAGGGCGGGTTCACGCAATTGAGCCTGCTCGCGGCGGGGAAAAACTATAACGCGGACGAATTTTTTAAACGAATATCCCAAAGCGGCCTGGCCAAAATATTCGACGCTGATTTGTTCAACAAGCGGCTGGGGAATTTTCTGAAAAATCTTTTTCTGGAGATAGCCATAATTATCAGTATTGGACTGGTCGTTGTCACTTTTTTACATTTTCTGGACTGGCAATTGACGCTGGCGGCTCTGGCTCCGATTGTCTTTGCGCTTTTTGCCACTCTGGGCACGATGAAAATAATAGGCCACCCGCTGGATATTCCGGGCATTATGCTCTGGATTGTCATCATGGGTATGGGGGATGATTACGCGGTTTATTATATCTGCCACTATCAGCGTAATTTTGATGAAAAACTTCCGGCCATGCATACCATCAAATTGGCAATATTTCTGGCGGCCTGCACCACTTTAATCGGTTTTGGTGTGCTGATGATTGCAGATCACGCTCTTTTGCGCAGTATTGGGATCGTTTCTTTTTTAGGTATCGGTTATTCTTTAATCGGCGCATTTTTTATTCTACCGGTTCTGATGGAAAAGATTTATGCTCCGGTTCAGTACCCCACGAATCAAATAACCACTGGTTCGCGGGAACATCTTAAACGGACGGTTTTGCGCTACCGTCACCTGCCCGCTTATCCACGTGTCTTTGCGCGTATGAAAATGATGATTGATCCGATGTTCAGAGAACTGGATAAATATGTTCAGAATCCCCGCCGGATTATGGATATCGGCTGTGGTTATGGTGTACCTGTTACGTGGCTTCTGGAAATTTATCCGCAAGCGGAAGTGTACGGCATTGAACCGGATGAAGAACGCGTGCTTATCGCTTCCCGTGTTATCGGCAGCCGAGGCCATGTGGAAGTCGGGCGGGCACCGGATTTGCCCCAGGTCGAAGGGCTTGTCGATTATGTCATTATGCTGGATATGTTGCATCTGATATCCGACAGGGAAGTTCAAATTTGTTTTCAGCGCATATATGAGAAACTGTCCGGTGACGGGACATTGCTTATCAGGGCAACAATTCCTTCGGATAAACGAGGTCCCTGGAAACGCTGGATAGAAATTACCAGATTAAAAATTGTCGGAGCGTCAAGCCGGTTTCGTGGTGAAAAAGAAATTGTTGATTTTATGGAAGCGGCAGGCTTTGATGTTATTGTTTCTGTTTCGCCGCAAAAGGGCATTGAAGAAAAGTGGTTTACCGGAAAGAAACATATATAAAAGCAAGCGGGGTGTTTGCGGAAAATTCGGGAGATAATATATTAAAAATTCAACATCATAAAAAAATTTGGGAGGAGGGGCAAATATGTACGAACAAAAACCTTGGTTGAAGTTTTATCAGCATGTTCCGCATAACATAGATTATCCTCGTGTTACCATGTATGAGGCGTTAAAAAAAACAGCGGATCAAAATCCCGATTCCATCGCCTATGATTTTCTCGGTTACACATCCACCTATCGCAAATTCATGTCGGAAATTGATCACTGCGCGGACGCTCTCAACGCGCTGGGCCTCAAAAAAGGCGAGAAAATAACCATCTCCATGCCGACCTCACCGCAGGGCATCATCTGTTTTTACGCCGCCAATAAACTCGGCGCAGTCAGCAGTATGATTCATCCCCTTTCCACAGCCAAAGAGATTGAATTTTATCTGAATGTGGCCAAAAGCCGCTTTGCGCTGACACTGGACGCTTTCTACGCCAAATTCAAGGAAGCTAAAAATTCCACGCCGCTGGAGACTCTGATTCTTGCCCGGATTCCCGATTATCTGAATCTTTTCAAAAAAATCGGCTTTAATCTGACCAAAGGCCGCCAAATTCCCAAAGTACCACCCGACCCCATGGTCAAGTGGTGGGCTGATCTTATGAAAGGCAGCTATGCCAATGCGCCCCATGTCCAAATGGATACCGATGATCTGGCCGTTATTCTTTACAGCGGCGGAACAACCGGAGTTCCCAAAGGCATTATGCTTTCCAATATGAATTTCATCAGTGAAGGGATGCAGGTTTCCGCTTGGGGCAAACTTTCCAGCGCCGATTCCATCCTGGCCATTTTACCGATATTTCACGGTTTCGGACTGGGTGTTTGTGTTAATGCCTGCTTCATGGGAGGAGGCAAAAGTATTCTGGTGCCTCAATTTACTCCGGAAACCGTTGCTGACCTGATCAGTACGAAAAAACCTTCCTTTGTCATTGGTGTTCCCACTCTCTTTGATGCTCTGAGCCGCAGTCCCAAAATGCAGAAAGCGGATTTGAGCTGCCTGCGGGCGACTTTTTCCGGCGCCGATTCGCTGCCCTGCACGGTCAAAGAGCGGTTTGAAGAAATGGTCAAGAAACAAGGCGGCGGTGTGCAACTGCTGGAAGGATACGGCCTGACCGAGGCGGTCACGGCAATCATGGCCATGCCGCTGGGTCATTACCGGCAAGGAAGTATCGGTATCCCTTTTCCGGATATGCTGGCAAAGATTGTTACGCTGGACACGACCGATGAAGCGCCACTGGGTGAAGAGGGAGAAATTTGTGTTTCCGGTCCGGCGGTGATGATGGGTTATCTGGAGCACCCAGAGGAAACAGCTGAAACGCTCAAAAAACATGCCGATGGCCGCATCTGGCTGCATACCGGTGATATCGGGACAATGGATCAGGACGGCTTTTTCCATTTCAAACTGCGGCAAAAGCGCATGATTAAATCATCCGGCATGAATGTCTATCCCGCGCAGGTGGAGGAGCTTCTCTACAAGCATCCGAAAGTGCGTGATGCCTGCGTTATCGGTGTGCCCGATGAGGCGCAGGTTCAGGTAGTGAAAGGTTTTGTCGTCCTGAAGAATCCGGCAGACGCCGGCGCTGAAACACAGAAGGAATTGATTAATTATTGCCGTGAGCATTTGATCAAATGGAGCTGTCCGCGTTCCATTGAATTCAGGGATGACCTGCCCAAAACACTGGTTGGCAAAATAGCTTTCAATGTTCTCGAAAAAGAGGAAATTGAAAAACTGAAAAAAGAGGGAAAATATTCGGGAAATTAACTATTAAGTGAATATTTTCATTAATTTATGAACAAGATGCCTTATAATATACTGCTTTATTCAACCCGGTGGTTGGGTCTGTGGTTTTTTCGCATTTTTTCCTGGTTTATCGCCACCGGATACTTTTTTCTTTTCCCGGTGCGCGTGGCCAACAGCTTTGAATTCTACCGCACCCTGTTTCCCCGGCACGGGTTTTTCTATCATCTCTGGTGCGCGTGGAAGCAGTATCATAAATTTACCGATGTCTATATTCATCGTTTCGTTCACCTTGATGACGAAGATATCGAATATGTAAAAGAAGGATGGGAATATCTGGAAGAAGCCGTGCAGAAAAAGACGGGCGCCATTTTATTGATGTCTCATATCGGCAACTGGGAACTGGCCGCGCAAACGCTGAACAAAAAAGGCCTGCCGATTATGCTTTATCTGGGCGCCAAACACAAAGAGCAGATTGAGCATATTCAAAAACAGCTTCTGGCGAAAAGTGGCATCAGGGTTGTGGTGACATCCGAAGATGAAAAATCTCCTTTCGCTTTAATAGAAAGTATCAATTTCCTGCGTGAAGGCGGTATTGTTTCCATGACCGGCGATCGCCTCTGGGGCGAGCAGAGTTACGTCACGGTGAATTTCCTGGGTCATGAAGTCAATCTGCCGGATACGCCGCATTTGTTTGCCCTGATGACCGGTGCGCCTTTGATGACTTTTTTTGTGTATCAGGAAGCCATCGGGAAATATCATATCAAGGTTTCGAAAGGCCGTAGAGTGTTCGCGGCAACCCGCGCAGACAGAAAAAGGGCTGTGCAGGAATCAGCACAGGCCTATGCACAAGACCTGTCACTGTTTGCCCGCGAACATCCTTTCGAGTGGCATCATTTCGAACCGTTTTTAGGGAAGAAAATAAGTTAAAGCAGGGTTCATGTTCCGCTTGGATCCGTTTAGAAGATCCTTCATTCTGAGCGTTTCCGGATAAGGCATCCGGTGCAGCAACCGGTAACGCAGGGTTCATTAAAAAGACCTTTTCGCTTTATTAAATTTAGTATAAGAAATGAATCTGAATAGATACTTTATTATGATAGGTAGGGCTGTCCATGAAGGTAGGAGAAGTTCCACAGGATAATACTATTGAATATTATGAAGGGATAAAACGCGCCTGTTATGCGGTCAATGATGAAGGGAAGTATGTCATTGTGCCAAGCAACGGCTGGAGCGAGGAGGAATTTATCAATCGCATGGCCGTTAATGAGCTGGCTGTTAATCTGGAGAAAACCAGAAAAGCCGTGCTTGCCGGGGAAAAAAGTTCTCTCGCTTATCATATGGAGCGGCGGCAGATGACCCCGGATATTCTAGGTAAAACAGCCGGTATTGCCGTATTTCGGGTAAAAAGGCATTGCCGGCCGGAAATTTTCGCAACACTCAAAGATTCTGTTCTGGATCTTTACGCAAAAGCTCTCGCTATGACTATAGACGAATTAAAAAACGTACCTCAATAATACACAAGAAAGGATTTATTATTGACAACTTCAGAAATAACATCAGCCGGTAAACCTTTTGTTCATTATCATGCCGCTCACTGCGAAACCGGCGTTACTGCCGCCTTATTGCGTGACAGGGGACTGGATATCAGCGAAGCAATGATTTTCGGCATCGGCAGTGGCGTTTTTTTCGGCCATTTTCCTTTTGTAAAAGTGATGGGTCTTCCCATTACAACCTATCGTATTCAGCCGGCAGCCATTTTTCGTAAAGCGGCCAAAAGACTGGGGTGGAAATTTGTCACACAACGTTTTCGTAATGCGCAGAAGGGTATGGACGAACTGAAGCGCGTGCTCGGATCCGGTCAGATTGTGGGAGTAACCACAAACATCTACTGGCTTTCCTATATTCCCAATCGTTTCCGTTTTCAATTCAACGGCCACAATATTGTTGTTTTACGCGAGATCGGAGGCGGCTTTCGCGTAAGCGACCCTGTTCTGGCCGATCCGGTGGATTGTTCAGAGGAAGACCTAATCAGGGCGCGTTTCGCACGTGGCCCCCTGGAGCCTCATGGATTTATGTATTATCCGTTATCTTTTAATCTTAATCCCGATTTACATAGAGCCTCTCTGGAAGGAATGCTTGATACCTGCAATATGATGCTTAGAATTCCTTTGCCGATTATCGGTATGCGCGCCATTCGATTTCTGGCAAAAAGAGTTATTAAATTCGAACATACATATGGGTTTGAGGAGGGCTGCAGGCAGTTGGGAACAATTGTTCGCATGCAGGAGGAAGTTGGCACTGGTGGCGCCGGATTCCGCTATATGTATGCTGCTTTTTTACAGGAAGCTGCGGAACTGTTTGGTTCCGACCAACTTCGCGAGTTATCCCGGGAAATGACAGCCATCGGTGATATCTGGCGCGAATTTGCCGTTACGTCCGCACGTATTATAAAAAAGAGAGGAAACCATGACGCGACCTTTGCCAAGGCCGGCGGACTCATGTTGATTTGCGCCGGTCGGGAGGAAGAACTTTTTAAAAACCTGCGGGACGTCGCGGGTCAACTGAAATCATGAAAGCGCTGGAAATTTCGCAAATAACTTTTTCCTATGATCGGGCGGTTGATAAATCGTCAGGTGGAGAAATCGAATACGCCCTGCGTGATTTTTCCATGTCGGTGGAGGCAGGCGAGATTCATGCGCTTTTGGGACCTAACGGCGCGGGCAAGACCACTCTGATGCGCCTGATAACCGGACAGTTACGGAGTTATTCGGGTAGCATATTTATCCATGGCAGCAAAAACGATTCCAAAGAAGCTTTAAATTACATAGGTTATGCTCCTCAGCCGGTATCAGTGTACACATCATTAACGGCGCAGGAGAACCTGCACGTTTTCGGCGTTATGGCCGGGTTGTTCCAGGAAAATCTGGAAGAAAGGTCAAAAGCTGTTCTGGAAGAAACGGGACTATTTCCTTACGCGCAAAAAAGGGCATCAAGCTATTCCGGCGGGATGCTGCGCCGCCTGAATCTTGCCGTGGCGCTTTTGCATTCACCAAGGCTTTTGCTTCTGGATGAACCGACGGTGGGTGTCGACCCGCAGAGCCGAAACAATATTTATGAAACGCTCAATAAATTGAATGCCGATGGCATAGCAATTGTCCTGTGCACTCATATTATGGAAGAAGCACAGCGCATGTGCTCTAAAGTGACGTTGCTGGATAGAGGGTCTGTAATTTTTGCCGGCGATATGAGCGAAATCGATAATCTGGAAAAATTCTTCCTGGAGCATACAGGGCGGGGATTGCGTGACGATTAAGATTAACTTAAAACATTACTTGAAATTGATGAGCATTTTTTTGGGGCAATAAATTAATGTTCAGAAAATTAATGGAACTCATTCGCAAAGAGATGCTGGTTTTGTTGCGCGGACGCCAGACCATCCCAATTTTATTTATCATGCCCATGGCGCTTATCTTCTTTCTGTCTCTGGCATTGCAGGGTGTTTATACGGAAAAAGTAACCGGTCAGCAGATCCCCGTTGTCATCGAAGTTACCGGTAATTCTCCCAAGTCGATATTGCTGGCAAAGAAATTAAGCGAACACAAATTAATTAAGCGCGTCCAGCGGCCACAGGGTTTGAGCAACGATAAGCTTTTTGAATCCGGCAGGGCGCATGTGGTAATTTATATACCGGATGGATTTGGCGAAGGGACAAAACCTGTGGAAGTGGAATATGATCCCGTTCTTGACGCTGGTTACAAAGCCGCCGCCCGTTCGCTCATTACCAGTCTGACTGCCGGCGTGGTTATGGGCATCGATGATATCGAAGCCCTGTCTGCCGGTTTTATTGTTGAGAAAACAAAACACAATAAAAGTTATCCCAGCCCGCTTCAGCACACGGTGCCCGGCTGGTCAATTTTCGCGATGTTTTTTATCGCCATTCCCATGTCCGGCGGATTTCTTCGGGAAAAAAACGACGGCACTCTGCAACGGATTTTCACCTATCCGGTTGATACCGGCACCGTTATACTGGGAAAACTTGTTCCTTATTATTTGATTAATTTGATTCAGTTTGCTTTAATGCTTATGGTCGGCGTCTATATTATGCCATTATTTATTAAAATTCCCTTCTCCCTGGGAGCGCATCCGTGGCATATTATTCCGGTAACGCTTGCCGTCGCGGCTGCTTCCACAGGATTCGGCGTGCTGGTGGCGTCAACAGCGCGCTCTCCGGAACAGTCTTCCGCTCTGGCGGCAACAGGTTCGGTGTTGATGGCAGTATTCGGCGGAATCATGGTGCCGCATGTGGTTATGCCGCTCATCATGAAAAAACTGGCGATGATATCGCCCATGTTCTGGGCGCAGCAGGCTTATCTGGATATTTTTGTACGCGATGCTGATTTTAGTTCTATTTTACCGAAGCTGGTCATCTTAACATTTTTTGCGCTTATCTGTTTTTATATAGCTGGGAGGAAAGTAAAATGGATGTAAATCAAAGTTTAAAAGAGTTGAACGTGTCTTCTCGGGACGAATTAATTTTCAAGCTCAAAGAGTTGATAATAAGAGCATGTGAAGTGACGGACGTAAAACCGGAAGATGTTCCTACCGATGTTCCCTTTATCGGCGGTTCCGGACCTCTGATGCTTGATAGTCTCGACGCGATGGAAATTGCCATGGAGATAAGGCATGTATTTGGCGTGGAATTGAAGAACGCCTCGACAGCCGCCAAAGCAATGCAATCATTTGATACGCTGGCCGATTTTATTATCAGTGCTCCGAAGGTTAAAAAATGAACAACAAAGAAATTTATGTGCGCGGTTGGGGCGCTGTAAATTCATTGGGATGGGATTCTCAGAAATCCGCCCGCAATTTGATTGCGGGAAATGTTCTGCCAGCCAAGAAATGTAGCTCCTCTCATTTAACTAATAACGATTTAAAAGCTTTTGAGGTAACCTATTCGGGAAACCCTCTGGATAAATCAATGGCAATGCTGGAGCGCGCTCTGGAAGAAGCCTTCCAGCGGGGAAAAATGTCGATTCAAGAAATTACGGAGTCCAGCATACTGGTGGGAACAACAGGCGGCCTGTTTATCCGTAACGAGCATGAATTTACCAAAGCCGTACACGAAAATCCTGATCAGGAATCACCGGCCATCTCCTGCCGCAACCGGGGCCCGGGTGAAGTAGCCGACTTTATTGTCAATAAATACGGCATCAGGGGTATTGCTCTGACTTTTAGCATGGCCTGTGTATCAAGTTCTCACGCTTTGGTAGTTGCCGCCGATATCCTGAATCAGGGGAAAGCTAAACGGGTGATTATCGTTGGTTTTGAGCCGCTGCTGAATATGACCCTGCAAGGATTTTCGAGCCTTCTTCTTTTCGATTACGATCAATGCCGGCCGTTTTGTGCGACACGTGCCGGAATGCAAATTGGAGAGGGCGCTGCCGTTATCATTCTTGAGGCAGGAACCTTTTCCGAAGCAAAATATAAATTTACGGGCGGCTATCTGTACAACGATATAAAAAGCCTTACATCCGCGGGCATTGACGGATTAACTGTCAGCGAGGTCGTCGGACAAACCCTGATGTTGGCGCAGGTATCAGCCGATGATGTTGTCGCTATCAAGGCGCACGGCACGGGCACAAGAGATAATGACCTGTCGGAGGGCAGGGGGTTAACCAAGGTTTTTGGAGCAAAACTGCCTCCCGTGGTTTCTCTCAAAGGCTCTGTAGGCCATACCCTAGGCGCGGCAGGAGCGGTGGAAACTGCGCTTTGGCTTTCCTGCTTAGGAGAAGGATTTATTCCGCGAAGCTTTGGTTTTTCACAAATCGATCCGGAAATCGGCTTTACACCGTCACAGGTAAACATTAAAGCGCGCGAAGGCGCTTATTTATTTACATTCTTCGGTTTTGGCGGAACCTGTACGAGTTATTTAATTATCAAGGAGAGATAATAAATTGTCTTCATTCCTGAATCAATCAAACCCCGATGCATTTATGCCGGTCATCGCCGCAAGTTATATTGGTCCGCATCTTATACCGAATAACGACGCGCTTTGGGAAGAAAGTGAACTGCCGCTCAATGCCGACGGATTGGTCAATGAAATCATGGGACAGCCGATGCGTAGGGCCGGACGATTTATCAAGATGGTTGCCTGCGGAGGGCTGGCCTGTCTGCAGCAAGTATCTCTCAATTACTTAAAAGGAAAAAAGACAGGAATATTCCTGGCGACAGGCCTGGGTAATATTGATGAAATCATGCCCTTTATAACTGAGGTGTTCAAGCATGGTGGCGGATTTCCGAGCCCTAATCAATTCGCCAATTCGGTCAGCAATGCCGCGGCATTTGTTTTGGCCAAAATTTGCGAAGTCACGGGGAACGTTCTGACCATTTCTCAGGAAGAATTTTCTTTTGAAGCGGCCCTCTGGATGGCGCAGAGCTATCTTCAAAGCGGTCAAATAGAATTGGCCCTGGTCGGCGGATGCGATATTTTTACACCAACCGTTGAAGAATACCGTGAACGGGTCAATCTGACATGCAGCAACGCCCGCAAGATGCCGATGGGTGAAGGCAGCTCCTGGCTCCTGCTGGGGAAAGATGAAGTTAAGAATATTGGTAAAATTATGGTGGTGGATTTTGACGATAATGTTATTGAACCTCCCGACCTTTCAGACAATAAAAATATTGTATCGATTTTGATCGAGCCAAACAGCCCAAACCCGATTTTTCTACCTGGATTTCGCATGAAAAGTAAAGAAATCAACTTCTGGAAAGAAAAAGGTTGGGAGGTAGAAGATTACTTGCCCTGCTGCGGAATTCATTCGACGGCGGCGGCGTTCGGTATAGCGCGCGCCCTGCGGGAAAAATCAAATTCTCTTTTCGTTCACTATAATTGTCACGCTTCAGGCAGGCGGGCGTTTGTTCTAGCGTCAAAAAAATAATTATGGTTTCCTCTCAACAAAAAAAAAGAGTCGTTCTTGTTCATCCGCGAGGATTCAACTGGTTTCCGGGGAAGCGCGATATTACAGATATTGCCAACCGGATGGTGCCGCAGGGACTGCTTTCGCTTGCCTCATATCTTGCAGCGCAGGGTCATGATGTTTTCGTCTATGATTGTCTTGGACCGGACGCTCCCCTGGATTTACAAAAACAGGCGCAGGCGATTTTGGCCTATAACCCTCAGATTGTCGGGTTTTCGGCAACAACATCGTCTTTTCCCGATGCCGCCGAGCTTGCCCAAATCATTAAAAATAGTTCTTCTGACATCAAAACACTATGCGGCGGGGTCCACGTTTCCGCACTGGAAAAAATTCTTTTGCAGGACTATCCCGCATTTGATTTTCTTGCCGCCGGAGAAGGCGAGGAAACCATAGCCGAGCTTGCCGAAGGATGTGATCCTGCTGCAATCAAAGGTCTTATCTGGCGGAGAAAAGAAGAAATCGTAGCCAACGAGCCGCGTCTCAAAATACCGGATTTGGATTTTCTGCCGTTTCCTGCCTATGAAAAGCTTAAAGGATTTCCCCGTGATTACCATCTGCCGCTGTTCAGTTATATCCAGGCACCCGGCGCGACGATGATAACCTCACGCGGCTGTATGTATCAATGCTCCTATTGCGATCGTTCCGTGTTCAAAAAAGGTTTTCGCTATAATTCCGCCGCCTACATTTATGAGCATATGAAATATTTGCGGGAAAAATTCGGGGTCAGGCACATCAACATTTACGATGATTTGTTCACCGCCAACCGCGAACGGATTGTCGAGCTTGGCGAAAAACTCAGCCGCTATCCCCTGGGGATTCATTTCAACTGCGCGGTCCGTGTCGGTTACACCGATGATGACTTGTTGAAAATGCTGAAAGATGCCGGCTGCCTGATGGTGTCTCTTGGAATTGAATCCGCCGATCCGGATATGCTCAAGCGGCATAAATCGGGAGTGTCTCTTGATGAGGTACGCGATACCGTGCGGAGGATTCAAAAAGCGGGATTGCGTGTCAAGGGACTTTTTATGATGGGACTGCCGGGCGAAACGGAAGAATCCGTCAAGCAAACATCCAATTTTATTATTTCACTCGGACTGGATGATATGAACATGGCCAAATTTACGCCTTTCCCCGGCGCGCCGCTGTGGGGTACGATAAAAGACGACGGGTCATTTAATGAAGACTGGCGGCTGATGAATTGTCTGAATTTTGTTTTTGTGCCCAGAGGAATTGCTTCCAAGGAAAGACTCGATCAACTCTATAATGAACATGTGAAGCGTTTTTATTCCGACAAAGCGTGGCGGGAAAGATTCCGCAAGCGCATCTGGCAGCACCGCAGAAGTCTGATTTATTTACTAAGACACCTGCCTTCCTTCTGGTCTGCAAAAAATCAGTTCGAACCTGAAAAATAAGAGCAATCACTTCGGATAAAGCTTGATGATTGACAGCCCCAAGAAAGCATGTTAAATCGCTCCAACTTCTATGGATGCCCCTGTAGCTCAGTAGGATAGAGCAACGGATTCCTAATCCGTGTGCCGCGCGTTCGACTCGCGCCAGGGGCACCAAAGAAAATCAACTACTTATGCAACATTAAGTTTCTTCCCAAAATCGTTTTTGCTAACCTATAGCTAACATGACATTTTATAATGTGCTTTATAATAGAGATAGCTGTTAAAGATCATTGACAGCGAATAGTAGAGCTACATCTACCATCACCCACCACGAGTAGCTAATTCCCCTCCAACCAGTCTAACACCTATACTACGCATCTCCGCCGGCAGCAACAGTAGCAACTTTTAGCAATTCAGATAGAAAAAATGGAAACAGTATCAGATGTCCGTTGGAGTAGTATCGTCAGCCAGCAGAGTCACCCTACTCCTGTCAGCAGTAGTACCATTTTTCTACTGTGATCAAACGGGTTTTACAGGTAGTGTCAACAGTAGCCTGAAGTAACTATTCAGTAGCTTCAAATAAAATTCAGTCAGCTTTAAAAATCCATCCGTATCCCAATTTGAAATTTTCATGTAAAAATGGTATGTTACTCACGGTTCACAGTAGAGAGAAATGCTTTTCCCTCCATCCATCTAAAATTCTCTCTACGTAAACTTCCTTTCTTATGGTGACTTATCCACCCCTCCCCATTGCTTTAGGACATGAGGCCTCCGATAAGTGGAGCCTCTTTTGTTATTGTATTGGCGTTACGTCGGGAAGCTATTCTGATAGTAGCAATCAGTAGAAGGGTACAGTAGCTGTGAGTGGCTTACTTGGCGATTATCTGGAGCCAGAGTAGCTGTGGTTCAACTATGATCACAGGACTTAAAGCACTATACAGCGTCAACAGTATTATTAAATTTCAGTAATGTTCATGCTGTAACAATGGGTATCATATCTTTATCAGGTTAATAATTTCTATTTTAAAGTTATTTTTAAACAATTACATATTGTATAAAAATAATAATTATTTTTATAAATCATTGACATACAAGATTGTTTTTCTTATACTCCCTCGCGATACAAGCAATATCTTATCAAAAAACAAGTTGAGAAAATCCGAATAATGTCAGGGGTCTTTTATGTTGATTGATCAACTTAAACCGAACATCATTGTCAAAGGTCCGATATTCCCCGAACCTGTTCAGATTATTGTCTCTATACCCATGGGTGATTCTGTCAAACTCGTCGGTAAAGGTCTCAAAAGCCAAAAAGTATATGAGCCAATTCTTAATGCTGATCAGCTTGCAAAGCTAGAAGCCACCCCCGAGAAAGAGCCTTTTGATGGTGACGCTGCAAAATTCCGTCTTGGCGTTGAAGCATTGCGGCTTGGGCTTGCTTACGAATATGACCCATACTTTTCCCTCTCTATTGCTAGGGTTGATCCTCTTCCTCACCAGCTTGAAGCAGTTTATGATTACTTTTTAAAGCTTCCTCGCATTCGTTTCCTGCTTGCCGATGATCCAGGTGCTGGCAAAACGATTATGGCAGGACTTCTTATTAAGGAATTAAAGATACGCGGACTTGTAAAACGTATCTTGATTGTCACACCGGCTAATCTTTCTTTCCAATGGCAACGTGAAATGAAGGATAAATTCCGTGAGCAGTTTGCCATCATTAAAGGTGACATACTTCGTGCAAATTACGGTTCAAATCCTTGGCAGGAGATGAATCAGGTCATAACTTCAATCTCTTGGGTTTCACGTATTGATGATGCAAAAGACAGTCTGCTTCGCAGCCAGTGGGATTTAATTATTGTTGATGAAGCTCATAAGATGAGTGCTTACAGTTCAGACAAAAAAACCTTAGCATATCAGTTGGGTGAATCTCTTTCTCAAATGACTGACCACTATCTTTTAATGACCGCCACGCCACATAAGGGTGATCCCGAAAATTTCTGTCTCTTTCTTGAACTTCTGGATAAAGATGTTTATGGCGATATTAAGAGCCTTGAAGAAGCAATGGAACGACATGAAGCACCCTTTTACCTGCGCCGGATAAAAGAAGCGCTTGTTACCTTTCCAGATCCCGACACTGGTCAGGTTAAAATGCTTTTTACCAAACGCAAAGTACAGACAACAGAGTTTCAGATTGATGATGAAGAATGGGATTTTTACGACGCTCTTACAAGATACGTTGAAGATCAATCTATTAAAGCGGCTCAGGATGATTCAGCCCGCGGTCGTGCGGTTGGTTTTACAATGGCGATGCTTCAGCGCCGGTTTGCCTCCAGTATCTATGCTGTTCGCCGCAGTCTTGAGCGAATGAAGGAAAAACGTGAGCGTATTCTTGCTGACCCAGAATCTTACCGTCAGGAACAGATAAACAAAAAACTGCCGGAAGATTTTGAGGATCTACCTGAAGAAGAACAGCAAGAAATTATTTCACAACTTGAGGATGTCGTTGCCTCAGTTGACCCCGCTGCTCTTCGAGAAGAAATTCTTCAACTTGGCAAACTTATTGAACAGGCACAAGAGCTAGAAAAACGTGAAATTGAATCCAAACTTATTAAACTTAAGGAAGTACTTACCGAGCAGGGTATTTTCAATGATCCCAAAATGAAACTGCTTATCTTCACCGAACACAAAGATACGCTTGATTTTCTGGTGACAAAACTACGCGATTGGAAACTCAATGTTACGCAGATTCATGGCGCCATGAAAATTGGCGACAGAGATACGCCCGGCACAAGAATTTATGCTGAACGTGAGTTCCGGGAAGACAGCCAGTTGCTTGTTGCAACGGAGGCCGCTGGTGAAGGTATCAACCTTCAGTTTTGCTGGTTTATGATTAACTATGATATTCCCTGGAACCCTGTACGTCTTGAGCAACGAATGGGACGTATCCACCGCTATGGTCAGGAAAAAGACTGTCTCATCTTTAACTTTGTCACAACCAACACCCGTGAAGGCAGGGTACTTCAAAAACTGTTTGAACGCATGAAAAAGATTGAAGACGACCTTGATCCGCAACGTACAGGAAAAATATTTAATGTGCTTGGCGATGTATTTCCTGCCAATATGCTTGAGCGTATGCTGCGGGAAATGTATGCCCACAACCTCACGGAAGATGTCATTAAAAATCGTATCATAAATGAAATTGACACAAATCGTTTTAAGCAAATTACAAACTCAACCCTTGAGGGCCTTGCCAAGAGAGAACTGAACCTTTCCGCGATTGTCGGAAAATCAGCAGAGGCTAAAGAACGCCGTCTTGTTCCAGAAGTAATCGAGGATTTTTTTACCAGCGCTGCACCGCATACAGGCGTTCATCCCAAAGAGGTTGCAAAAGAAAATCATGTTTACCGTATAGGACGTATTCCGCGCAATCTTTGGCAGATTGGCGAGCAACTTGAACCGCGTTTTGGAAAACTCGGCAGGGAATATAAGCAAATAGTTTTTGATAAGAATTTGCTGACTGTTGACCCGACATTTGAATGGGTTACTCCGGGACACCCTCTTTTTGAGTGTGTGCGTGAGGATATTTCTGAACGGGTGCAACATGATTTAAAACAAGGTGCAATATTTTATGATCTCCATCAGAAGGAACCGTATAGGTTGGAAGTGTTTTCTGCGTCTATTTGTGATGGCAGAGGAAACGTGCTGCATGAAAAGCTCTTTGTCGTACAGACAGATATGAACGGAGTAATGAGCATTCGCCAGCCTACGATCTTTCTTGATTTGTCTTTGGCAACCGGAACAAATAAAATTCCCGATAGTAGCGGACTACCTCAGCGAGATGTTGTTGAACACACACTTATTCAAAAAGCATTAAATCCGCTTCTTGAGGAAGTACGCATACAGCGTGAAAAAGAAACTGAAATAATATCACTCCACATGGAAATAAGTCTTAATGAACTTATAAATCGTCAGAATCTTCGCATGGCTGAACTACTTGAAGCTCAGCAGAATGGTGATACGAGCCAGCCTCTTGCTGCAAATATCAAAATAACCGAAGACCGCATTTTTGAGCTAAACGGACGTCTTGAACACAGGAGAGAAGAACTTCAGCAGGAACGGAATTGCACCATTACAGATATTCATCATCACGGCTGCGCATGGGTGTTGCCTCATCCGGAACGTAAATCTCCAGAAATTGCAGCTATGGTGCGTGATGATGAAGTCGAAAAAGTCGCTATTCAAAAAGCTATTGAATTTGAAGAAGCGCGTGGCTGGAATGTGACAAGTGTTGAAAGTGAAAACAGGGGCTTTGACCTTATCTCGCGCAAACCACATCCTGAAGATCCGCAAACAGCGATAGAAGTTCGTTTTATTGAAGTAAAAGGACGTTCACAGATAGGTGAAGTTGCCTTGACAGCCAATGAATACAAGACCGCTGAAAGACTGAAAACAGATTACTGGTTATATGTGGTTTATAACTGTGCAAAAGAACCAGAAATACATACTATTCAAGATCCGGCACGATTAAACTGGATACCGATAGTGAAGGTGGAACATTATCAGGTGAAGGCAGAAATCATTTTAAAAAATACTGGTGAAACATAAATGGAATATCCCAAAAGGCTTATAGAGGTTGATTTACCGATAAAACGAATTTCTGAACATGCAAGACGTGAGAAAAGCATAAGACATGGGCATATTTCAACACTACATATATGGTGGGCAAGGAGACCTTTAGCTGCCTGTAGAGCTGTAATCTGTGCATCACTATGGCCTGATCCTGCTGATGCCTTGTGCCCAGACACATTCCGAAAAGAAGCAAGGAAACTAATGTCTGAATGGGCAGAAAAACATTCACAATTACTAACTAGTAAAGAGAGTATTTATAGGTTTATTCAGATTCAAAAAAAATCAACTCTATTAAATGATAATCTTTTTTTAAGGGATACACTTCTTGACTTCATTGCAGACTTTGCGAACTGGGATAATTCAACGACGGAAGAATATCTAAAGACAAGCAGAGCTTTGACACAAGTTGCTCATCAATTATTAGGTGGTCGCGCTGGAACACGCCCTCTAGTTGTTGATCCTTTTGCTGGTGGTGGAGCTATTCCTCTTGAAACTTTACGTATAGGTGCAGATGCTTTTGCATCTGATCTTAATGAAGTGCCATTTTTTATAAATAAAACGATGCTTGAATTGATTGCTGGTAGTTCATCAAAATTACAGGATGAATATTTGTTCTGGGCAAATACACTTAATGAAAGGGTACGTAAAAAACTTAAACCTTTTTTCCGTTGTGCTAAAAATGACGAAGAACCATTTGCATATTTTTGGGCAAGAACCATAAAATGTGAGGGACCATCTTGTGGTAGAATAATTCCATTGATTGGAAATTCAACTTTATCAAAAAAAACAGGCAGAAGTACTTCTATTGCTATTACATATCCTAAGGCAAGTAAAATCCCGGAAATTATTTTATGTAACGTAAATGATAAACGAATCAAAAAGATTGTACAGGGCGGTTCAGTAACTTGTGAATGCGGATATACAACGCCCGTTACTTCCGTACGTTCACAACTTAATAAAAACAACGGCGGGACTGATCAAAGTATGTTGATTGCTGTTGGTCTGTTAAACAAAAGTGGGCATAAAGATTACAGACTACCCACAAAAGTAGATTTAAATTCGATAAGAGACGCTAAACAAGAGAGAACACGATTATCAGAAATATCAAAAGGTAAAAATTTGCAATATCCCCAAGATAAAATATGGGGCAAATCAAAAATGAATATCGGTTTGTACGGGATGGAAACATGGGATCAAATATTTTTGTCTCGACAGATCATTCAATTAAAGACGTATCAAGATGAATTATTTGAAATACTTAAAGATGACAAAGATATACCTGTGACGGTAATTTATTTGCTTATTATAACGATTAATAAGTTAGTTGATTACAGTACTTCATTATGTAGATGGGTTCCAGGTGGAGAGTTCATAGCAGCAACTCTTGGTGGTGAAAAGAAACTGCCAATGATGTGGGATTTTACAGAATCTGTTCTTTATGGTGAAGGGCCAGGCTCTTGGAATAGCATGGTTAGCTGGGTTAGTCGAGTAATAAAACATTTGATTGACTCAAAATTAATAAAAGGAATAGTAGTCCAAGCAGATGCACGTCTAGCAAGCTTACCAAGTGACTCAGCCCAAGCAATAATTACTGACCCACCCTATTACGATGCTATATGGTATAGTGATTTAGGCGATTTATTTTCAGTATGGCTCAAGAGAGCATTTAAACACATTAACTTCAAAGTTGAATTCGATACTTTAAGTCTTAAAGAAAAAGAAATTATTAAGAGCACTTTTTCTGAGAAAGATGGTTTAACACCTAAAGATGACAATTATTATGAAGAAGGGATGAAAAATGCTTTCATAGCAATGAGAGATGTATTACATCCATCAGGAATTGCAGTTATTGTATTCGCTCATAAATCAACATCAGGTTGGGAAGCAATAGTTAACGCACTTCTTCACGCTGGTTGGATTGTAACGAATTCTTGGCCTATTGATACTGAACGAGAAGCGAGAATGACATCAATTGGTCAAGCGTCTCTTTCATCCTCTGTTCATTTAGTTTGTCGACCTCGTGAAAATGCTGATGGTTCAGTTCGTATGGATCATGTTGGTGATTGGCGCGATGTTTTATCGGAACTACCAAAAAAAATCCATGAGTGGATGTTTAGATTAACTAAAGAAGGTATCGTCGGTGCTGATGCAATATTTGCCTGCCTAGGCCCAGCATTGGAAATCTTCTCTCGGTATTCTAGTGTTGAGAAAGCAAGCGGTGAAAAAGTTACACTTAAAGAATATCTTGAACAAGTATGGGCTGTTGTTGCCAAAGAAGCCTTGAATATGATTTTTGAAGGTGCAGATACCTCCGGATTTGAAGAAGACGCACGATTAACAGCTATGTGGCTCTGGACATTATCGACGGGGGCTTCAAATGTTGATACATCTGATTCTAACGAAGAAGAAGATGAAGACGATGAAGAAAAAACCCCTAAAGTAAAACTATCTGGTTATACACTTGAATATGATGCCGCACGAAAAATTGCACAGGGATTAGGTGCCAATCTTGAACACCTACATAACCTTGTTGAAGTAAAAGGCGATAAGGCACGGCTTCTTCCTGTCTCTGAAAGAACCAAAGCCTTATTTGGCAAAGATGAATCTGAATCACCCGTAACAAGCCGCAAGAAAAAATCATCACAAATGGAACTTGGTTTCATGGAAGAAGTTGAAAAGGCTGAGCAGGAAGGTTTATGGGGGCAGAAGAAAGTGCCACATCTTGGTAATACTAGGCTCGACAGGATTCACCAATCAATGATTCTTTTTGCTGCAAACAGAGGCGAAGCATTAAAGCGTTTTCTTGTTGAAGAAGGTGTAGGACGTGACCAGAGATTTTGGAGATTGGCACAGGCATTATCAGCTCTTTATCCTTCAAGCAGTGATGAAAAACGATGGGTTGATGGTGTATTGGCGCGGAAGAAAGGTTTAGGCTTTTAATTTCTATTATATCTAACAAAGGAGAGTAAAATATGGCGCTGAAGCCTTGGTATAAAGTAATAACACCACGGGAAGATTTAAGAGATGGCCGTCCTCTTGATGCGTCAGAATTTGCTGTTCACCTTGATCATGTGCGGGATGGCAAAGCACCAGCTGTCTATCAAAACCCCGAAAATTTTTTTGAACGAACATTTTTTACAAAAAACCTTACAGATCTTGCTGCTGAAGTTGTGAGACGTTTATCCGGTATTAAAGTTGAGACTTCATCCGTATTTAATATGACCACTCAGTTTGGTGGTGGCAAAACTCATGCTTTGACGCTCCTTTATCATCTTGCCAAAGGCGGCAGCGCTGCGGGTAGCTGGAAAGGCGTTCAATCCGTTGTTACTAAAGCAAATGTGGGTAAAGTACCAAAGGCCAAGACGGCTGTTTTTGTGGGAACTGAGTTTGATTCAATTACGGGAAGAGGCGGAAATGATGGGACACCTTTGAGAAAAACACCTTGGGGCGAAATTGCCTTTCAGCTTGGAGGAGAAAAGGCTTTCAAATTTATTGAAGAGCATGAAAAACAAATTACTGCTCCATCAACAGAAATAATCAGAAAATTTCTTCCGGAGAAAGAACCTGCCTTAATACTTGTTGATGAACTTATGAATTACATAAGTCGTAATCGCAAGAGTGGTCTTGCCACGCAGCTTTATAATTTTATCCAAAACCTATCAGAAGAAGTGCGGGCGCATGATAATGTTGTCTTGTCAGTGTCCATACCTGCATCCGAACTTGAAATGACGGCGGATGATCTGTCGGAATACACTAGATTTAAAAAATTATTGGATCGTGTCGGAAAAGCTGTAATCATGTCCGCTGAAGAGGAAACCTCGGAGATTATAAGAAGAAGGCTTTTTGAATGGGGTGGCTTGCCTAATGATGCAAAAAGCACGACATCCGAATATGCGGACTGGATTATTGAGCATCGTCAGCAAATTCCAAGCTGGTTCCCTGTGGACAACGCGAGAGAAATATTTTCTTCAACGTATCCGTTTCATCCTTCAGTCCTTTCTGTATTTCAACGTAAATGGCAGGCGCTTCCAAGATTTCAGCAAACAAGAGGCATTCTTAGACTGCTTGCTCTATGGGTGTCTAAAGCATATCAGGATGGATTTAAGGGCGCGTATAAAGATCCTCTTATCACACTTGGAACAGCACCGCTTGATGATCCTATGTTTCGGGCAGCTATGTTTGAACAACTTGGTGAGAGTCGTTTAGAAGGTGCAGTAACAACAGATATTACCGGTAAGAAAGATGCTTTTGCTGTTCGGTTGGATAAGGAAGCAGTTGATGCAATTAAAAAAAGCAGGCTTCACCAAAAGTCAGCAACAGCGATTTTTTTTGAGTCAAATGGAGGACAGACCAAAACAGAAGCAACATTACCAGAGGTAAGGCTTGCGGTTGCCGATCCAGATATTGATATCGGCAATGTGGAAACTGTTTTAGAGTCATTAACGGAATCTTGCTATTTTCTTTCTGTGGAAAAGAATAAATACCGTTTCAGTCTCCTTCCTAATTTGAATAAACTGTTGGCAGACCGCAGATCCAATATCAAGCAAGAACTAATTGAAAAGACTGTAAAAGAAAACATAAAAACGATTTTTTCCGCGGGTACCGGCTCTGAAAGGTTTTATTTTCCGGGAAAAAGTAATCAAATTCCGGACCGGCCAGCGTTGTCTGTTGTCATTCTATCGCCTGATCAAGTTATGGATACAAAAAAAACAAACCAGACCATTGATCAGATGACAAAAGAGTGCGGCAACTCTGCACGTACTTTTAAGAGCGCACTTATTTGGTGTGTGCCTGAAAAATCTGACACGATTTATGAAGAAGCACGCAAACTCCTTGCATGGGAGGACATACAGGATGAAGTGCATGACCTCAAACTGGACGATTCACAAAAAAGCCAGATAGCAACAAATATTAAAAAATCTGAACGTGACCTTAAAGAATCAATCTGGAGAACTTACAACAAGATTATGATTCTTGGGAAAAACAATAACTGGCTTGAGATTGATTTAGGTTTGTCTCATTCAAGCGCAGCTGACTCTATAATGACACATATATTCAATCGCTTGCGGCAAGACGGACACGTAGAAAAAGATATTAGCCCGAACTTCCTTGTCCGCAACTGGCCACCAGCTTTTAAAGAGTGGAGCACAAAGATTGTAAGAAATACTTTTTTTGCTTCTCCGCAATTTCCCCGCCTTCTTGATCCTGATTCTATAAAAGATACTATTGCCCGCGGGGTGTCAAACGGCATGATTGCTTATGTCGGGAAAACGTCCGGCGGTAAATATAAACCATTCCATTTTAATGAAAGTATAAACTCATCTGATATCGAAATATCGGATGATATGTTCATAATAACGGGAGATGAGGCAAAGATAAGAATTGAACCGCCAAGGCTCGCCCGCATAGAAGTATTTCCCGCATCTACAATTATTCAACCTGGAAAGAGTCAGGGGTTTTTAGCAAAAGGATTTGATCAACATGACAACTCAATCGAAATTAAGAGTATAATTTGGGAAGCGCAGGGTGGTAATGTTGATAAAAAAGGTGTTTTTAAGGCTGATAAAGAAGAAGGTACGTTTAAAATTACCGCATCAGTAGAAAAGTTGAATGCCTATGCTGAAATAACTATATCAAAAGAAAAAGAACCGCCAAAACCATCTAAAAAAACTGATGAAGCCAAAAAAATAAAATGGTCTGGAGAAATCCAACCGCAGAAATGGATGAATTTTTATACAAAAGTTCTATCAAAGTACGTAACCAGTGCAGAATTAAAAATTATCCTCAATATTGAAATCGATCAAGCTGAAGGTATTTCAAAGCAAAAAATAGAGGAAATGAAAACAGCATTACGAGAACTGGGCATGGAAGATGATATAAAGGCAGATTAGATAAAAGTCTTTAAATGTACATTGTTAGAGTCAACATAAATGAAAAAAAGACATGGATACGTCTACAGATTATATATACATTGTTGAAATAATAATTAAGATCATCACTTAAACATGAGAATATCGAAAGTACATATTCAACACTATCGTTCGATCAAAGAGCTGACCTTTGAACCAAGTTCATATTGCGTATTAATAGGGGAAAATAATGCTGGTAAATCTAATATTCTTAAAGCAATGAATCTTGTATTAAGTGATATATGGCCAAGTGAGAGAAATTTTTCAGAGGAAGATTTTCATAACAAGGACACTTCAAAAGATATAGTCATTCAAATATATTTTGATAACGAAATTGAAGAACACCCCAATGGATTTTCGGTAAAAATTGCTGGCTTTGAGCTTAGATGTAAAGCCTATAAAAAAAGGGTTGGGAAAAAGCCTGCTGGATCTCTAAAAGTTTCTTATCTCTGTATAGACAGTAAAGGAAATACAGTAAACTATCCACCGGAACAATTAAAAAAAGGTCAAAAACCTGAAGGTCATTGGCCTGATCTTAGGGTTTCCGGTGATATTCGAGATCAAATTCCTTTTATTTATGTTGATGTATTACGCGAATATGATCGACAGAACCCGAGCAGTCGTTGGTCGGTTTTAAGAAAATTATTTAATGAGGTAAATACAGAATTTTTGAATGATAGATCAAAAATAAAGATAAAACTTGTAGATGGTTCTATTGTTGAAATGACTAGAAAAGAAGCATTTGAATCAGCTATTAATAAAGCTAATGAAATACTAAAAACAAGTTCATTTAAAGAAATCGAAGATAAACTTATTAATAATGTAATTGATCAGATGGGATTGCAGCCTGAGGAAAATTCTGTATCTCTTCATTTTGAAAGTCATGACCCTTCTCATGCATATAAAAGTCTTCAACTGTATGTAGATCAAATGGGAATAACAAGTTCCGCTTCTGAAGTTGGTGCTGGTTTGCAGAGTGCAATAGTTGTCGGAATTTTTCGTACGTATGAAGAAATGAAAAAAGAAGGTGCTGTATTTGCAATAGAAGAACCTGAAGTCTTTTTACATCCTCAGAAGGCAAGATATTTTGAAACAGTACTTCAACGCCTTACTGAATCTGGCAATCAGGTTTTTCTTACAACACATTCTCCGATATTTGTGTCTATTCATAAACCAGAATCAGTTGTAATAATTAGACGAACACCAGAGAACGGAACAAAATCAGTTCAAGCAGCAATGTCTGATCTTGCCGAAAATGAAAGAAAAGTCCTTCGTCTTATGACAGAGTTTGATGCTCAAAGAAATGAATTGTTTTTTGCCAAAAAGGTTTTTCTCGTTGAAGGTAATACAGAAAAGATAGCACTCCCTTTAATATTTAAAGCCTTAAAGATGGATCTAAACAATCTTGGGATATCAGTAATAGAATGTGGTGGGAAAACTCAAACGGTATTGTTTATTCGTGTACTAAAAGCATTCAAAATTCCTTACGTTGTTCTGGTTGATCATGATGTAAAAAAGATTGAAGATGGATGGACAGAGGAAAGGCGGGAGAAAGAAATAAAAAATAATCAAAAACATGAAAAATGGAATAAAGACATTCAAGATATTTGCGATAGCGATTGCTTGTTTTGGTTACATTCATGTTTTGAAGATGAACTTGGACTTCCCAAAAATGAGAGTGAAAAAATTGATAATGCATTAGCAAAATTTATAAATGCTGGCGAAGAAGACATTCCAGAATGCCTTTGTAATCCTATTAAAAAGCTTTTGAGCTTTTAATCGTTTCATACTTAGTTAAAATATTAAATTGGTTTTCCCCACAAAAAAGTCAGCACAGATATCTTTCGATCCCCATGCTGACTACCCGTATTCTTATCAATTTATTACGTGTTTTACCATACCCAAAATCGTTCCGCCTACTTTCTCCAGCCTGAAACTGCTCTCCGCTGGTAACTGTTTATACTGAGCAGCTTTGGTATAGATATTGACGATATTGAACATCGTGAAACCGTATTCCATCGGTACCGCCCAGTTAACCGCCTCTTTTTCCGCTTTGTTTAACATAAACTGACTGTTAAATCTTTCGATGGTGCTTTCCGGATTTTCAACTCTGCTCTCAAGGGAAAGTTTAATCTGTTCCTTCTGTCCGACCAGTTCGCCGGAAATATTATTCAAGACTCCTGGGAGTGTTGAAAGTATCTTGGCGGATATGTGTCTGTATGACGCCGAAACTTCTGTCTTGGAAATCATACCGTTCGTACAGACCAGTCTCAAAAGGAAAGCTGCTATGGACAAAGAAGCAAGTCCGACTTCCGAATTGCTGACAGATATTCCCGGTGTGATCCTCTCCTTATAAACATTGAAAGTCTGTCTTCCATCAGGAATACTCAGTGACATGAACTCATCATCAAGGTTGCACTGAATCCTTGTATCCCCGTGATAACCCAGAGCCTCAATCTTTCGCAGGACTTCCAAGTTATCAGTCGGAATATACCTTGGCGTAAATATCGCTCTTACCTTATCTCCGTCAAACCTGAAGAACAGCTCGTCGTTCTTCTCGCACTTTATCCAGTGATTGAGATTGAGTGCCTGAATATCCTCCGGGCACTTTCTCAGGTATTGAATGGGTATTCCCAGCCTGTTCGCTATGGACTGTTGAGCAATGGGTTTCAATAGATGGGGTTCGCTTCCGAATCTTACGGTATCCAGACTATCAAACGATATTTCCCCTGTTTTAATGTTTGCGTCCGTGTAATCTCTCGACATATTCTCCGCTCTTGCCATTACTTCTGATAGAGTTGTGGTTTGTGACATAATGATGACTCCTTTCCTGT
>CAYMWM010000002.1:0-46066 GCA_964394185.1 uncultured Smithella sp.
CCGAGTTTGAAGAGTTCTTCCTCAACATCATGCATATAGGAAGATATTCTTTCCTTGATGCTGCCGAAATACTGATCTTCCAATTCCTGACCTTTTGCCGGGGGAGCGCCGACAACCGTTCTACCACCCAGTACCAGATCCTGCCGTTTGAAAAAGTAATCCATATCGATCAGGAAATATTCCTGTTCCGGTCCCAGATTGGAATAAACTTTTTTGACATTTTTCGCACCCAGAAGTTTGAGCATGTTCACGGCGCTTTTATTTATTGCGCGGCTCGACCGCAAGAGCGGCGTTTTCTTGTCAAGTGCTTCGCCGGTATAAGAAATAAACGCGGTGGGAATGCAAAGGGTCGTGGAAATGCCGTTTCTCTTTATAAAGGCCGGAGAAGACATGTCCCAGGCCGTATAGCCTCTGGCTTCAAATGTCGCCCTGATTCCGCCCGAGGGGAAACTCGATGCATCCGGCTCGCCCTGAACGAGTTGTTTTCCCGAAAATTTTTCCATAACCTTACCAACACCTACCGGGTCGGCAAAGGCATCGTGTTTTTCGGCTGTGATTCCGGTCATCGGCTGAAACCAGTGGGCAAAATGGGTTGCGCCCTTTTCAATCGCCCATTCCTTCATCGCATTGGCTATAATATCGGCTGTCGCAGTATCTATTATCTTGTCTTCATTAATTGCTTCCATCAGTTTTTTAAATGTGCTTTTTGGCAACCTTCCCTTCATCGCTTTATAATTGAAGGTATCTTCCCCATAATATTCAGATACCGGAACGAATTTTTCCTTTTCGATGGCGTAACTTCTCTCCGATGCAATTACCGGTTTCGATTTTCTCATATTTCCTCCATTGATCTTTAAGTGTTCCCTGAATTTCCCATGATAATTTTTTATCAAATCCGCCAAAACAGACTTAACACATAAAAGAAAGCTTTTAAACTGATTGGCTTGGTGCGAAAAATATACCCTGCGGCATATTGTAGTTATATTATAACAAGTCGCGGCATTTAGTCCACTTTAAATATTGATAATGAACATTCTTAAGATGTGGCGTTCGGATTCTAAAAGGAATAGATAATCGACTGGCATTAAAAAAGAAGAGAGCTGCAATGCTACATTCCATAAGCTGTGGTCAGCTCATTTATAACCGTTCAAAGAACGGTTAATGTTACCACTCAACACCCAAAGATGGTTTTTGTTCTTCCCTCTAGTGAAAAGGTTTATCTTTCACTAATATCGTCCGGGCATTGCAGCGCTCTTCATAGATAATGTACTGCTGCCCGCTGTCAATGTCAAGAAATCGTTTATGCAAAGGCTAATAAATTTACAAAATAGCGGCAATCAGGACAAATATTTTTATGCAAGTAATATATTAAATAATACTTTTAATATCAATAAATTATGTATGATTAATCCCCCTGCGCATCCTGTAAACTCCCAGACGATTTGATCACATCGTCCACCTGCTTCTGAATATTATCCACTAAATTACGGACATCTTTTTTAGTTACGCAGGTTTCGCAAAAACCTATACTCATGGTCATTTTTTCCCTGAACGTGGTCAGGCACAGAGCCAGAACAGGAGGATACGGCACAGTTGTGGTTATAAACACATCGGTAATTTTCAGGTTTCCGAATGAAATTCCGTTACTATTGATATTTCCCACGTTCGTATACAGAGGCGCCACCTTTCCCGCCGTGCGGGTCTGCTTCTTCTGCATATTGCCCATCCTGTCATGCAGCCACAACGACACAGGAAATGGAAGCAATTTAAAAAAAGGAATGGTAATGAAGAAATTTCCCATACCGATATAGTCTCCCTTATAGGAGTGCATGAAGTTTCTGACTTTGGTAAGTGTTTGCTCAAATGGCTCGTCAATTTTTTTCCCTATGCCCAGATAAAGAAAACCCGAAAGATTGCACAAAGCCCCCGCTTTGCGTATTTTGGTATAACGCCGCAAATCAACCGTAGCCACAACCCGGATGAGGGATTCCGGATGCGTGTTTGTTGTATTATAAAACGACCTTAAGAAAATCGCCAGAATCATATCATTCACGGTTGCATTTCTGGCCTTGCCGTAATTTTTTATCTCCCGGAAACGCTCCGGCTCCAGTGTGCTGATGACCATCGTAAGTCCCGACCGTTCAGATGTGCCGAAGGAGTAAAAAATGTATTTTAAAGGAGTCATAAAACCGGCAATGTCTTTCATGCCGCGCGACACAATACCGCACTTATCTCTAAAACTGAAATTATCCCCCACCTGATTCAGGCTTCGCGTACCCTCTATATTGGGTACCGGTCTGTAATCAGGATTTTCACCAAGTTTTGTGTAAACATCCGACAACAGGCGGGCGTAATCCGCACTCGCGGCGCCATCACCGGTGACATGCTGAAACTTGAACACAATTCTGTCATATTTTGAGCGAAGCACCCAGACTCTTGCCTGCGGGCCGGTAAAAATATCAAGCGGCGGCAGGCCCGTAAGAAAAGAACCTATATCGTCATCGTAATCTGAAGTTTCCACAAGTTCACAGGACACTGTCTTGTCAAGATCTTCCATTCTTTCCCAGTAGGATCTGAAAAACCGCTTTTTAAAACGGCACCCGAGAATCGGTTCAGCATCCATGCAAAGTCTCGCCGCCCGAAAGAGCCTGTCTTTGTCCACTCTTCCATCAAGGGAAATAACACCCCTGATCTCAGAATCATGGGAATTGCGCATCCAGTAAAGGATATTATCTTCAATAACAACGGGGAAACGACGTGGAATTTCATGCAGGGATTCCTGTTTCGCCATTTTTTCTCCTTCGTGAAACATTCGCTTAGGGAATATATGAGGATATCCTCACTTTTTCAGGAAGTACAGGAAACACTGTCCTGTGTCAAGTTGTAAAATCGTATTTCTGCAATTCAGTACCGAAATAAAAAAACTGAAATGATTGAATATTTTCCGGTAATGCACATGTAACAGCTACTCATACAATCGATCTTCCCTGAGCCAGTATATTTTTAAATTCCATAAGGCAATCCTGAATTGACCCGATGAATCGGATATTGCATTTAAATCGATACCCCTCTTTTTATAGGCTTGATTTGAGTCCGCCTCATCCGGCTCGCTGATGATGATTTGCGGTTTATAGGTCTTTAAAATATCCTCATTCTTTCTGAAGCTGAAATCACTCTCGACGGGGAAAGAAACATTTTTTGATTTCCAGGTCAGCGCGGGCGCCCACGGACCGATGACCACATCGTCCTTTTCGGCATGCTCTGCCAGATATTCATTCATATTTAAAATGGTGAACTGGCGGTTATCGATGGCGTTGACGTATTTCATCAGATTTCCCGACAGCAGCGATAAAATGCACATCACGACAACCGCCTTGATCATTTTATTTTTTTTCGCGGCCAGATAATGGGCAAAGACAACCGATGTCAGCAGACCCATGGAAAAATAAATGCCTAGCATGTACCGGATGGGAAGATAATTCATCATCAGTTTGTGAAGTTCCATGATGAACCATGCCGCGGCAAATAAAACGACGCCCGCCGTATGCGGCTTAAATTTTAATTTGACAAGGTTGTATACAGCCAGAACAAAAGCCATCAGGAAAGAAATTGTAAAAGGAAGACTGTTCTTCGTTAAAAAGTAATTTGTAAGATTGTTTTTAATATATAAATATGAAAAAGGCCGTCCTGTGGAAATCCCCGCCTGTTGAAGCATTGTAACCGACCATTCATATTTTAATGGTAAATACAAGAACGCATAAAGTAGTAGAAATATTGCCGCCGGACACGCAAGCGAGACTAACAGCTCTCTGGAGAAAACACTTTTTTTAGTGATTAATAAATAGATCGCTATACTCAGCAATGGAATGAATAAAACATACAAAAACTGAATTTTGAAAAGAGCCGCCCCGGATAAAAACACATATGAATATAAAAGGAATGAAATCCCCTTTTTTTCAATGAAAAGCGAAAACGATAGTCCCCCAATCAGTATCAGGGCTATGGAAATCATGTCGGCAAGGGATAGATGCGTATGATGATATACCGGAGCCAGCCCCAGCGTGGTCAGTGCCAGGATGATACCCGCAAGTCTGTGGTTTTTCCTGATCGCAAAAAGTAAGATCATCAGCATCACAAATGATAATACGGCGATCCGCGCTGTTTCCAAACTGGTTCCGAACATCCTGAACGGAAGCATGAGAAAAAAAGAAAACACGGGAGCTTTTAAAATGGTATCGAACCTGAGCATATCGGTTCTGTTATGATTGATATAGTTTCTGATCTGGCAGGTATAACATCCCTCATCCGCCCAGGCGCCTCTGCCGCTGGCCATGCTCAGGTCGGCATCCGCCGATAAAAAAGGAAAATGCGAAAAATACAGCAACAGATATATGATAACGACAAGCAAGCCGATAACAATGGATTTATCTTTTCCGTCATATTGTTGATTATTTTTAATCATGTTATCAATCATTTAACTGCCCAAATGATTCGCTCCGGAGATGTGCGGTTCCTATTAAATTATAATTTCGAATCCATGCCTTGCAAAAGCGGTTCGTCATGCTTCTCAAATGAGCAGCGACGCGACGAACAGACCAATCATCGCAAAAGCCACCGCCAGCTTAACCGCCGCGGCAATGATAAGCCCAAACCAGGCGGCAACTCCTGCCTTGCCCGCGCGGAACACGTCTTGATGAGCAATCAACTCACCTGTCACAGCGCCCAGAAGCGGCATAAACAACAGCCCCCATATGCCGGTCAATAAACCGACGAGAGTACCGGCGGCTGCGCCAATTATGCCCAGCCTGCTCGCACCCGCCCGTTTTGCCGTGACCACCGCGGCAACATATTCAACGACCACGGCAAGAGTCGTCATAATTGCCATCACAACAATCGTGAATATGCTAATGGACTGAAAATCATCTATCCACGCACCAAGCAGCATGCCGATAAAAATAAGCGGCACACCGGGCAGCGCCGGCAGCACTGTTCCGGCTAAGCCTGCCACAATCAGTAAAACGGCGATTATCCAGAGTAGAGTATTCATCATTATAGTGAAGTATATTCTTTTTTTATTAGCATTTGCATACTTTCCGGTTTATCCTGCATAAAATTATAAAACCAACCCGGTTTTCCGAATCAACCTTACCGGCATGCACTATAAGCCGCCCTGCCACGGCCTGATTCCCGGAATCCAGCGTCTAACCGCGGCACTGTATTTGAGCCAATCATTCCCGAACTGCGATGCAAGCCACGGCTCCTCATATTTCAAAACACGGATGTGAAAGCCAATGGCCAGAATCAGTGCATAAATCAGGAGAAGCGGCGAGCTATACAGCAGCGACCAACCCGCAACAAGCGTCACGACACTGACATACATCGGATTTCTGAGGTAGCGGTAAAGACCGACAACCACAAGTTTTTTCGGCGGATCCCAAGGCGCCAGAGTCCCCTTCCCCGAAACGTAAAAGTCCCGCACACACGACATCAGCAGGAATCCGCCGAAAGACATCAAGACGAGTCCAGGCAGGAAAACTCCTCTGCTCCAGGGATCAAATGCCGCCAGAAAAGGCGGAAATATGATTGCCGCCAATCCCGGCAAAATCAGAAACGCTAATAATGCACGCAAAAACATATCCAATCCCCTTTTTTTATATACCCCGTATCAGGATATGATATATATAAAATTCCAGCTGCAATAAATATAATTATAGATTAATAATCTTTAATATAAAGATAGTCCTATTAATACAAAGATTAAAGAAAGAGTAATGCAACAATCGACTTCTTCATCAAACTGTAAACCTCGACGTCAATACCGGACTTCAACCCTTAATGAACGTCATTATCGCCCGGCAATAGCGCCGCTGTGTATCAGAGCTTTACAATGAATAGCTTTTCACCCGTTCCGCGATAAGCTTCTCGAAGTCACCGGCATTCTTATATGTGCCCAGCTCTTTCGCAAGTCTGTCCCGTAAAACCTTGTCTGTCCACAATTTGTTCCGCAGGGAAGCATTCATCAGAATGTTTTCGGCAAGGCGCTTGTCTTTTATAAATGATGTCACTGCCGTTCTTGATGTCGTCGCTTTTTCAAAAATTACCCTGGCCAGGTTGCTTTTCATTTCAAAAAACCCGTAAACCAGTTTTTTATCTTTCAGGATTTCATCAATCAGCCATGTTTCTCCCATAAATTTTTTTATGGAAAAGAAGCTGTCAAACTTCTTGTCCGCCAGGTAGGCAGCTAAACCATCCACCTCCTGCTTCATCTGTCCTGTAAGATTTGTGTCGCCGACAACATCAAACAAATCGACCATGCCCTTGCGGATACTAGCGAAGTCGGAACGGGTGGTATACACGTTATCCACGATTTTTTTGGGTATCGTCAATTCAAACAGCATATTCAGCAAAACCGGGTCGATAATGTATTCACCAATCCGGTTCTTCATTATGTTTGCCACATCTTTTTTATTGTCCAGCATGCGTTCAATCATCTCATGCTCGGATGAGGCCAGGCCAGCTTCTATATACTTTTTCTTTGTCACTATTTTGCGAAGACCGGCTATCGTTATGGCCGGATAGTGTTTGATTTCAATCTCATTGGCCAGACTCACGGGAATATTCCCACCGGGATGGGACTTGTATTGATAGGTCACCCGTGTCTTGTTTCTGCCGAAATATTCCAAATAGTATTCCCCCTCCAGGTCGGTCAGCCTCAGGCAGCCGCTCTGTTCGGGATATTTGAAATTTTTTGCCGACCAGAAGGTAAGGAGAGCCGAGCCGTTGTTGAAGTTGTATTTGGTATTGTTTTCGATGACAATATCTCTGTTTTGATAAGGGACAGGGGTTTTCAGCACGGCATGAAAAATGTAGGTGTTCTTGTCAATGGTTTTGAGAATGGTTGTTTTCTTGAACTTAGCCATCCACTCGGGATAGGCTGGAATATCACGCAATACCTCGCCGATGACCTCGATCTTGGCATCAACAAAACCTACGCCTTTGAATGTGCATACTTCGGTTCCCGCGTGGGTCATCTTGTAGGTATCAATGCCGTTTTTTGACGAGATAAGCTCCCACCGGCCGTCTTCAGCGCCGGCAATTGAAATCAGAAGCAGCACTCCGCATACAATGCCCAATAACCTGATGATTGACTTCATAAACACCTCTCTTTACTTTTTAGTTGAATTTCGTACCCGCACTGCTCTAACCGCGATATTTGTACCACAAGTTAAGTCAGGATTCAGCCATTTTTTGATTATGACCGATTGAACACTTAATGCGTGTGACACTTAATTTTTTATCCGCCTCCGTCACTCCCTCCTACAGGCCCAGGGACCGCTCTGCCAGAGGAGGACACAAAAAGAGATTGCTGCACTGAAAATAGAAAATTCGAGAAGAAAAATACTCACCTTCTCTTTTCAAGTCTGTCTTGATTTTTGGAAAGGGAAAAGGTTATGATGTTAATATATCCGATTCGTTCTGATTCTCTGAAATGCTCTGCGAATAATACGGCTTCTCCCAAGGGCATTGTAAAATCATTCCCGGAAAGAAAGGATGCCATCATGAAAAAAAGCAAACGCAAAGATAATAAATTCACGGACAATCAGTTGGGACGCAGAGCGTTTCTAAAAAAGGCCGGAACAGTCCTGGGCGGTGTAACGTTGATTAATGGCGGACTGATTCCTGTCCAAAGACTGTGGGCCGCCGAGACCGGCGGCGGTAAAGACGGCAATACGGAAAAACTTATCTTCATTGCCATTGACGCCCTGCACCCGAAATACTTCGAGCTTGACGCCAAAGGTCAAAAGGGTGGAGGCGACGGAAACCGGCTGATGCCCAATATTCACGCCTTCCTGAAAAAATCGTTATGGTATCCGAATGCCAAATGTTATCTGCCCGCGGCCACGGACATGAATCATTTAAACGCGCTTGCCGGAACGTCTTCCGCGCAGACCGGCATTGTCAGCGTTTGGGCACAGCCCACCGGATGGGATAAAGATGGCGAGGCGATTATCACCCACACCAATATGTCCTTTGCCCGCGATGACAGAGGTAATCCTGTGGATACACTTTTTCACGCCTGGAAGCGAAAACACCTCGAATCCAAAACCCTGCTCATCACCGGCAAGGAATGGGTGGGCGAAATGTTTCGCGGCAATGAAAATACACCCTCCGGCATTGATATTCTGGTGACGGGACCAAAATATCCGGCCTACCTGCCCGCGCCTAAGCGGGAGAGCCTCGCAGACCCGCATACGGACACTGACGCGGCCTGCGACCCGGAATCCGGGCGGCTTGGCTTTTTCGGTAAAACAATGAGTTCGAGCGATGTCATGACGCGGCTCTATACGGGACAGGGAAGCCTGCTGACGGCTCAGATGGAACGTTTTGCTCATCATTTCCCGCATGACAGCTGGGTTGTGGATTCGACGCTGGAAATATTCCGGCGGGAAAAGCCGGACATGGCCTACATTCTCCTTGCCCAGTGCGACGATGCCGGGCATTGCATCGGCTGCGGGTGGGACCCGGACGAATTCGTCAAGGCCGACCCGCCCTATGTGCCGCCTGAAGGATGCGAAAACAAGCCTGAGTATCAGATGGTAAGCCGCCGCAATAAACTACTTTTCCGGGAGGCAACCCTCGATGTTATCCGCGACGTGGATATTCAGTTCGGCAGGCTTATGGACGGCTTTAAGGCGCAGGGTGTTTTGGATAAGGCAATGGTCATTCTTTTGAGCGACCACTCCGCGGTGAATCATCATTATACCGAAGATTTTTCATCCACGGATTTTGTCGGCCTTCTGGAAAACGCTGGATTGGTCAAAAAAGGCGGCCTGCTGGAGGCGAAGGATATGTACGCTTTCAGCGTGAGCAGTTACGGCGTCATGTACTGGCGGAAAAACAAGAAGAATATCACCAAAGCAAAAAAACTGCTTCTGGAACACACGACCTTGAACCCGGAAACGAATGTGAGGGAATGCCCCTGGTGGGTAATTGACCGCGAGGACATGAAAAAAGGCGTCGAAGGCGTGTGCCTGCCTGGAGAACTTTATCATACCTACTATGTGGATGTGGACAAGGAAAAGACCCTGATGTGGCCTGACCTTATCATCCTGGCAAAAAACGGCTGGCAGATTCCCGTTTATAACGGGCAGATTCCCAACGTCGGTGTCAAAGTGCCCCGGTGGGCTCCCCCGTGGCGCGTGTTCAACGGCGGACATGGCTCGGTGGACACACTGCCCATTGTTGCCGCGATTTCCGTACCGGGCGGGAAAAGCGGCGTAAGCGACAAGCCCATCCGCATCGGTGATCTCGGTGTTACCGCCGCCGCCCTGTGCAGTCTGGAATTGAAAAGCACCACCATTGGGGTGGATTTGAGCAAAGATTTGAGATGAAATTTCCATTGACGTGATTGATTTTAAGAAATTCCCGGAGGAATTTATGAAAAACTCAAGATTGAAAATATCATTAATTTTGGCTCTTCTCTTTTTGCTTCCATATATAGCGTACAGCGCGCAGGCTGTTTTCCCGTATGAAAATAAAATCACGGTTGAAAACGGCATCAGACATTTCGACCGGGGCGAAGTCCGCTATTTCGACGGCGTACCTGTCATCAGGCTTGAAGGCTCTCACCATGACATGGGGCTTCAATACGGCGTTCTGATGAAGAAGGAACTGACTCAGGTGGCCGTGGAAATCGAAACGTTCAAAGATGATATAACCGCGTCGTACCCGTTTTTCGTTCGTCCCTTTGTTCCCATGCTGATCAATTTCCTGCTCAACGATATGAAGAAACGTTTCCCGCAGTATTATATCGATGAGATAGAAGGCATGTCCGAAGGCAGTGGTGTGGATTTTCGCACCCTGCTCTTTATGGCCGCGGGCGGCGGGCTGATTAATAATTCTTCCTGTACTTCCATCCTCGTCAAGCTTGAAGACCGGGTCATTCACGGACGCAATTTTGACTGGGAACCTCCCCTTCTCGGAAAATTCCCGGTTATCGTAAATTATAACCCCGCCGGCAAAAAGAGCTTTACCAGTTTCTCCTTTGTCGGTTTTCCCGGCGCAATCCAGGCGGTCAACGAAGACAAACTTTCCCTGACCGTGAATATCGCGTTCGGCATGTATAAAGAAGGCAATGAAGGTCTTCCCATCATTTACAAGACAAGAGAGATTATGGAAAACGCGGCAGACCTGAAAAGCGCCGGTGATATTATCAGGAAATACAGAACCGATGAATCCGGCTGGATGGTCACCATCGGCAGCGCGAACGAAGCCAACGGCGCCATTTTCGAGATGTACGACAACCATATCACCGAAACACCGATGAAGGGCAAATACGAATATGTTCACAATATTCTTTTCCAGCCAGAATTTGTCGGCGATATCGATCTCTCGAAAAAATATAATGAGGTTTTTCTGGGACAGGCGCAGTGGAACCTCTCGCGGCATTATGCCACCGAACGCATCATCAGGGACAAAGGCATCAACTCTATAGACGACATGGTTGATTACCTGAGAAACTCCGATTTATACGAATACAAAAATGTCTATCTGACCGACTGCTCCACGATTAACAACGAATTCACCGTCAACACGCTGATATTCGATCTGAAAAATGACGCCTTCTACTGTGCCTTTGCGCCAAGCTACAGCGCGTTTGCCAGAATGTACAGGTACAATCTCAAAGACAGGACGCTCACGTTTTTCCGGGAAGCCGATCCCCGCATGGATTCACCGGAACTCAAGGAAAAAACGGAATGGTATTACAATTACAAGAAACGTCAGTACCGGGGCGAATTTAGGGAAATGCTGGAGCAGACCGATTTTTCCGCCGATATGGGACCGGGTCAGTTAACCTACATCGTCAACGCCTGGAAAGACGAGAAGGCTGTAAAACCCGAAATCCTGATTGCCGGTATCGACAGACAGATTGTCAAATACCCCCATTACGGCCTCTTATATCTGTTGAAGGCGGATGTACTCAGTGAATCCGGCAAATTAAAAGACGCCGTGGCGAATTATGAACTGGCGCTCGCGACACCCAATCTCAGCAGCTATTACCGTCTGGAAATTCTGAGTAAACTGGCAAAAATTAATATTAAAGTAAATCCGACAGCAGCCATCAAACAAATGAGCCTTTATTGCAAATTCATCGATGAACTCAAAAAGACCCATCACATCGATGAAAAACTGGAAAGGGATTATAAGAATTTCAGGAATAAATTATAAAAAATCGGCAGGAGAAAAACAACCTCCTGCGGAGAGTCATGAACTTCACATTGAACAATTTATATCCTGGTTTGCCGTGAATTCGTCAATATAAAAACATTCAGGCAGCACCCGGCCTCTTTTAAGCTTTTTTCCGCAACATATAAATAATAAAAGCCTGATCCGCTTTCTCAAGCAAATCAGGCTTTAACCCTCCCAAGAAGGTTTGCACAATCCGTGATTCAAAATATTATCTTTTTTCACATGTATTATACCTGGTTTCTTTATATTTGTAAAGAGGATAATTTAAAACTCATTTATCGTCTCCTTCGGCAAGATTGTATTTGATGCAATTTGCATGATAAAAAAAAGTTGAAATAATTAAAAAATAGTTTATACTGAAACTACAAAAAGTATTTATTCTGGGGAAGGCAGCCCGGAAGTTCACAGAATTATTACTAATGCGCGTTCTGCTCTTTTTTAAAAGCTTTAGCAACTTTTAAAATTGTCTCTGATCCTGGTGTTTCGCAAAATTCGAGAGCTATTGACAATTTAACTCTTCAGTCGTGGATGCCTGACCGTACTCATCCGGTATAGCATTCTCACGGTGAATGCTTAACATTACTGCCTTAATTTAGAAAAAATGGTCATTATATTGTAGTTGTACACAATCATGTATGACTTGTCAAGAAAAAAATACAATTAAATAATAGGATAATAAAATGGCAGCTAAAAACAGTGAATTTACGGAAAGATTGAGAAAATTGATTAAAGAGGATTTGAGAATGTCCAATAATGCTTTTGCCGATATGGCAGGCATTGGTCATTCCACCATTGGCAATTACTTCAACAAACAAAATTACGGCCGTGTGCCAGAATGGGATCAGCTTCTTAAAATATCTAAAGCTTCCGGCAAAACGGTGGATTGGCTACTGACAGGAAAGGAAGCGGAATCATCGTTCAACAAGTCCGGGGAATTCAGCGTATCGGTAAAAAATGCCATTGATTCACTTGGTGCAATGAAGGAACTGTTTCAAAACGTCAAACGCGAAATGCTCATATTACATGATGCGGTTAAAAACTCAAAGAAAGCGGAAGATAAATTCCTATCCCTGATTAACCGGCAGCAGCAGGAACTCGCCGAGTTAAGCAGCGGCCTGAGGAAAACCGGTCAGTCCCGTAATATATCCAGGCTAAAAAAAGCCGGCGGCAAAAAAAGTAAGACAAGCTGAACAGGAAATTCAGGATTCGGATTCCATGCTGATCCGAAGATAATCATTCAGGACATAGAGAGAAATAGGGCATAGCCCTATTTCTCTTTTTTACTTTATTCCGGATTTTTTATCTTCTGATCAGAAAATCAAGACCGCTGTATGGATGTTTTATACAACAATACTTACCTGTCCGGGTAATACTCTACAGCATGATTGCTATGTCGGTTATCGGATAGGCCATGCAGGGATGGATATACCCGAATGTCCGGTCGGACTTCCTCAGCTTGACTCCGTTTGGCTGATAGACTTTTCCCGCAAGCAGTTTCGTCCGGCACAGGCTGCATTCCCCCGAACGGCACAGGGCGGGAATGATAATGCCCGACTTTTCCAGTGAAATCATCAGTGGCTCCGATGCCAGGGCATTAATCGTCTTTTTCCCTTTTATGGCAACCTTGAAAGTATCGCCTGCTTTCACTTTCTGTGGCCAGCCGGGATAGGATGCTATATTTTTCGGCGCCCCCATCACCTCTTTCTTTATTTTTCTTGCCGGTATAGGCAGTTTGTCCAACTGAGGCTGGCAGAATTGATACATGGCTTCCGGCCCGCACAGGAAAAACATCTTCTCAAGGTTGCCTAGCCTCTCCTTTATCAGCGAGTCGTTAATGAATCCCTTGAGTCCACTGTATGATGGGGACGGTTCGGATATTACCAGGTCCCAGGTGATGTTAGGGTGCGCTGCCGTGATTCTTTCCAGTTCGCTGCGGTAGATGACGTCATTTTCGTCCTTGCAACCATAGAGCAGATGCATCCTGCGTTTCAGGTTCTTATCGGCGGCTTCCCTTATCATGCTCATGAACGGGGTTATGCCGCTGCCGCCCGCGATAAAAGCCAGGCTATCGCCGTGCATCAGCGGATTGTAATGGAAAGTCCCTGCGGGCGATGAGGAGCTCAGTTTATCGCCGGGTTTCAATTCATCCAGTAGATAGTTGGAGATAAAGCCGTCTTCCACCCTTCTGACTGTGATTTCATAATAGCCTGTCTGTGTCGGTGATGAGGCTATGCTGTAGGGCCTGCTGGTCCTGACACCGCCGGTTTCGACAAAGACGTTGATGTACTGTCCGGCCTGAAACGGCGGCAGATAGCCGCTTTCACAGACCAGTTTGATGGATTTCGCGCTGGGCGTCTCGGGATTAATTTCCGATACGGTGAGGTCGAGCCTTGCCGGATGAAGCGCATCGACTATTTTTTTGACCTCGCCCTTTTTTGTCTGATAATCGAAACCGTATTTTTCGAGAATGGCGCTTTCTTTGAGTATATCTTCATATCCTTCTATTTGTCTGGCAATTTCTTCTTTTGTCATGTGCCCTCCCCCTTACTGCTCATTAATAAGTTTTGAAATGCGTCTGGCTGCGGATGCCCCGGATTCTAGTGTCGGCTGGAAACCGCCGGAGCCGTTCCACGCGCCCGCGAAAAACAAACCCTGAATCCCCGATTTCTTCTTCACAAACATGCTTGACTCCCGGGTAAAGTGATCCGAACCGTAAATCGAACCGCCCGGATGCCCGAGGTAGCGCATATGCGTAAGCGGCGTCGCCGGTTCGGCCTCTTCTAAATGCTTCCTGATATCCGGGAAAGCTTTTTCGGCAAGGTCAATCATGGTTTCGGCATAGCGGTATTTCGTGTCGTAATATTTTGCCGGATGAATACTTAGCCACGGCTGTGCATACTGCAGGGTGACCAGGGATGCCTGAGAGGCGCCTTCCGGAGAGAAGTCGGGATCGTCAACGTCATAGCAGGTCAACAGGGAGAAAGCCGCCGGGTCGAGTGTTTTCATTTTCAGATAAGCTTCTTCAGCGTCCGTGCTGGAACAGATGAAATTGGTCGCCTTGGTTATGCCGATATCGGCCGGATTGCAGTCGAATCCCATGTAAACAGTAAACGCCGACATGCCTATCGTTCGGGCATTGAGGGTTTTCAAATCCTCCGCCGGACAATTTTCCACGCCGATCATTTCAATCAATGTCGTAATCGGGCTTAAGTTGGAAACGACGAACCTTGCCGTTATCTCATCGCCGTCCTCAGTAATAACGGACTTGATTTCGCTGTTTTCAACTTTGATTTTCTTTGCCCCGCAGTTGAATCTCACCTCACCGCCGTAATTGATGAAGGCGTCGCAAATCGCATTGGACATGGCCTGCGAACCGCCTTTCATATGCCAGGGCTTCAATTCCATATACATCCACAGCGTCATGCCCAGGGAAAGGAAACTGAGCCTGCTTGGCGGCAGTCCGACATAACCCCAGTAAATGAATATGGCCTGCTGAAGGGCGCGATCCTTGATATATTCATCGATAACGCTCTGCGAATTTTTAAGGGCGTATTTGAAAAAGAGCGGGAACTGTTCGGGTCTGGCATCCGGCCCACTCAAAGCCATGCCCAGCGCGTGTTCGGCAAACCGGTACAAAAAGTCGAAGAATTTTTTAATGCCTTCCCTCTCTGCCGGAAACTTTGCTGTCAGCTCCTGTTCCACAGCCTCTCTATCGGCCTTGAGGTTGATGTCCATTATTCCGGGAATGAAAACACGGTAAAGATTTTTCTGCTCGATGAATTCAATTTTGTCGGTAACGCCTATTTCATCGAGCACCCCTCTCAATGGCCCCGGAAAATCTGGACGGCCCAGGCCGCTCAACTGATGAAGCGCCGTCTCGAATTCAAACCGTCCCCGGATAAAGCTTGTAGCGCACCCGCCCGGAACGTTATGCTTCTCCAGTAGCAGGGTTTTGTGGCCGTTTTTGGCCAGCGTGGCCGCTGCGGTCAGCCCGCCGTTTCCGGCGCCTATTACAATTACATCATAATCAGGCATATGTCCTCCTTTTCCTTACTTGGTTTTTTGTTTATGTTTGGGGTTAACTTCTTCGTGAATAACGGCTGAACCTACGCTGTCCAGAATTTTGATAATGGCGTCATCCGAATCATCGTCTATCAGACCGACACAAATGAAAGACGCCAGGCCGTGCGTGAAAATCCACATTTTGTTGAGCAGGTCATTGCGCTGATTGGTTGTCAGTTTCGTAAACATTTCATCTTTTTTCATCTGGCCGCGGAGATTCACATGAAATTCTTCTATCAGTTCTTTGAAATTGTTGTTCTCCATGAACAGGAGCCGGTAAAGCGTTTTGTTTTCGCGGGCAAAATAGGTCGCACCGGTGCCCATGTTCAGGAAAATGCTGTCTGTATAAGGCTTGGACATATAAGACAGCAAGAGATCTCCCGCCTTGCGCATCGCTTCTTTCTGAAGTTCACCCATGGAGGAAAAATGGGAATAGACGGGACGGGTGGAAAGCCCCATTTTATGTGCGACATTGCGGGCAGTGAGCGCTGACATCCCTTCCTGCCGGACAATCGCAAAGGCCGCGTCGATGATTTCTTCCCTGGTGATACTGTGTTTCGGAGCCATAACATCCCTCTGTATTCGATAGGTTACATTTGTTATGCAACGTTTGTTATATATCGAACCCGGATATCAATGTCAATCTATATTTTGTGGAATTATTTCAGAATATAGGAATCGTTATTAACATGCTGCATCCGGTTGACAGGGTAAACCGGATGCAGGGCACGGTTATAAAATCCTTTGTCTCAATATCATTCACACGCAGTAACAGCAGTTACATCATAGCCAGTCATTTCGCATTGTAACTCCCCTTCTTTCTTATCGATATTGAGATCCTTCCAGGGAACTCCGACAAGCCTTGATGCTATCTGGATGTAGAAGGATTTGACTAATAGCTTTAGTTGTTCGCATCAATACATACACAAACAAAAACCAGCCGGTGCAAAAGCTTCCGGCTGGTTTGACTTTAATATAATGTTCGATAGTCCCTTTTATTCGTAACTCTGGCGCGGCATTTTTTTCAATCGGTCAATCTCGCCTTTCTGCTCCGCAGTGGCGCCGCCATCCTGAGACGGTTGGGCTGGCTGGGAACTAGCCTGGGAACCTGAACTTTCATCATCCACTTCCCTTGCTTTACATTTCGCGTCCTCGGGAGGATTATCGGTGATGAATTTGTTCCCGTCTTTATCCACGCAATCATAAAATTCCGACGCCGCTGCCACAGTGGACAGGGCGAAAAATAAGCACAATATAAAAATCATTTTTTTCATTCTATTGCCTCCATGTTAATCCGGTCGTGAAAAGATTGTTGAACGGTTCGCTGTTATCTCCAACGTGTATGATATTTTATATCATGAATTGAACCGTAAATCCACAACGCAATCTGACAACCTCTTGTTTAGGGGCTGTTAAAAATGTTCAGATGCGAGGCGCGCAAAAGGACGGGCCGCGAGGCGTATAACCTGAAGGTCACAAGTATGGAAATACGTTGAGCGGTGTGGTTTGCAGCGCAACCCCGCAGACTATAGTGCCCTTTAGGGTATGAGCGTTTATCAACAGCCCGGTGTCAGGATTTGCTTGACATAACGTAATGCTTTTCTTAAACTACCCCACAAATCTCATCAAACATCAATCAGGAAAAACAGTTGAAAAACTGAAAGGAAGGAGGACTTTCATGAAAAAGCGCAGACTATTATTATTCACCGTTATTATTGGATTGAGCCTTGTTTTTTCCGCGTGTACGCATCTTGTGCAGCCCAAGGAAATTATCGGGAAAAGCGTATCTTATCTTGATTGCGGCACAAATCCGCCCACGCACCGCGAAATGGCCAGGCACGAACTCAAGGGAAAAGATAACTTCGAGTGGTGGTATTTTGACGGGCATCTCGATACGGGAGAAACCTTTGTTGGCGTCTTTCACGGCCAGAATTATATCATGGGCAAGCCGGTGGTCACCTTCTCTCTTTACGGGAAAGACTGGAGCAGGGATGATCGCATGCTGGTGCTTCAAGACGGCGACATGAAGGTGTCCGGGGAAGATCTTCAACTAACCTCTTCAGCCGGTTATATCAAGCGCGTTGATGACAAAACGGTTCTCGTTGGATGGGATCTGAAAGGCATCAAGGCGGATTTCAAACTGACGACGCTATCACCGGGTTGGATGCCGGTGGGATCGGAAGATATTCCCGACGAGAAGAAAGTTTTCTTCTGGGCTGTGCATCAGGGCAGGAATAAAATCGAAGGAACCATTATCAAAGACGGAGTAGCTAGAAATGTAACGGGTGAAGGATACGCCGACCATAACTGGGGAACGAAAGCCATTCATAAAATCACGCCCTACTGGATATGGGGCAGAATCTTTGCCGGACCATACACTTTTATCTATGCCAACGTGACCCATAACGACAAGGATGTTCCGTCCGTTCTTCCTTTTTATATGGCCAAGGGTGATAAAATGCTTGCCGGTGTGAACGGGGCAACCATCCGGCAGATGGATTTTGTCACCGATCCCGAACGGCAACGATTTTATCCCCGTTATGTGGATATCGACTATGCCGATAAAGGAATCGAAGCGCATATCAAGTTACGTCATAAAGCAGTGGTGGAAAACCGCGATCTGCTCGAAGCTTCCGGCCTGAGTTCATTTACGCAGTGGTTCTTCCGTACTTTCATTTCCCGGCCTACCTATTTCCGCATCATCGCCGATTATGAAGGCACCGTCGTGGAAAACGGCGTAACCGTTCCCCTGAAAGGTGAATGTCTCTATGAGATAATGGGTTTGAGATAGAAAATTAAATGCCATGAATGAACAGCCGGTTTAATCGGAATCTGTCCGGAGCATACCGGAGGATTGAACCGGCTGTTTCATTGATGATGAAAACAGACCGCCGGAAAATATAAATTAAAGGCACTGTCCCGCAGATGAAATAATTAACGTATATATTTTTGGGCGGAGACGGCCGCAAAAGTGCCTTATCCGGCCTGTTATCTGCCACACTTCTCAAGGCATGTTCTGTGTTCGGAGATACAATTGCTACCGCACCAGTTAGCGTTCGCCTTCTTCTTATTCCATTCACAATCCGATTTGCAGGAACTCAGGCTGGTATCGCAATTTCCCTCGCACATTTTGTCGCGGTATGCCGGTCTATCCGCTTCATATCTTCTCTGGTCGGCTATCGCCCTTTCCTGATCGGCTCTTGCCTTTTCCTGTTCGGCAATTGTCGAATCCCGGTCCGTTTTTGCTTTCTGCTGTTTGTAGTATTCCCTTCTCATCTGTTTTGGTGTAACATCCGGCTATTCATAGGAGTCTTTCAATACACAGTTTTTCATTCCTTACTTTTGGATTGTTCGTGACGATTTCATTGCCGTCGTTGTCTATACAGCTGTACAAATCCCCCGCACCGGCAAAAGTGAGAAAGGAAAAAAAGAAACATACGGCTAAAATGGCGACTTTCATTATAATCCTCCCTGCCAACAGCAAATAATTTACTTTATTAATGATTGTTCATTGATTCCGAAACTTGATAAAAAAGCGTCTTATACGGGTTAAATTTTAAAAAACTTAATCCGGTATGTCAAGGAGAACGTGACCGCAAAACATATGTTCTGTTTTGCCTTTATTGATTGAAAAAACCGGTTTAATCATGGTGATTAAACCGGTTTTTCTCTGGACTTAACGATTACGGGTTATTTCTTGCCGTCAATTAACTTAATCAGCTCTTCCTCCGGCATGGCCCCCATGCGCAGTCTGCCGTCCGGCAGAACAATCGCCGGCGTTCCATCGATGCCCAGAGACCTGCCAAGTTTTAAAGTGTCATTCACTTCTTCTGTTTTGCATTCTTCGTTCTTTTTAATTTCCTTCTTGTCAAAGGCGTCCCCAAGCATCTGCAGGGAATTGGCGCAGATGATGGTCGTGGATTTCCAGTAGGCGTCTTTGTGAAATTCCATGGGGAACAGTTTTATGTAAAACACAATATCTTTTCTTTTTTCGACAATCTGTTTCATGGTCGTGTGAAGATTACCACAGTATGGACAGTCCGGATCGGTAAAAATGATGACTTTCTTTTGAGCTTTGGCATCTCCCAGGACAAGGGCCTGTTGTAAAGGTATTTTGGTAATATCAATTTTTTTCTTATCCCTTATGTCCATAACCGATTTTTCCGAAAGATTGGTCATATTTTTCATATCCACAAGATTGCCGAATAACAGATGGGTTTTGTCAATATTAAAATATAAAATTGCCGGCCCCCTTCCCGGATCAACGGCAAGCTCGCATATCCCGGCCAGCGGAGATTCTTTTACGTAGATTATTTTCGCTTTGTCGGCTTTTATGCTTTTCAAAATATCCTGAATTTCCGTCTGGGAAATTTTTTCGCATCCTTTTTTCTTGACTGCGGCACCTGCTGCAAAAACCGGATAAGCCATAAAAGATAAAATCAATAAAACCAGTACAAAAGTTGTTGGAATGTGTTTGCGCATTTTTATAATTCCTTCCTTTAAAATAATTCTGTTAAACCAATATTTCATCATCAAGTTGACGATGATACCCTTGCCGGATTGAAAAAGCCTTACTTCCGACGCGAGGGACTATATTAATAATATTTGAGTATGTCAACAGCGGATATTAAGCCACAAAATATGCCGCAAGTTGTCAAGTCCAGCCATTTTATTCCGGATATATCACGCTTCGCCGCACAGGGCTGTGATTTCGCGCCTTACCGTTTCCACCAGTTTATCCTTGTTTTCCAGAGTATAAGCCGAAGCGTCAATTGGTTTTCCGATATGAATATCCACTTCCTGATTCAAAAAGAAGCTCCATGTCTTGGGCGGCAGGACCTTTTCCGAACCCCGGATACCCAGCGGAATAATCTGCGCTCCCGCTTCAATGGCCAGGATGAATCCGCCTTTCTTGAACGTTCCCATTCTGCCGGTACGCGAACGCGTGCCCTCCGGGGCGATCCACAGCACGATCCCATCCTCCATTTTCCTGCGTGCTTTTTCAAGGTCCATTTTGGCCTGATCGATGTTGTGACGGTCAATGGAAATGAATTCACCTGCTGCCATCCCTCGTCCCCACAGGGGTATTTTGAACAGCTCCTTTTTGGTGAGCATGCGGATACTGGCCGGAAGCGAGAGAATTGTCAGGGGAATATCATAGTGGCTGCGGTGATTCGACATGATGATATAGCGGTTACCAGGTTCAATACAAACATTATGCGGGTTGAAAACCGTTTTTTGAATGCGAACAGCGTTAATCAGTCCGGTCGACCACCAGGTCAAAAGCCCGTCCCCTTCTTTTCTTTGGTATCCCCCCTTGATGGTCGTCCAGTACAGGACGATAACGGTGATTCTGAGCGTAACATAAAGACTTACCATCATGATGATGAGCTTACGCGGCAGAGAGGCTTTCATAATATTCATCTCCATTAATGATTCCGGATTAGTTCTTCTTAAGCAAGGAATCTTACTTTTCGAAAGGCAATTATATGAAGCGACGTTATTTATGTCAAGAGGTTCCTGCCCGGACGGATAATTATTCCACCCAGGTCGTAAGTGCTTGCGCCGGTTCCCTCTCCGAGCGTACTTTATTGGCGGGAAAATCCGGGGCCGGATATCCAATGGCAATGGCAATAATCAGACGCTTGTCCGGAGAGATGCCCGTCTGTTCGCGGAACACTTCAGGATATAGAACGCCCTGATCCTCAATGCAGGTGCCCAGACCGAAATGCAAAGCGGCAAGGCAGATGTTCTGCATAACCGCTCCCAGATCCAGCAATGGGCCTGCCTCGCCCAACATTTTATCGGTAGTGATAATAATGGCCGCAGGAGCGTCAAAGAAACGAAATCCTCTTTCCAGCCACGACATTCTTTTTTCAAAATCATCCCGGGGAATATCCATGGCCTGAAATAATTGTTTAGCCAGGGTTATCTGACGCTTTGTATAAACACTTTCCTTGGGCCAGCTGACTACCAGGTGATCCGGCTTCATGGGTGCGCCGCTCTTGAGTTTTTCTACGACAGCCCTTCTTAGTTTTTCAAGTTTTTCCCCGGTTACCACCACAAATTCCCAGGGCTGTGTATTCATGGCCGAAGGCGCCCGGCAGGCAATGTCCAGAATTTCCATGATTGTTTCCGGAGGCACTGTTCTATCCGTAAAGGCACGAATGCTTCTTCGTTGTTGAATGGCTTCAATTATTTCCATTTCTTATTCGCTCCTTTCACACGTTGACGTATCTTCATTTCTTTTCCCGCGCTTTGATTTGTTTTATATATTCATTCATGAAACTGCGGAAGGCATGAAAAGGTTCGATGCTTTTCAGAACCTTCATATGCAGGACAGCCCCTTCAAATCCCTGAAAAATAAAACGCGCCGTATCAGCCGTATTCAGCCCCGCCGGAATTGATTTGTCATGCTTTGCGTCCTTTAGGCATAATTCTATTTTCTTAATGAGTGATTCGACAACGCCTGCCAGATGAACACGCAGCCGTTCATTCGTATCCGCAAGCTCAAGGGACAGATTGCCGATGGGACAGCCCCTTGTATTGCCGCTCTTCTGAAAGGTGTTTTGAAAGAAATCCATCATATTTCCCAGCCTTTTGAGCGGCGGTACTTTTTTGTCATTGAGATAATGCGTGAAGATTCCATTAATCATGACATTGAAGTAATCAATAACGGCCAGTCCGAAATCCTCCTTGCTTTTGAAATAAAAATAGAACGACCCTTTGGGAATGCCCGCGGCCTGGATAATCTGCTGAAGGCCTGTGGCATTGAAGCCCTGAGCGTGAATCAGTTCGGCTCCCTTGCGGATAATTTCCTCACGGGTATTGGTTTGTGCCATTTTTAATTCTCCCTGCAAACAAACAGATCAACTCTGCATAATCTTCATGAAAGCGTCAAGTCTTCCTTTTTCCTGCAGGACTTTAGCGCCCATTTCCTGAATCGTTGCCGGAACAGCGGGCCGTTGTTTCCTTTCGACAAGTTCAATGGCGTCCACCGGACAACCGGTCACACAAAGGCCGCATCCGATGCATTTTTCCGCATGGACGAAGGCAATGTCCTCCTTCATTTCAATGGCTTTCATCGGACAGCGCTCATCGGCGCAAACACCGCAGCCGGTGCAATCGCCGTTTTTAACACGCGCTTCAAAGCGGCTGGGTTCGAAGGCGTGAGGATGATTCAACTGCGTTCTTCCCCGTAGAACCGTACAGCAGCAGGGACAACAGTTGCAGATAAGATTGGCGCGGTCGGCGCTGTTATTGCTCGTATGGACAAGTCCCGCCTTCTCCGCCGTATCGAGCACCTTCATTCCCTCTTCCCTGCTGATGCTTCTGGCAAAACCCCTTTCCACAAGGAATTCCGCCGCACTGTCGAAAATCAGGCACACCTCCTTGGGTTTGTCGCACTTGCCGACACTGACCCTGCATGCGCATTGGGTCAGTGCAATATACTTCGCGTTACTGATGAAATTTTTCACCTCTTCATAGGGATGGACACGGTCTTTTGCCGCAATGGATTTTTCCACCGCGACTACTCTCATGAGCGGCGTCGGATTGCCCGCAAAAGCAACGCCTAATACCTCATGGTGATATTCCTCCCACAGTTCGCCCAAACGCTTGTGCATGGGACTTCCACCACCCTTCATGAAAGGAAACTCAAATACGCCGGGAATTGTCGGCAGCAGGGCATAAAATGACCCGCCGTCTTTATTCCTGGAATGAACGATGCCTTTGTCGGCCATGGATTCCAGATTCTGTTTTGCTTTATCCTCCGGCATTCCGGCCGCCCCGGCTATAGAGGAAAGGCTTTTGATTTTAAAGCTCATGTTGACGGCGACAGCCGCTTCCTCCGGCGTGAATAATATGCGCAGTATCTCGTCAATCGCTTTTGATTTCGGCGCCGTTGACGGATGTGCGTCCAGAATTTCTCTTAATCGTTCATAATGATCCATGATCTTTCTCGTTCTCCTTTGAATTTGACTCAACCGTCATAGTAATAGACCGGTCGTCTAGATGTCAAGTACTATTTATCCGATGCTTTGATTGAAAGTCCGGCGGTCAGCGATCCCGAAGAAACAAAACGGTCCTATTGTCTTTATCTCAACAGTAAATATCCGGTTCCGATTATGATTATCTTTTCCCCTGCCGGTAATCGACCGGAGCAGCCTCCCGTAAAACAGCCTTACAATCTGTCACGCCATGTAAACATCCCTTAATTTCCAAAATTCGTTACATTTTATACAGAGGCAAGAGGAAAAGCGGTTGGACTATTGAAGGACAGAGAATCATACGGGTTATCAGAAAATCAACTCCCTGTTATTTTTCAGAAATACCATACCCGGAGATTTTGCTTAATGACCTTCTTCGCCGGAAATCATTTTTTTATTAATCTGCGCGATAAGATCCTGCATCCTGTAAATATTGTTCCTATTTCTTTGAAGATGACAGACACTTTCCATTTTTTTATACAGGCGCATACTTTCTTCGGCGTAATACAGCGCATCTCTGTACTTGGCCAATTTCATCAACGTCGATGTTATATATTCCATGATATAGGATTTATCGAATTCCCTTTCCGTTTTTTCCAATGCGGAAAAATAAAAACTCAATGCTTTTTCGTAATCTTCCTGTTTATAATATTTATGTCCCTGATTTTCGTACCAGCTTATTTTCACGGCTTTTATGTAAACTCCGATTATGAATATTCTTGGACCGGTTCAATCCGGCAGACAGAACCATTTTTTAAATATTTTCAAAGGAATTTTTATAGCAGAATAAAATAGCCGGTTCAATCAAAACCTGTCCGGCACATACCGGATGATTGAGCCGTCATCGGCACAATGCTTTTCAGATAAAGGGTAAAACCTTTGATACCGTCTATTTTTCAGATATGGCATCAGGAATCATAATCCATATCAATGCTGAAATTTTCCGGTGTATGCGGTATAATATTTTTATAAAAAGCCATAATCTGCCGCATGTCTTTTTTCATGTCACCGCTGGGATAAATCACTGTATTGACTCCGGCTTCCTTCTTCTTATAATCCAGATAACCTAATGCTATGGGAACATTAGCCTGTGCGGCAATATGATAAAATCCCGTTTTCCAATGCTTCGTCATTGAACGTGTCCCCTCGGCCGTTACCAGCATGATGAGTTCATCATGCTCATTGAATAAATCAGCCATCACCTGCACCATACTGGGACGTTCTTCGCCCTCATTTTTAGGCCTGCGATCAATGCCGATACCTCCCAGAGTGCGGATAAGAGAACCGTAAGGAAAACGCATGTAACTGCGTTTAATCGTAAACTTGACGGGAATGTCCATCATGACAAACGCCGCGCGGGTATAAAAAAAATCCCAGTTGCTGGTATGGGGAGCCGCAATCATAACGCATTTTTTAATATCCGGCGGCAGCTGGTTATTATACGTCCAGCCGGTCAGGGCAAATATGATGCGGATGATAAGCTTAGAAAACATAATACACCATTACATTGCATGGCAGAAATCATACCGGCAAATGTTCCTTAAATAAAATTGCATATTACGGAAATATACAGAGAATTGATAATTCTACCTGATAAATACTTTTTTTCCGGGGTGAAGTGTATGAAAAAATTCCCGGTATGTCAATAAAAATCCATTATCAATAAAATAGCCCCGGATCCTTGACGGTTCCGGGGCTATTTTTATTCAGCTTTGCTCTTTTTTACCTGAAAGTGGAGTTTGACTTCTTTGGTCTGAACCGCAGGTAAAAAAGCGCAGAAAGGAAAAGAACAAACATCATATACGGCAGGTAACCGTAAATCAGCACCGCGGAAAATCCTATCAACGGATAGAGGCCTGCCCTGACCGCCGTTTTTACCCACGGTTTATCACTCATGTAGCTTGCCGCAACAGGTCCGTTTTTGTAATACCAGTCCACAAACTTCCTGCCCGGGGCATTGGTCATCAGATATCTGTCTCTGAATTGACGCAGAATCTCAACCTGTCCTGCCAGGGGCGATCCGAAAGCGGCAGTGGCGATAAAACATCCCCCTCCCCCACCGCCACCGCCGCCGGAGCTGCCGTTACCGGCAGGTTCATCCTTGGTCGTTACACTGAATGTGCCTATTACTCCACCAATGTTCAGCGTCGCATTGGTTGATGTGGAGTAACTTTCCGAAGAAGTTTGCTGAACTGTTATGGTATCACCGTTATTCACTGTGCCGTTCGCGTTTGTATATGGTCCACCTTCAATGGAATATGTACCGCCTGTGATGGAAATGGGCACTGCTTCAGTAATGCCCGAAACTGTTATGGCATTTGACGTGACCAGAGTATTAGGCGCCACGCCTGTCTGATCGGTAAAGGTAAACGGATCGGGAGGTGTTACATCGGGCGAAGGCAGCGTGGTCACGCTGAAGGTATCGGATACGCCGCCGATGGTTACCGTCGCGTCCGTTTTTGTGAAATAGCTGCCCGATGACGTCACTTGAACCGTTACTGTTCTGCCATTGTACACAGTGCCGGTCGCACTTGTAAATGGCTCGCCGTTGATGGAATATGAGCCGCCTGTGACGGAAATTCCAGCCGGTGTATTGATCCCCAATACCGTTATACTGTTGGATGTGATTGTTGTGCTCAAAGGAACATTTGTCTGGTCGGCAAAGGTAAATGAATTAGGAGTAGAATCGGCCAGAGTGGTTGTAGTTGTTATTGAGGTGGTACTCGTAGAGGAGCTTGTAGTCGACGACGTTGAGCTTGAAGTCGTGGTTGTCGAAGTTGTCGTGGTTGTTGTTGTGGTTGAACCGGAAAAATCATCCTGCTCGAAATCTATTTTTTTGTTCTGGCCGGACAGTGTGAAACTTTTCGTAAGTTCCCTGTTATCCGGAAGTTTCGCTGTTATATCATAGCTGCCATTTGGCAACGGCATTCCATAGCCTCCCGCGGAAGCTGTGGTAGTTGAAGCGGTATCGCCATTGTCGCGGAGAACGGAAATTGTCGCGCCGGATATTCCCTCACCCGCGTCATATCCATTCGAGCCGCTGTCGTTATAGACGACTCCCAGAACAAATGAATTTCCTGACCGCGCCCCGAAATCGCAGGTTAGCGTCAAGGCAGAGGGCCAATCCTTCCCCCCATATGTCATGGACCCCGTTGATAAACCTATACCTATTTCTTTCATGTTTTCCCTGAATATATTTACCCTGTGCCCCCTGCCGTCAATAGGAGTGGGGGTTCCACCAATGACAACCCAATCGATGATAAAACCATCATGCATACCGAGACTTGCACTCACTTGATCAATAGGTCCGGGATCAGCAACTCTCAGAGCAATATTTTCAGCATAAGTGGTCCAGTTATAACCGGCAGCAGTTATCCGATCTCCAGGATCTGTAACAGGGGCAGGGGAATAATGATCAAAATAATCTCGAGCAATCATATCCGCCGAATGACCTCTGGCTGCGGTTAAAAGCTTAGAATTAAAAGTCAGAGGTTGTTTTGCCGTCGTCGTTATTGTCGAACTGGGAGGACCTTCATTGAGATTTCCGTTAATCCCATTGGGAGGAGCAGCAGGATAACGGGCGGCTTCATCTAAGGGATTGAGACGGGCGCGGTTGATACGCTCCAGATGAGCCTGTTCCGCCGCGGTGGGATTCCCATAGCTGTAATCGCCGGGAGATATGACAGCCTTAGTGGCCGAGCGTTCTTCAAACCAGGGCTCTCCCAGAAAAGTCCATGTTTTGCTGTTTCCCGCCATGACGATTAACGGGACAACGCAAACCATAAACATAATCAAGAATCCGATGTTCCGGTTCCATTTCTTCATAAAATACTGCCTCCTTTAAATAAAGAAAATACTCGTATCTTGTACCTTTGAAAAAATACAAGACACTCCGTGAAATAAACTGCTTATTCCACGACAAATACAAAAATATAGATGCGTATGAATGATTTCCGGTTTAATATGTAAATCCTGAAGCGGAAGAAGTGAAAGGACAGATATTATTGCCTTCATTTTCTAAGAGAGCATTTATCCTGCCTGGCAGTTCTGCCGCCGTTTCCCTTTCTCAAGAATTAGGCCGTTAACTTTGCGTCCCGCCTTTTCAGGTGGTTTGCCCTTTACAAGCTTTAATAATTTACCTGCAATGATTATACCACAAAATGAATTTGATAACCACCTATAATATTAGTATTTTATAAAAACTTTTTGAATATTGCCTGAAAAAATATGGTCATTTTTCCCATTTGTGGTTAAATTCACCACATAATAATGTGGAAAGCCTGAATAAAAATCAATCTCAACCTTTAGATAACTGAAATATTAAATGATGGAGACGGGTAATGGGCCAGTGCTTATAAATCATTATCATGGCAAACTCCGGCAGTAAAAGATCGGCTGGTCGTTTAAAAAGACATCTTCTTGATTTATTTTAATGTTCAGACCATGAACGATTGAAGGAGGTCTTTTGACGTTTTCCAAAGTCCGGCCTTATGGAACATCCGGGTACAAACCATTCCCCGCCATATTGCGGTCTCAGGGACAACCATCCATCGGTTTATCTTCAATTTATCTCATTACAATATCCGCGTTTTTTTGCCGCTTCTATTGTTCTGCAGGTTCCCAGCTCGCATGCTTTTTGCGCATCCCGGCATCCGAGAATTTTGTTTCCCTGCAATAAATATGCGGTTCCCCTGTTGTTATAGGCATCTGCATAATCCGGTTTCAGGATTATGGCACGATTAAAGTCCTCTATGGCCTGCTGATGCTGCCTGATTTTTATAAAGACTATGCCTCTATTGTAAATTGCGCTGATGTGAGTTGGTCTTTGCCGTATAACTTCGCTGAAATCTTCAATGGCCTTTTGATACTGACCTGTGTTGATATAAACATTTCCCCTGTTGTAACGGGCTTCAACATAATCAGGTTTCAGCTTGAGCGCTCCGCTGAGATATTCAACGGCCGCATGCGGATTTGTACATTTTTCCTGGGAGCACAAAGCATAGGCGCTATGGAACAGATTCGTAGCCATGATCATTTTCGACGGTGTTTCAACTCTCAGGGATTCCATCTCAGCTTTCACCTGTCGGGCGCTCTTGTCGACGCTTCCTGCCTTTAAATGCGTAAACAAAATGCCGCCCGACATCGCCAAAATGATGATACCTGTAAAACAAGTCATATACCTGTCGTATTTTTTTTCCTGTAACTCTTTTTGTCCCTCCAAGTTTGACAAACACATAAGTGATTTAATATAATTTGTTGCCGCAAAAAATAAAAAACCCATCGCCAGCAGCAATTCGGCAAATTCGTGGTCTCTCATCCAAAAAAATTCATTGGGTTCATGCTTTGTAAAATACACAGCGGTATAAATAAAAAAGCAAAGAAAAAAATACGGGCTTACATGCCAGTCGGGAGCAACAAAATTTGCAGGATGATTACTTTTCGTCCTTGCCTGAGGCATCAATAAGAACTTGAATAACCAGGCAAACGCCCCATAAAAACCTGTCAGGATATATCCGTATTCTAAAAAAGGCAGGATTGTATTCAGATTATGGATGTTTGTTTCATGCTGGTAATTGTGTGTTTCAAAATAATCGAAAGTTGTAATGTTAAATATCCTCTGTCCCCAGCTTATCTCTTCCCCAAATATAAAAAAAAGGCCAACAGCAAGGATACCATACAGGACGCCATGCAGGACAAGCTTGCTTTTAATGAATCTTCTCGCAGCCAGAAACGCAAATATTGATGACAAGAAAAAGAATAATGCCTGCGCGTTTTCAACGAATGAGTCTTCTTTGATAAATTCCAGATAGGTAGAGGGCGCTGTAAGCTTGATTAAAAAAAAGATGCAGAATAAAACTACTGAAAATAGAAAAACAATGATTTTCATATGCCAAGTGTTTTTCAGGAAATCAATTAACGTTTATATCTATCGAGTATAATAATGAAAAAAAATCACATTCCAAGAAAGCCGGGTTGCGTTCATGGCAATAGCTGATGTCATAAACGCAACCGTCGCAGCAGCGATTTCGTGCCTGTTTTTTACGGCATGACGAGTTTCCAGAAATCGTTATATACCGATTCTTCGTCATCGCGTCCCGTGCCGATGTATCCTGTCGCATCTATCGAAAAGCCCACTGCCGCATCCCGTGCCGTCCCTCCGAAATTGGCACACTGGGCCCATGTATTATCCGACGGATCATACTCCCAGACATCCTTCGTCCGTGAATTTTCGTCGAGTCCCGTACCGATATATCCTTTTGTTCCAATGGAGAAGCCAACGGCACGATATCGCATCGTGCCCCCGAAAGCCGTCTTTTCCTTCCACCTGTCTGTGGCGGAGTTATACTCCCAGAAATCATTCTTATGTGAAAAAGCATCGTATCCTGTACCAACGTATCCTTTGGTTCCGATGGAAAAACCCGCAGCCGACTCCCGCGCCGTTCCTCCGAAAGACGCCACCTGAGACCATGTATCCGTCGAAGGATCGTACTGCCAGAAATCTTTTTTAAGCGCAGTGCCGTCGTATCCCGTACCGATGTATCCTTTCGTTCCGATGGAGAAGCCAACCGCAGATTTCCGTGCCGTCCCTCCGAAATTCGCCTTCTGTGCCCACGTATTTACCGAAGGGTCGTACTCCCAGAAATCTTTCTTCCGCGAACCGCCGTCAAATCCCGTACCGATGTATCCTTTCGTTCCGATGGAGAAGCCTGTGGCAGATTCCCGCTCCGTCCCTCCAAAATCCGCCTTTTGTGTCCATGCATTTGCCGATGGATCGTACTCCCAGAAATCATTTTTAAGTGAAGTACCGTCGTATCCCGTACCGATATAGCCTTTACTTCCGATGGAAAAACCTACAGCTCCATATCGGCCTTCCCCTCCGAAAACGGCCTTCTTTGACCAATCTCCGGCATAGGAGGTAAAATCCACACCGGTAACACCGGCGCTTTCAATTGTTGCCTGTTTCAATGTCGGATAAAAGGTATAGCCCGTTTTCGACGGTGTAATATAGTAAATACCACTGGCAAGTCCTGTCAACGTATATTTGCCGGTGGTGGCTGTCTTCGTGGATTTTGAAGCCCCTCCTGAACTCTCAATGGTTACATCGTATTTTACCGACCCGCTTACCGTTCCGGAAATGCTGTAGGTTGGAACGACAGCCGCTGCCGTAAAATTCTGATCTGCGACATCCGCGCTCTCCATCGTCACACTGATGCTTGGCGGACTGAAAGTATAACCCGTCAGAGCCGCAGTAAGTGTATATCCCCCGTCTTTCGTGACGCTGAAACTATAATTACCGCCGGAATCAGTTGTTGTGGAACCGGAAGCCGTACCTGAAAGTGCTATGATTACGCCCGACACGACCGCCCCGGTTACCTTACCGGAAATGGTGTAGGCTGTCGCCGAACTGGTTGTCGCTGTAAAATCAACGCCGGATTCATTACCATCTTCAATAGTTACAGCTTTACTTAATGGTGAAAAAGTATAACCGGCAAGAGAAGGTTGCGCGGTATAGTTGCCGTTTGCACGGTTTGAAAAAGTAAATTTCCCTTCCGCGTCAGTTGTTGCAGTACCCGTTGATACGCCCGTCAGAGCTATTTGAACGCCGGACAGGGCAACGCCGCCCGCTTTCACCGTGCCCGATATAGAGTATATGGCAGGATTAGTGTTCCCTCCACTGTTGCCGCCGCCACCTCCGCTGCTGCAACCTGCTAAAGCTATGAGTGATAAAATCACCAGAATCGTGTATATTTTTCTCATTGTCGTCTCCCTTTACAAACAAAAGTTGGCCACCACCCTCATTTGAAAAAGTTATTGTTTTGGGAAAATTATAGTAAGTACAGATAAATGTCAAAGAAAAATATTTACTTGGGAACCATCGGTACAATCAATCGTATTTTACCTGTATTTATTTATCATCAAAATGGTATAATTAAACATGATGAACAACTACATTTAATTGGAGGATTTATATGTCCAAACTGATCCGTTTCGGTGTTTCTCTGGAGGAAGACCTGCTCAATAAATTCGACCGTCACATTAATCAGCATAAATACACCAATCGCTCCGAAGCCATTCGCGATTTAATCCGGTCAGAACTCATCAAGGAGGAATGGAGGGAAAACAGGGAAGTGACGGGAGCCATAACCATTGTTTATGATCATCATATCAGGGATCTGGTTAATAAGGTTCTGGATGTCCAGCATGACCACCACGACTGCATTCTTTCCACGCAGCATATTCATCTTGATCATCACAACTGTTTTGAAATTATCGTGACCAAAGGCAAATCAAAAGAAATAGAAGAACTCTATCTTAAGCTGAAGTCGATCAAAAGTGTAAAGCATGCCGGTTTTCTGATGGCGACAAGGGGAAAGGATTTGACCTGATAAATTATCTGTAATATATCTTAAACGATTACTATAACTTTTAGCAAGTCTGCGGCTAAGATGCAGGCGGATTATCGAGGAAACAAGAATTGAGAATATTATATTATGATTGTTTTGCCGGTATCAGCGGCGATATGAATCTCGGAGCAATGATTGACCTGGGCGTTGATCAGAAATATTTATTGAAAGAACTCGGCAAACTTTCTGTCGATTCCTATAAAATCAAAATCAGCAGTGATAAACGCAGGGGCGTCACCGGCACGAAAGTCGACGTATTTGTTCCGTCCCTGAAAAAATCATCTCACGGGCATACGATTAAAGAGCGTACTTTCCGGGATATTTCCGGATTAATCAGAAAAAGCGATTTATCAGCCAAGGTCAAAAAAATAAGCCTCGATATTTTCACCCTTCTTGCCAAAGCCGAAGGAAAAGTCCACGGACATAAGATTGAAGACGTTCATTTTCACGAAGTGGGCGCGATCGATTCGATTATCGACATCGTCGGCGCGGCAATCTGTCTGGACTATCTGAAACCCGACAGGATTATATCTTCTCCTGTTCAACTCGGCTGCGGAATCATTCAATGCGCTCACGGCACACTGCCTGTACCGGCGCCAGCCACTGCGGAGCTTCTTCAGGGCATTCCAGTTAAAACCGGCCTCGTGCCCTTCGAAGCGACAACGCCTACGGGAGCGGCAATCATTGCCACAACAGCCTCATCTTTTACGGAAACAATCGATTTCACGCCGCAAAAAATCGGTTACGGGCTTGGGACAAAAGACCCGGCCGTGCCGAACGTGCTGCGCCTGTTTTTGGGCAAGACATCCGCTAATGCTGCAAAAGCGGATGACATAGAAACGGGCGAAGCCGTCATGATAGAATGCAACATCGATGATATGAATCCTGAGCTTTACAACCCGTTGATGGAAAATCTTTTTTCCGCCGGTGCTCAAGATGTCTTTTTCACACCGATTATCATGAAGAAATCGCGTCCGGCGATCACAGTTTCAGTGCTTTGCGATGCCGGTCAGCAAAAAACGATGGAAGACATCCTGTGGCTTAATTCTTCGACCTTCGGTCTGCGTTCCTTCAGAGTCTCCAAATCTATGTTGCAGAGGGAAATGTCGAAAGTAAAAACGAAGTATGGTGAAATAAGAATAAAAAACGGCTGCTTCAATGGACGCATTATAAAATCCAAGCCGGAATATGAAGATTGCCGGAGGCTGGCAAAAGAAAACGGCGTTTCGATTCAGGAAATTTATGAGAGTATGGCCAAGGCAAAAAGGACCCGCAAATGAACATTAATTCTCTGAAAGTTCTTCTTGAAAAAATCCGCGACGGAAAAATCGATGTCAATACCGGTATCGACCGGCTGCGGAATCTGTCCTACATTGATTTGGGCTGCGCCAAGCTTGATACACACCGCGAACTGCGCGTTGGTCATCCTGAGGTGATCTTTTGCCAGGGAAAAACAGCACAACAGGTAAAAACCATCTTTAGGGCAATGATGGATGGAGAATCCAACATTTTAGCCACACGCGCCGGTGAGGAAGTTTTTTACACCGTCAGGGATGTATGCCCTGCCGCCGTATATAATCCGCTGGCCCGGACAATTTCTCTTAAGAGAAAAAAAACGCCTAAATCTAAAAACTATATAGCCGTGGTCACAGCAGGAACTTCCGACCTGTCTGTTGCCGAAGAGGCGGCCATTACAGCCGAAATGTTCGGCAATCATGTGGAAAGAATTACCGATGTCGGTGTCGCCGGTGTTCACCGTTTATTTGACAAGCTGGATATCATCCGGAAAGCCCGTGTGATTATTGTAGTTGCCGGAATGGAAGGAGCGCTGCCCAGCGTTGTGGGAGGTCTGGTGGACAAACCCATCATCGCGGTCCCGACGTCCGTCGGTTACGGAGCCAGCTTTCAGGGAGTAGCCGCCCTGCTCTCAATGCTCAACAGCTGCGCAGGTGGCGTATCGGTTGTAAATATTGACAATGGTTTTGGCGCTGGCTGCATCGCCAGCAAAATTAACAAGCTGAAATAAGTCCGGCGCATTGTATCAATGAGATTTGTCCTGTAGGGTATCAAGCACTTCATTCATGCTGCCTGTGCGGTAACCTTTCAGATCCAAAGCGGTATAGGCAAAACCGATTTCCCGGAATTTCCTGTATATGGTATCCATCAATGTCAGATTGAAAAATCTGGGGCGTTCGTCTTCACCCACCTCGATTCTGGCCGTATCACCGTGATGGCGCACCCGTACCATAATGAATCCCAGATCAAGCAGATATTGTTCAGCCTTGTCTATCATAGCCAGCTTTTGGCGTGTTATTTTTTCACCATAGGGAAAACGTGAAGCCAGACAGGCAAATGCGGGCTTATCCCAGGTGGGCAATCCCATCTGTTTTGATAATTTTCTGATGGCATCTTTTCCCAGACCGGCGTCGTTAAGCGGGCTGATAATTCCCAGTTCTTTGATCGCCCTCATTCCGGGCCGGTAATCATCGAGATCATCGATGTTCGACCCTTCGGCAATAAACTGGACTTGATTTTCTTCGGCTACTCCCTTTATTTTGGAAAACAGTTCATGTTTGCACAGATAACATCGGTCCGGCGGATTATCGGTGAAACCCTTTAAATCCAGTTCCTCCGACTCGATGATAACATGCCTTATTCCGGCACTGCGGGTAAATTCAACTGCTTCTTTAAATTCTCTTTCCGGATAGGTTGAAGAGCGCGCCGTCACCGCGATAACTTTATCCTTGAGGACTTCATGCGCGACCTTCAAAAGAAATGTGCTGTCCACCCCGCCGGAATAAGCCACAGCCAGAGAACCCGTTTTTTCGATATTATCTTTGAGTTGTTTTAATAAATCCTGTTCTTTCATGCCAATGTCTTTTATCACAAACGGATATTAATGTCTTTATTAATCAGACAGTTCCGCACTCAACATCTCTGCAAAGAAAGCGGCAACTCCAGATTGTTCTCCTCCAACAGTTTTTTATCGGAGAGTATCTCCTGCGCCGGACCGTCCGCGACAACCGTGCCTTCCCTGATGACGATGCAGCGTTGACAGACATCCAGAATCAAATCCAAATCATGCGAGGCAATTATTTTCGAGTGTTTGAAGGTTTTGAGCAGGTTGATGAGCCCTCTCCTGGATTTCGGATCGAGACTCGCCGCCGGTTCATCCATTGCCAGAATGTCCGGTTCCACGGCCATGACCGACGCGATGGCCACGGAGCTTTTCTGGCCGCAGGAGAGATGATGCGGCGGTTTGTTTTGCAGATCAAGCCCGTTGACCAGATTCAGCGCCGCTTCCACCCTCTCACGAACAGCTGTTTCATCCATGCCCAGATTAAGCGGACCGAAAGCCACATCTTCGTAAACCGTCGGCATAAAAAGCTGATCGTCAGGATTCTGAAAAACAACGCCTACCTTTCTGCGGATTTCCTGCCGCGTCTGCCGGGTAAGATAGATATCGCCGATATTGACTGTTCCCGAAGACGGCATGAGATAGCCGTTCATGTGCAGCAAAAGCGTGGACTTCCCTGCCCCGTTGGCGCCGATGATTCCCACCGCTTCGCCGTGCGTAATGCGGAATGAAACATCCCTGAGCGCTTCCGTTCCGTCGGGATAACGGAAGGAAACATTTTTGAATTCGACAATGTGATGACTCATAAAAACACTCCTTGAACAAATCCGCCCAGCATTTCCGTCACGGGATATAACCTGCATACAAACAGAAATACCGCAACCGATAATATAAAAACGATATCTCCGGCCTTGATATGAAAACGTTTACTGGCGAGCATATCCCCCTGAAATCCCCTCGACAGCATGGCGTTGTAAATCCTTTCTGCCCGTTCTACCGTGCGGATAAAAAGGATTCCCGCGATTTGAACAAAAACCTTCATGCCCTTGCCACTTTGCCCGTAGGAACGCATATTTCTTGCCCGGACAATACGCATCGTTTCTTCCATGAGAACAAAAATATAACGGTAAAGGAAGGATAGTTGTGAAACAAACACGGAGGGAATCCCAAGCTGACGGCAAGCGTGGCATACATTCGGAAAAGATGTGGTGGCAACCAGCAAAAGCGCTGTACTGACGGTAAGCGTGAATTTAAGCAGAATCGAAAAAAAGGAAATCCATCCTGCGGAAATCGACAATCCCTGAAAAATAGTAACCTGTCCGGAATCCAGCAGCGGATTAAAAATACCGATAAAAACAGCGAAAGGCGAAACCAGTACCACTTTCCTTAAGATAAACATAAATGGAATTTCGCCCAGCGTCATCAGCAGCATCGGATAAAGGAAAAAAGGCAGCAGGGCAACAATCTCGTACTTGGGAAAGGATATAACCGTAAAAAGAAACAGCAATGTTGCAATCAGTTTAGCCCGCGGGTCCAGCCGGTGAACCAATGTATTTTTATACGATAGCTGGTCTAGAAATCCGATATTGTAATATTGCTCATCGAAATTCATTATTTAATCCGGCGGATGTCTTAAACAAATAGGTGCGCTAAAATAGCATACGCCCAGGCAATAACTCCAGTTATTTTTTGCCGGGGCGTATATTCAGACTTTGGGGCTATCCAATAGCCCCGCTATTGTTTTTTGAACAGCCGGATTCCGAAACCTATAAATGAAATAAACAGCAAAACAATTACTCCCCCCAGAATACCCGAAACGGAAGTGCCTGCTTCGATACCGGGCCAGGCCGGGGCTTCGTTTTCGCCTGATTCTTCACTGCCGGACGCTGGTTTAAACCCATAATCCGGAAGGAACGCTGTCTTTTCCTGAATTTCCTTGAGCGTAGGAGCAATGCCCTGTGTCTGCTCAGCCAGTTCACCCTTGCCGGTAACTTTTTCAATGGACCATTCCAGACCGTCAGGATGAGTTGAGGCAAACCAGGAGAGAGCGCCGCCCGTGATAACCGCCAGAATAACAAAAGCCGCCAGAACATTTTTAATAGAAATTCCGGTGCTGAGCGGCCTGTATAAGGAAGTTGCTTCCAGAATTTCCGGCCTGGCTTTTTTCACATAGTTGATGATTCCGGCAGTCATTATTCCTTCCACCAGACCAATGGCAAGATGGATAGGTTGCATCAGCAGGACAAACGTACTGAAAGGCAATTCACTCTTTCCGGAAAACAGCGTTTCCAGAACAACCGAAAAAGCGCCCAATTGCAGCGCAATAATTGCGCTTAAAATGGCAGCTATGGATATGCGTTTGGCACTGTTCCCGTCTCCCGCCAGCGGTTTATAAATCAGCGGATAGACGAGAAAACAGGGATATATCCCCATATTCCAGATATTACAACCCAGAGCAAGCAGTCCTCCATCGGCGAAAAACAGCGCCTGCACTGTCAATATGGATGCCATGGCGAGAAATGCCGCATATGGACCCAACATGATAGCCAGAATCATACCCCCGCCAATATGACCACTGGAACCGGTAACGGGAATGGTGAAGTTGATCATCTGGGCCGCAAAAATGAATGCACCCATGACGCCCATCAGCGGAATCGTTCTATTATCGATATTTTTTTTCAGTTTTCCGGATGAATACCCTATAGCCGCAACCGATCCTGCCCACATTGTCGCTCCCACCGCCGGTGAAAGCAAGGCATCTGCCATGTGCATGGTAAATTCTCCTATAAATAAATATTAAACGACTAAAATCTGAAAGCAACTCCGGTCAGCGCAGAAATATCTGTTTCCGTATCGGTTAAGCCGCATTTTACACCTAAATCAACGTCTAAATTATCGTTTATCGAATAAATTACTCCACCAATAATAAATGCCGGATCGTCATCCGCTTCATCATCGGGATTACGTTCCATGCCGATATTAGCAACCAGATTCAAATCTTTGATAACTTCATACTGAGCGGCAAGCGAGACATGCCAGATATCCTTGATTTCATCGGCATCATTTTCATTTCGGATATAACCGAGATTGCCATGAAAGGCCCATGATCCGATTTCCTCCGTGGCAATGAGAAAAATCTGTCCGCCCACTTTTCCCGTACCCAGCCCCTTGTCATCATCACCCGTAGGAATGCTGATCCCCGGTTTTAGGGCAAGGCTAAATCCTTCTTTCTCAAGCAGCCTCCACTTTGCTTCCAATGCCGCGTCACCGATTCCGTTTTCATCGTAAACCGTTACATCATCCTCTTTTTCCCTGCCCCAGATATAGGGAAGACTCACAACCAGATCAATATTTTTCAGAATGCCATAAGAGAGTGTAACCGCGGCTTCTGCTGCTCTGGACTTGACAACCACCCCTTCGGAGTCCTCCTTGTCCCAATCATATTGCCCGTTCAGTTCCAATTGAAAATTCCCTTTTCCCTGTGTGCCCGTATCATCAGTAATCAGAGGATGCGCCGCCCAGGAAGGATAAGCCGTGAGCAACACAACTGCCAGCATTAAACCCTTTACAAACCACTTCCGCTTCATCTCGTATTCCCCCCCCTTTTTTTGTGTTACTATTTAAATTTTCGTAACACGCCTTTCATGCTTCTGTCAAGCATTTTTTCCATGGATTTATCAGAGCGATCGGAATAGTACGGATATTATACTCCTGGGCGCCGGCACATTTCTAATTGGCTTGAGCCAGAACACATCACTGACAGGATAGAGAGCTGTTTGATAATAAGTTGATAAGAACGATCAGGCGAACACAATCCCGACCGTCAGGATTATGGAAAGAATATTTAATTGGTCATAAACAGGCAATTGCCAGAATGATTGATTATGGGCGAAAAAACTTATTCAACACCTGATATATTTATTTATTTTCATTTTCCCGGCCAGCATTCACTCCATTCCGATGAGGAAACGCCCTCAGAATTGCACATCGCCACGCATTTTTCGTCCTCAACATTACAAAGTTTGTTATTGGCTGTATAACTGTAACAAGTATTGAATTTATCACCGCAACATGCTTTGCATTTATCCATTAAGGCCATCCGTTCTTTTTGCGTTTTCCCGGCTGGTTTATTCTTTTGGGCTTCTTCCCCATCTTTTGCGGCTTTTTCTTTCTGGGCTGTTTGTTCCGGTGTAGAATCCTGAATGGTTTCTTTCAGCACGCAGTTCATGGAATCCTGCGGCACACTGGTAATCATTTCCTTTCCATTGTCATCGACGCAGACATACAATTCCAGCGCGTGGGCAGTGGTTAAAAAGACAAAAAATATTATTGGTATTAAAAGCATCTGTTTCATTGCGTTTTCTCCTCATAAATTTCCTCTATTTTCAGAAACAGGGCTTCATTATCAGTCCCTGCTTCCTTTATATAGGGAAAAGATACGTATTTCCGGTACTTGATATTTTCTTTGACTTTATATCATGATTTACATTGGAAATCTATTATTTGAATATAGTTGAAATTAAAGGGAAATCCACCTTTTGAAATCAGTTGGTCTTACGGCAGTGTAAAGACAACCTCGACCGGTTATTTCCATTCGGATGGCAGCATTATTATGTCTTGATTTCGTCATTTTAGTGCCTAAAATATATCTATACGAAATCTAAGGGAGGTGGTTAAGGGCAGTTAGAAAATAAATAAAACATGAAAAAGGGTTGGTGTGAGTTAACCGGTTAATATTGGTGGTAAAGCATGAAAGGAGGGATTATCATGTTCGCACCAAAAAGAATTCTCGTACCGACAGACTTTTCTGATTCCTCAGATGAAGCATTGAAGCAGGCCTTGGAACTGGCAAAGCAATATAACGCCAAGGTTTATTTACTGCACGTTGCCGAACCGATTACACAATGCACAACAGATTTTTGTTTGGATCCATCTACTGTCAGGCAGGCAGAGGACACCGAAATCATACAGGCGAAAGAAATGATGCAGAAGGAGTTAAAGAAATTCCCCGAATTCCAGGAAATTGAGGTTATCAGCGATATCAGGGAAGGAGAACCCGTAAAGGAGATACTTAAAGAACAGGAAGAAAAGCAGGTCGATTTAATCGTGATGCCGTCTCACGGCAAGGCGGGGTTTATGAAGCGATTTATGGGACAAATTTCAGAAAAGGTCATGGAGGAAGCCAAAAGTCCCGTGCTCATTGTCAGACATTGATTATCAGGGAAATCAAGCCATAAGAAAGGCAGTGTTCATCAGACGCTGCCTTTCTCATTTTTAGACCTTTTTTCATGATGATTTGATTTTTTTCTTAATGAAGGAGATTTCATGTCAAGATTCAGGAGGCTTGTCTTTCAGGTCAAATCTCTGAGGTAGGGTTTAAAAAATTTATGAATTAAAGATAGCAGGATAATGCTCACAGTAACTGCAATAAAGACCTCCAGAGATATGCCTGTCATCGCAATACCCAAAGCAGTGCCTGCTGCGGGAGGATGTTCAGTATCGATCACAACCATAATGAATATGGCGGTTCCCACGGCAAGTGAATAAATAATGAGCGAATAGATTAAGGCCGACTGACCCAAAAGGGAAAACAGAAACCCGGATACAAGACCGACCAGCTGTCCGCCGATAACATTTCTGGACCGGGCGGTTATGCTGTCAGGCATTGCAAATATTATAAAAGCGGTAGCTCCGATGGATGCTATGACGACCGCGTGTTGCAGGCTTAAAAAATAGAGGACGATAAAGACGGAAATTGCGGCAAGAAGGCTCTGCATCACATAATTCTTCCAATGCTGCTTGAATTCTTTATCTATTTTCTTGAATGATTTCTTCATATGCTAAATTTATAATAAGATAATTATAAGCAATGCAGTATTATCTGTCAATGTAGACGCCGGCAGCAGGATTGCACGGTTATTTTTTCCAGAAGTTATCCGCATTCTCATACTCTCTGACCAAATCGTCCTCCAGTTGCCTGCGGAATGATTCAAATTGTTCATCACTTGATATTTCAGGCACGTTAAAGATCGATCCGAAACGGAAAAGAACCCTGCTGAAGGGTTTGGGAATCATAAATCGATCCCAGCTTTTCGCCATCCAGGCGTTTTCATAAGCAACAATACCCGGACAGATGACCGCGCCGGTATTTCTGGCCAGTAAAATGAGTCCCGGTTTGATGATGTGGGGCGGTCCGGTGGGGCCATCTACGATGTGACCACCGATATGGTACTCATTGACCCCTCTGGTCATAACCGCAAGAGCCTCCTTGCCGCCGCGGGTACTGGAACCGCGTACAGGAATCCAGCCGATATGCGAGACAACCCTGGAAATGAAATCTCCGTCCCGGCTCTGACTGATAATTATGCAGGGTGACCCTTTAAATATCTTGGGGAGGAAAAAGCCGCCAAAAAACCTTTGATGCCAGCTGGAAATGATGACTTTTCCGCCATATTCCAGATGCTCCCGAACTTTCTCGGTGCCTTCAAATTTCACTCTGAGTGTCTTGGTATAGATATACAACAGAAAGAAAATAACTGGTGAAAGAATATTATTTAACAGGAAGTATTTTATTTCTCTTTTCGTTGACATGAACTGATTTAAATTTCCTTTCTATCCTTTGATAAATGCGAGTGACCTAGCCATCATTTCAGTAGATTTTATTCCCTCCTGTACAAAGTTGGATACCGGTTTTCTTTTTAACAATCAGTGTACTGCTATTTCCAAGTGCTTCAAATATTTCTTGTATAATTTTATCACAAAATGAAATTTTGAAAAACAGGAATTACAATAAAAAGAAAATAAGAATAATAATTGGAAATACCAATCTATACAGACTCAATGACAATCTCCCCTGCCCCTGGCTATGGTCAAGGTTGTGCATTGTCCCAATTCACAACCTTGATGGGCGTCACGGCAGCCTGCATCTTTTTTACCCTGGCTTAAATAAGCAGCACCCCGATTGTTATAGAAAAAAGCGTTATGCGGTTGTATTCGTATAGCTTCGTTATAATACTCAATGGCTTCCCGATACCGGCCCAGTTCCGCGTAATGCGTTCCTCTGTCGTTTACGAAATACACATGAGACGGATTTATTTTGATGGCCCTGTTAAAATCATCAATGGCCTGATCGTTCTGATCCAGTTCTCCATAGGCAATCCCTCTGTAAAGATAAGCCTTGTCGTAATTCGGTTTGAAATGAAGAGATCTGTTATAATCCTCAATGGCACGCTTATATTGACCAAGTTTGAAGTATATCAATCCTCTGTTGAGGTAAGCCAGATGATTATCAGGGATTATGCTGAGGGACCGGTTACAATGATGAACGGCTTCGTCGTATTTTCCCTCATGAATCAGAACAGCGGCAAGATTGTCATGAGCCAGAAAATTATTCTCCGTGACCTGTAGTGTGTGACTGAAAAGCACAGCACTGTTTTTCCAATAACCGCATTGCTTCCATGTCAAAAACGACAATATAACCAGGAATCCTATTGCCGCTGGAAATAGAATCCATTTGCGTATATTTTCATTCGGCAATAAGGAAGGAATGCCCCAGGCCATCATGATAGCAATGCCGATGGACGGCAGATAATGATAGCGGTCAGCCATCAAATGCGGCCCTATCTGAATGATTCCGATAACCGGTATAATCGTTACCGCATACCACACCCATCCGACGAAAAGATAAGGCAGACGTTTTATCAGAACCACAACGACAACGCTCATAGCCGCAATTAAAAACAAAGAGCCAATGAGATGCGAGAAGGGAATCAGCTCGACAAAAGGATAAAAAATAGCCATATCATGAGGCAGGAATGTCTTTTCCAGATAAGTCACAAAAGCAATCGGAGCGTTGGCAATCCGAGCGCCTAATGAATAATGATAATTCTCATCCAAAGAAAATATCTGATCGTAAAGCGTAATGAACATCAGAATCGCCGATAATAGGAAAAAAAGCGCTTTTTCCTTTAACTGCCATATAATCAGGTCTTTTTTATAAGCTTCAAAACGTTTGAGCGGCCAGTAGTCCAGAAGAATCATAACCACAGGCAGGGTTACAACCATGGGTTTGCTCAGCAAAGCGCCGACGAAGGAAAAAACAACAAGCAGATATCTTTTAATAACCGGTTTTTCCGTATAATAAGCATACAGGTACAAAGTCAGCATCCAGAAAAACGCGCTCAGCACATCTTTGCGTTCTGCAACCCAGGCTACCGACTCCACATGCAGCGGGTGCAGCGCAAAAAGCGACGCAACAAAGGCGCTTTTCCAGATTGCTCCGGTCATACGCATGAAAAGCCCAAAAAGCAGTAATGTACTCAAGATATGAAGGATAAGATTAGTCAGATGATACCCGCCTGCATTCATGCCGTAAAGCGTATAATCCATCATGAAAGAAATCCATAAAAAGGGGGTCCATAAACCTGAATATCTTGTGCTGAAAGCCCAGGAAATCCCCCCTGGCGTAATCCCGGACTTTATATTGCTGTTTTCGGTAATATAAAAGCGGTCATCATAATTGATAAAGTCGCATTGCGTCACCTGCCGGAAAACAGCAAACGTAATGATTATCAAAATAAGATAAATAATCAGCTTTTGTTTTGCGGGATGGATGTGAATTTTATTTAGCATAGAGATATGCCGTTTATATTCCACAAGTTAAATAAGAGCCTTTATTCGATGATTCCGGATGGAAAGGTGTACAGCCGGTCACTTAAAGTTGAGATAATATTTCACAGCCGTCGTTTTGTGCCTGTAGCTCCATGTGTTGCCTACAGAACCGTGACTATAGAGTAAGTAGAGAGTTTTCCTGTCTCTCGATTTTGAACCTTCAGAAAGATAATACGTAACTTTAACCACGACATCCCCTGAAGTTGAAAAATTAAGCAACGGAGCACTTATCTTCACTGATTCTATTTTCGGTTGTGTTCCCGTGACCGACTCGGCCGCTTCCGAAATTCTGTCAGAATCGCCGGAATTTGTGGCCTCCTGAAGTTTTGCCGCTTCCGCCGGCAGATAGTCCGATACGATTTGTATTTTCAAGCTTTCCATCAAATTCCGGTCATTCATCTTGTCCTGAAAAGTCACAAACCTTATCCCGGCAAGAACAACCAAAACAATAATTGCAACGACAGCCTGCCAGCCGCCTAATTTGATATTCATTACCGTAAAGTCCTCCCTGTCCCAGAATATTGCTATCCGTCGGCTTTCATCGTTGTTATCAATGTCTTCAAAACGGCTTCAGCTTCTGAATAGGGTACCTGACAGGTGCCGACTTTCTTATGTCCGCCGCCTCCGTTTTTAAGCATTAATGATCCAACATCGGTTTTTGATGTCCTGTTTATGATACTATGACCAACTGCAAAAGCGCAGTTTTGTTTATTTTTCCCGTCTATCATCCAGATGGAAATATTCTGTTCGGGGTACATGCTGTAAACCAGAAAACGGTTACCGCTGTATATCGGATCAACACCTCTCAGATCGGTAATAATGACGTTACCATCTACTCGGGTGTACTTTTCAATCATGGATTTGAACAGCTGATTCTGCTCCATATATAATTTTGCTCTTTCATCCACATCGGGAATGTTAAGGATTTCATCAATATTCATCGTTCTGCATGATTCGATGAGATTCTCCATAAGCTGATAGTTGCTGATGCGAAAATCACGGAAACGGCCCAGACCGGTTCTCGGGTCCATAATGAAACCTAAAAGCACCCATCCTTTGGGATTTTGAATTTCATCAACCGTCAATTGCGCAGAATCAACCTTATCCACAGCAACGATCATTTCATCAAAATGGGGAAATTTTTCTCTTCCACCGTAATAGTCATATATGATCCTCGCCGCGCTGGGAGTAAGACGGCTCTCACCCTTGAATTTTTTACCGATGGCGAGCCTCTCCTCCTCACTGGAGTGATGGTCAAACCATAAGCCGCAGCCTTCAACATAAGGCACATTGGCGAGAACGTCATTTTCCGTAACTTCTATCAAGCCATCCTGCAAATCCTTGGGATGTACGAATTTAAAGCTGTCAATAATACCTGCCTCTTTCAGCAGCGTGCCGCATGCGAGTCCATCAAAGTCCGAACGTGTCAAGAGTCTCATGATATTTCCCTCCTTCAGGAAAAACTGATTTGATTGTAATTTGTAAGTTATTTATTAAGCCCTACAGATTGTTTCGTATACAACATTGTTCGATTGTATTCAACATGGTTTCTTACGGCAAATGAACAGAATAAATGCGGGGGAAAATAGTTGATAACACAAGTAATATCTATCAAGCTGGATAACGTCTCCTTTATTCTTCCTTATCGAAAGTTCCCTTTTGCAGAAAGTGTACAGATTGTTTCATGACCGTTTCATTATTCATAATGAACGGATGTGAGGTATGAACAACGAGAAAATCGGCCATGCCTTCCAGTCTGGCGCTTTCAACGGATACGGTGCCGTCGTCTTCTCCCGGAATCATCGAAGAATTAATCCAGTATAGGCTTTCATCTCCCGTAATGACCCCCAGTTCAAAGTCCGCTTTTCCCAGTTCCCGGCAAACGCTGTTACTATCCGTACCCAATTGCTTTCCAGCGGGGCCGACAATCCATTCAAATAGCGGAAAGCTCCCCATTTTATCCGCCAGTTCACTTCCCTGATTGGGCGGACTTAACATGACAACACGGCCCAGATTCGGTAATGGATAATTTTTCTGAATGTAACGCAGAATAATGCCTCCCATGGAATGGGTGATAAAATGGACTTTACCGGCACGGGATGTTTTTGAAATCACTTCCTCCCGAACCATGGCGGCCAGTTCAGGAATCTGATACTTTCTCGATGGATAGTCAATATTTAATACTTCATAACCCTGTTTGGAGAGATAGGCTTCCAGACTATTCATGGATCTGTTTGTCCTGACCAATCCGTGAAGAAGAACCACATACTCGCCGGGCATGGCATACGCAGGCATTGCCACGAGAAGTGCCAGAAAAATTAAAATTAATTTTATTGAATTAACATTCATACGGCATGTAAAAAAAATGGCAAATAACTATCTCAACCGGAAAAGCAAATTAAAGACATCTGTCTCTGATTCATTCTTGATTTTGTTGATAACGTTTCCGGATTGTTTCTACGATTTCAGTTCAGCCGGTTCGATTATTTCTATATTGTTACGGATTAGGAATTCATTAAAACCATAAACCGGCTTGCCCATAAAATTCATCTTCATCGCCCCGGCGGGGCAATTGTTGACACAACCCATGCAGGCAATACAGCGCCGTGAATTTACCGAACCGGTCTTTAAATCAATGGCGCCCACCGGGCAATTTCTTACGCAAGTTTCGCAGCCGATACAAACCTGCGTATCAATATGATGATTCGTTATCAGTAATTTGACCAGCCAGATTTGAGGCAATGGAGTCATCAGGGAATCCATTCCGAATTTACGGTCAATGGCGTATGTCCGGCCGGCTGTCACATTGGCCAGAATACTGTCCGCAAACAGGC
>CAYMWM010000002.1:46076-70331 GCA_964394185.1 uncultured Smithella sp.
ATTAAAGCCTATCAGGTATATATATAATATTATATTTTCATTCGGGAGATCTTTAAACTTCAATGTCCGTGCGGCATTGCCCGCCGACCAGGTGGGTGCAAATGTCGACATATTTCCAAACATCCCGATGCCTGCCGCTGCCCCGCCTAATTCCGCCATTCTCTCCAGCAGGCCGCAGGCCGTATTATGCTGCCCGTCGCCCTTGCCGCCATAGGTAACAAAAGACGCTATCGATGCCCCACCGACGCTCGGCAGGGTCTTCATCCAATCCTGCAGGTTCACAGGGACATCCATGTAATTGATAGGCGTGCCGATGGCGATGAGATCATATTTGCCCAGTGTGCTCTTATCAATCTTCCGGTAATCCGCTCCATCAACCGTAAGTCCCGCCTTTTCCCACGCATGGCGAATGATAAGCCCGATGCGCCGGGTATGGCCGGTCTGGCTGAACCAGACCACCAGAGCACGTTTTGGATTTCTTTTGCTGATCTGGTTTTGCGGCCTTGCGGCACCGGCGCAAGCCGACAATCCGGGTGCGGCCAGCGCAAAACCTCCTGCTGCACACCCGATGAAACACTGCTTTAAAAATTCTCTTCTGTCTTCCATTTTCAATCAACCCCTCACAATAAGCACATTACACTGTTTACAATTATGGAGAACGCCATAGGAAACACTGCCAAGCACAGCAGCCGGCAGGGCGCTTATTCCGTGGGAACCTATGACAATGAGGTCGGCGCCTGATTTTTTAGCCATTTTCAAAATCTCCTTTACAGGATGGCCTGTTTTAATAAACATTTCGGATACGACGTTATTCTTGTCGCATAGTTTCAATATTTCTCCCATATTCATTTCAGCTACCTCTTTTAGATAATCATCGATAGGCTCTATATTATGCATCAGCGTCTTCGATGGGGGAACTGTTTCCATTGTCAGTTTACTCCTTTCGATAACGGTCAAAACAATGAGGGATGCATTAAGCTGTTTGGCAAGATCCACCGCGTACACGGCTGCTCTTTTGGCTGTTTTGGAACCGTCTATGGGGACTAGAATTCTTGAAATCATAAATCCTCCTTAAATAATCATGGGTGAAGAAGCAACTTATTGTCTATAAACACCTCATTTCCCGCGAAATATATAAGATAATAAAGACTATGTGTCAAAGGTAATATTTTATGAAAATATTGCGCTTGAATATTTAAAGGCTGCGTATATACTAAGCTTGTGTATCAGGAGGTTTTGGTATGAACGTGAAAGGCATGGCTTTTATTACGGCAAAAGCTACGATAACCGAAGGTTTTGGTAAAGAACGATGGAACGCCTTTATGGCCAAACTGGCGTCAAAGGATTACTATTTCAACAATGAGATTATGCCCGATACCCTTCTTCCGGTAAATAAATACATCCTGTTTCTGAACGAAGTGATTGATGAATATTTCAACAACGATGAAAAGGTTTACTGGATGTTCGGCATGGTGGCGGCAAAATACGCGTTTTCACCGGGAGGTCCGTACAAATCTTACTTGCTCACAAAGGATATAAAGCAGTTTGTCGAACAGGGCATGCCTGCCATGTGGTCTTCATATTTTGACGGAGGGACCTTTACTGCAAAATTCGAGAACAATGTCGTTCTTCTCAAAATCACCGGTCTTCCAGTAAAACATGTATACTTCGAGTACCTTATTATGGGTTATTTCAGGCAGGCCCTTAAATTTTTCGGCAGGCCATCCGTTGAAACATGTATCCTCGGATTTTCCAAAGAAGATAAAGATATTTATTATCAGTATGAGTTGAAAGATACCTGCTTAAAGGAAAGATTTGAGGATTGAAGCCTGATGGTTTCAGTTCATATCACGTTACGTTTACTTTATAACAACGGACAGAAATCATTACTGGAGATTACTGCCTGAGTTTTGAGCGGTCTCTCCGAACACTCTGTTAACGAACCGGGCACGATTTCTATCCGTGTATTTGAGCCACTCCCTGGCAGCTTCGATGTCGCTGAACCATTTCAACTCCATCGGCGAATAACCGGTCAGTTTCTCCCAAAACGGTTTGTATTGCTCATGCTCCGGACGATCCACGACGGCCGTCTTGCCAATGGTTCTTTTGGGACGCTTGATTTGATAAAGAGCTCTCTTATCCACGCTTCCATCAATGGAACGAATATCAATCAACAATTTATAGCATCCTGCCGCCCGGTGGGAGTCGAATTCTTCCTGAAGTTCCGGAATGCTATGCTCTGTTACTATGCCGGTAACGGCAATCTCCAGAACGCCTTCATTCATGAATTTTGTGATTTGATAATCCGATTTCTTTTCCATTGCAAAACATCCTCCGAAGAATAAGAATTGCCCATAATGTGGAGCTTGAATACCAAGAGACTGTCTTTTTATACCAAAAAATATATTAAAGTTCATCTGTTTTTTAGAAAACAGATAATGAGATTTTTTATATAAGGACAAAACATTGTGCGGCATCCACGGCGAATCATTCCAATTATTTGATGCCTTTTAAAAAATCCGGTGACGTGAATGCTGGGTTAGGGTAAGAATAAAATCCTTTCCGTGTCTTTTGCCCAAGCTCACCTCTATCGATATATTTTTTCACGTAATCCGCGTTTTTGATTTTCTGTTTATCTCCCGTCTTCTGCGCCCAGTAATGATTGACATGCCAGACTGTATCCAGCCCCACGCTGTCCATGAGTCCGAACGGCCCTATCATCATCCGCATGATTCCCATCCAAACCCTGTCGATGTCTTCAACCGAGGCAACATCGTTGGAGGCAAGGGTCAGGGCGGATTCAAAAAGACCGGTAAACATATAGTTGAAAACGTAACCGGTGCTTTCCTGCCGGAGCACGATCGGGGCAAGGCCGGTCTTTTCGGCAAATTCCTTTACCAGTTCTACGTACTCCGGTGATGTTCCGGGATGCGGCATTACATCAACCACGTTTGTCATACGTATATCGTGGAAGTGAAAAGCGAGAAATTTTTCCGGTCTTCCTGTGTCCCCGGCAAACATGGAAGGCAGAAGAGTCGATGTGTTGGTCGTGAATATCGTGCGTTCCGGACACAGAGTATTTAATTGTCCAAATACTTTACCCTTGAGTTTTGGATCCTCCGGAACAGATTCACTCACGATATCAACATCCCGAGCGGCATCCGCCATATCATCGGTTGTTCTTATCCTGCCTAAGGCCGCATCAGCCTGTTTGACGGTAATACGCCCTTCCCTCGTCATTCTCGCAGCGATTCTTTTTATTCTTTCCATCGCCTTTTTCAGCAATTCTTCATCTATGTCGTAAAGTACCACATTACAATTGTAAAGAGCGCATTGAAATCCAATCTGCTGTCCCATCGTGCCACTGCCCGCAATAAGAACATTTTTTATATTATCGACTTTCATGGAAATATTATCCCCGCCTTATTAAATTTTAATCTGCATCCGCCAATTCAATACGGGTCACATAAAAACTATTCTTTAGTTTAGCACAAAATCAGATTTTTATAAATGAGTATTACGGCGGGTAACCGACCTGTTATAGCTGAATCTACCGCTCCTGTTTTCTATAGCTCCCGGAACCGCTAAGTTTTCCCGAATGGCCGTCCATATCCTGTATCGGCTGCATTTTCCCGCTGACAACCCTGTTTCTTCCCGTCATTTTTGCCGTTAAAAGATTACCATCGGCTGACGCGATGATCTGGTCGACACTGCCGCCATCACTGAACTGTGTAATGCCAAAGCTCATCGTAACACGGATGGGAGTACCCTTGAACATAATCACGTGGTTCTCTATCTCCCTGCGGAGCATCTCGCCTGTGCTCCCGGCCATAATGAGACTGGTATGCGGCATCAGGATGATGAATTCTTCACCTCCCCATCTGAAAACACCCTCTTCAATCTTAACCATTGCTGCAAGTATGTTTGCAATTTCTTTCAGTACGGCATCTCCAGCGTTGTGCCCATATGTATCGTTGACTTTTTTGAAGAAATCGATGTCGCAGATAATCATGCAGCATTCGTTGTTCCTCATAACAAGAGGCTTAATGTAGTTATCGTAATAATTGAAAAAACCTCTGCGGTTATGCAGACCTGTAAGCTGGTCCCTTAAAAGCAACGCTTCCACTTTTTTCCTCTCCTGCTCCAGATTCTTTTCCAGGGTTATGTTTTCCTTGCCGATAAAATAACTCACGAATAGAATCGCCATCGCGGAAAAAAAAAGCAGGACAAAATTCATCCCGATTTCAAGATTTGCAGGAAGGGGCCTAAGCGGCGGGAACAAAAAATACCATATATAAACGAAAAGCAACTCCGCAAATAAGGTCCCGTTCACAATGATAATATATTTTCGTGGAATAATGCCGACGAAAAGAAATGGCGTACACAGGAAAACGAATATCACAAATTGATACCCCGAATTCTGGCCCAGCAGAACGCACAGTGTCGTTGTCGATACAACTCCGCTCAACATCCCAATCATGCCGAATATCGAATTATATCCGATTCTGTTTTTTAAATAATAAAAAGCAATGAGCAGAGCTGCCTGAATTGAAGGAACAGGCAGGTAATAATAGATGTAATCATGGTAACGGTTATAGTCAATGCCGATTAAATAAAGATACAAAGGTATAAGGCAGATAACCGTGAGACCATTGCTCAGTGTAAACAGGACGAAGACCTTATTGAATATCGTGTTGACTTTCTTATTTAAAGCATCTGTGTATAGGTGATTACCGGAGTTGCTAAGCTTATCCCATAACTTCATAATCTGCAAAGCCTTGTAAAATAATGAAACGCGTCATATTATGTATCGGCATCCATCCAATTTTCACCTTCCGGTTAGAGCACTAAATAAGGATCTCTCCTAAAATAGATTCTATAGGAAAGAAGTGTAGAGTCAAGAAAAACATAACGATTGAAATGTTTACTGAGCATTCATTGACGCCACCCGCCGCACCTGCGCTTTTAAATTTTCAATGTAAGCTTCCCGGGGCTGGCCAATCGTCCCCTTTTCATCATACTCTTTTTTTGCCATTAATTGAACGGCATTATCGACATCGCCGTTTACGGCATCGAGATATTTTTCGATAAGATTTCGATACACGGGAGTGGCCTCTCGGGATCGCTGCAAAAAACCGGCGGCGTCATCATCGGTATAAATCCACATGTGGGCCATGCCGATAACTTTCGGTTGAAGCGCTATCATTTTATCCAGTGAGGAAATATAGTCGTCATAGGAGGATAAAAATTCGACCTGAATGTTGTCATCCTTGTCTCCCACGGGGATGCCGCAGGCTTCTCCCGCAAAGAGCGCCCGTATTTCGGGGATGAAAAACGCCAGCGAATCAGTGGTGTGACCGGGCACTTCGTAAACTTCACAGGTCACACCGCCCAGATCAAAGCGGTCTCCTTCTTTGAGGCTGAGTTCAAAATCCACCGGTTCGATATGGACATCTTCGTCTCCGACGATGTTTTGAAAAAAATCTCTCTGGAACTCACTTAAGGTGGTCATCAGATCGAGGACGGATTTTTTCTTCATCAAAGCTCCGACCCGTTCAAAGGCACCCGTCTGAAGACATGACAACCTTCTTTTGAGGTAAGGAATGGCACCCAAATGGTCGAAATGGGAATGAGTCGTAAAAACACAGTCCAGAGCTTTTTTATCGCCGAAGATTTTCTCCAGTGACGCGATATAGGCCGGTCCCATCATGTTGATTCCGGCATCGATCATTAAACGCTTCTCTTTGCCTTTGATGACATAACCCGGATAAAAATGGTTTCCCGCTATGCTTATCCACTCACCAAAATCGCCATCCGCCAGTAATATCATATTCGCTCCTATGCCGTATCGGGTCTTAAAGCATTCCGGGCTATTTTATTTTCCCGGGCAGATGGCTTTGATCATTAAAATTTTCGACGAAAAAACCACCGTTCTGTAATTTAATGATCGTCTTGGATGCATTGCCGACGCAGGCGGTCAGAAATTCGTTGAGTCTGATATTTTTTATCCGGCAGATTATAGCCGCTATGATGAAGTTATGGCTGACCACAAGAGCGTTTTCCCCTCTGCTGATTATTATTTCCATAGCCCGCCATGCGCGCTCGAGAAGCTGATTAATGGATTCTCCGTTGGGCATTTCCACGGACGCCGGATCGGTAATCATTTTTTTCAGAAGGTCCTTATCACGCGCTGCAAGCTCCTCGAAGGAAAGGCCTTCCAGGTCTCCCGTGTTCATTTCCATCAAATCATCATGGGTATGTATTTGTTTTTGATGGTATTCGTTGATAATTTCCGCTGTTTGCAGCGCCCTTTTCAACGGGCTGCTGTGAATTGCGTCAAAGGAATGGTCTTTCAAAGATAAAGCCAGAAGCCGCGCCTGCTCGACGCCGTCAGCGTTTAACTCGATATCGGTCATTCCCTGAACTCTTCCCTCTTTATTCCAAATGGTTTCCCCGTGTCTGATAAGCATGAGTTCCATATTTTCTTTATCCTGCCCTGAATCAAATCTTTTTCCGGTTAACATTTTCTGCCGCATTAGGCAAATGAAATACTGAATTTGGAGGAGCACAATATCGGGATCATCTGATTTATATTATAACCGGTTATCTCTTACTCTCTGCCCGGTTCTCGACGCAAAACAAAAAAGAACGGCTGATCTATGCCTTTCAAGTCCATCATTCCCAGCAAGGTGTTCACGTCTACTTTACGGAACACATCATGGATGGGTAAATGGTCATAAATCATTGAAGCACTCAGTTTGCCGCGATAACTCATCAGACGCAGACGAGCTCTTGAGCGCCTTGTGGAAAATATCGGAAGAACAATCTGAAAAACGCGCCCCATAAATCCCGATTTGAAAAAAGGCAGATATTCGAAAATGCCCAGCCAGGGCATCATGAGCATGGGATTAACGTATGTTTTGCGTCCCCTCAATGAAGTAAATACCAGTGGATGCACATTCTCCTGACTTTCAAAACGTTTACCGTGCCAATGATAGGTTTCCAGCAGGCCGTCAAGTTTATGACCGGTTGGAAAGCCCGCACCATTCCATGATCCAATCATGAATTCGATGTCCACTGGCTCAAGGCTGTCGAAAATTGCCAGCGCTTCTTCAGTTCTGACTTCACGTGCGGCAATCGCTTCGAAAAATGTCATCATGTTTATAGTCTCCGGGTTTGCATGTTTTACCGGTTCTGATAAGAAATCACGGGAAGTACCGTACACGTCTGTGTCATCATGCACATTGTTAACATAAAAACGACTCCGGGCGCAAGCGACCTGTTGTATTATTTGTTTATAATATTTATTAATTCCTTAATGACATCCGCCGAAGCTTCCGGTTGGGCTTGAAGAATGAAATGCGGCCCGCGTATTTTTTTGACAATAAGATGAGGTATTGCCTGAGCCAGTTCACGTACGGTTGATGCCGGAATAAGATTATCTTCAGTAGCCTGTATGTATCGGCAGGGCATCTTCAAATGCGGAAGACGATGACATACATCGATAGAAGTCAGCAATCTCATTCTGAAAGCCATTGTCCTTGCGGGTACCAGATCACTTACTCTGTTCCAGAGAGGCACCAGCGCGTTTTTATCTTTTTTATTGCCTAAAATATATCTTAATAAAACGCCCCGTACGGGAAGGCTGAAACCATATTCAAAAGGCAACCACCGCAACATTTTTAACAGGACACGCCTTGGTGCTTTAGCGAAGGTAGCACAAAGGATTAATCCTTTCGTCTTGATCCTGCCGGATGCGATCAACTCTATCGCTACCGGTCCCGAAAAGGATTCAGCCACTACAATATCCTGATCTCCTCTTATTTGTTCTTCTGCGCACGCAACTGTCTCTTGAAAGGAAAGTAACCGGTCTGCTGGATATCGGATAACTGTTACAAGCATATTTGCAGGCAGGAATCTGCTCAAAGGTTCAAATGAAATGCCGGTCCCATCCATACCCGGCATGAAAACAAGCTTTATGTTGTCATTCGCGTTCATTCTTATTCTATATATTATCTGTCTTGCGAAGTAAAAGAATACTGTATTTGACAGGAAAGGTTGACCGCTTACGCGAGTTTATAGCCCTGCTCGCGGAATATTCTCAGGCAGGCATCGGCAACCTGATTATCATAAAGAATACCCTTGTTATTTTCGATCTCTTCAAGAGCCGAGTCAATGCCTAGCGAAGCACGGTAAGGACGATGGGAAGCCATGGCCTCGACAACATCGGCTACGGACAGGATGCGGGCTTCCATAAGAATTTCATCCCCTTTCAGTTTTCGGGGATAACCGGTTCCGTTCATCCGTTCGTGATGCTGAAGAACAATTTCCGCAAGCGGCCATGGAGATTCCACATCCTTCAGCATATCGAATCCGGTCTGTGGATGTTGTTTAATCAGAGACATTTCAATGTCCATCAGTTTTTTTGGATTGGTCAATATTTCCGCTGGAATGGATAATTTGCCGATGTCGTGGATAACGCCGGCCATGCGGAGTCCTTCAATTTGATCCTTCGATAATCCTATTTCCCGGGCAATGGCGCAGGCCAGATTTGCCGAGCGGTGCTGATGACCTGCTGTATAGGGATCCCTGGTTTCCAGAGCGGATACCAGAACCTGAATCGTCGAACCAACCGCTTTTCGAAGGCTTTCAACCGTGCTTTCAAGTTCCGCATTGACGCGCTTGTTATCGGTAACATCCTGCATAATCAAAATAAGGCATTCTTCGTTGTCGATGTTGATGGCGCGGGCGGAATAGATACCGGTGCGGATGGAGCCATCACTCCGGCGGAATTCAAATTCCCGCTGCATGACGTCCCTGCCGGCTTTGAGCTCGGACACCATGAATTTCCGATCGGAGAGATCCACCCAGAAACTGAAGGGCGGCAGGGTAATATTTTCCCCGATGACGATTTCCCGCTGCCAGCCGACAATATCTTTCGCCCCCTGATTTACATCGATAAGAACCCCGTCCTTCATCCTGGAAATGCTCACCAGTTCCGGAGTCATCATGAATATTTTATAGAATTTTTCTTCCGCCAGTTTGCGCTCCGTGATATCCTGCAGGATAAACACAAGGCATTCTTCATTGTCAATGTTAATGGGGCGCGCGGAATAAATACCTTTACGGACAGCTCCATCATGGCGCCGGAACTCAATTTCACGGTGCAGGACATCCCTGCCGGCTTTTAAATCCCGAACCATAATTTGCCGTTCTGACGGATTCACCCAAAAACTGTGAGGCCAATCAACTGACTTTACTCCCATAATCTGATCACGCTTCCATCCGAGTATATCTTCAAATCCCTTGTTTGCGTCTATCAAAAGCCCATCGCTCAGCCGGGTAATGGCTATACAGTTTGGCGTCGTCATAAAAATGTCATGAAACTTTTCTTCGGATTTTTGCATATTTTCTTCCGCCAGCTTGCGCTCCGTGATATCCATTAAAATCCCGTCAAAGACTGTTTTATCTTCAAGACGCGTCGGAGAAGACATTCCCTGAAACCAGACCGTTTTACCGGATTCTATGATAATCCGGCCTTCAAAATACCAGCGGCTCTGGGTCTCCACAGCTGTTTTGATGGACGTAAAAAATCTTTTCTTATCATCTTCGTGGATATGAGAAATAAAGATGGGAAGCAATTCATCCGGACCTTTCGTTCCTCCATCAGTCAGAACACTTGAATATTCATCCAACGGTTCACTGATATAGCTTACACCGTATTCACCGTTGTCCTTCGCGTAAAACTGAAAAATCATTCCGGGCAAATTGTCGGTTATTCCTTTTAAACGCGTTTCATTCCTCCGCAGAATATTTTCTATCCTTTTGCGCTCACTGATGTCCCGACACACATTTACAGTACCGTAAGGGATCCCTCTTTCATTGTGCAGGACGTCGCTGTTGACATCGAAAGGAATTTTTCTTCCGTCTTTTGTTACCAACAGATATTCACCAAGAAATGTTTTTTTCTCCATCAAAAGTTTCAAATTCGTTATGGCTTTCTCCCTGTCCTCCGGAGCCATGAATTCAAGCAGGTTCCGGCCTTCAAATTCCCTATAGTCATATCCTCCGATTTGCACTGCCTTGTCACTGGCAAAAAGAACATTGCCCTCAAGGTCGGTGCGGACAATAATATCGGGGACGGATTTTAATAGTGTCGCAAAAGATTCCTGGCTCTTTCTCAATTTCCCTTCAATCTGCTTTTCCCTTTGTCTGATTTTTACTTCTTCCATTTCCCTGGCTATGGCGGGACAAAGACGGGATAAACTGGATTTCATAATATAATCATGTGCGCCCAAACGCATGCAATCTACGGCTGTTTCCTCACCGATGGTTCCGGATACAACAATAAACGGGATATCGATTTTTGCCGACTTTAACACGTCAATGGCTGAAGGAACACTGAATCTCGGCATTTTATAATCGCAAAGAATAACATCCCATTCATTCTCTCTAAGGGCTTGTTTCATTTTGGCAGCCGTTTCCACGCGCTCATAAACGGGGTTGTATCCGCCTTTTTTCAGATTGCGTATTAAAAGCTGAGTATCATCTTCCGAGTCTTCAACCATCAGTATTCGTATTGATCGATCCATCATAGAACTATCCCCTGTATGAAATTGTATTGATTGAAATGCCGACTAATGACTTCATGATGGATTAAAGCTTTCCGATGATAGCCATGTGTGTCAATCCACTTCTGTTTTTAGAAATTCAATTCCGAGAATGCCGAAGTATAAGGAACACCTGTTTTTATGTCAAGAAAAACGTGATTAAAAAAGAAATTTGCAGTGTTTAATCGAGGTGAATTATGTTGATTGATGGTTGAAAGAGTATGGATTGAGAGTTGGCAGGCCTCATCTTTCACGGTCAGAGTTTCCTTGACATGAAAATTCCCGTTACATATACTTTAGTCTCTACAAAGGAATAAAAAAATTGATGTCCGAATACATTCATACCTCCCGCGGCACAGAAATCTATTTATTAACCGCGCTGATCAAAGTGATTGACGAGGGATGCCTGGTTTTCGGCAAAAGCAATCTCCTTTATATTGTCGGGCTTACGACCGCAGGAAGCGCCTGCTGCGGCTCGATGGACTGCCGCATTATTTACATCCCCGGTTTTGTCGTTTCCTGGCATGACAGAATTGACAATGCAACGGGCAATCCGTTAAGCATTGTGGAACCCATAACCGATCCTTGCACTCTAGAAGAAGTTAAAAAGGTATTGTGCAAAACGTTCCCATCTTCACTTTTTATGTTCTCTTAGCAATTTTTTTATCCGGGAAACCGGCTGTTGACGGTTATCTCTATCCTTCGCAATGCCTCCTCAAGAATGGGACGGGGACAGGCGATATTAATTCTCTGAAATCCCGAACCTCCGGAGCCGAAAAGAAAGCCGTCATCAAGTCCCACTCTAACCTCATCCCGCATGAAGCTTCTCAATGTCATATCATCCATGCCAAGTTCGCGGCAGTCCAGCCAGATCAGATATGTCCCCTGCGGTTCGATGACCTTAACTTTTGGAATTCTTTCGGCAAAATATTTCAGAAGAAAGTCCAGATTGTCCTGCAAGTAATCCAGAAGCTGCGTGAGCCATTCATCTCCAAACCTGTAAGCGGCTTCCAGAGCCGTAAAACCGAAAAGATTGGGTTCCGGTACAATACCCGATCGGGTGTCGCTGAAAAGCCGGCGGAGTTTTTCATCCGGGATGATGATGGCGGATACATGAAGTCCGGCAAGATTGAAGGTCTTGCTGGGTGACATACATGTGATGGAGTTTTGCTCAAATGATTCAGATATTGATGCAAACGGTGTATGTCGATGGCCTTTGAAGAGCAACTCACAATGAATTTCATCGGCAATAACAACGACACTGTGTTTTAAGGCAATCTCTCCCAGTCTGGTCAGTTCTTTGGGGTTCCATACACGTCCCATAGGATTATGGGGATTACAGAGTATCATGGCTTTAATCCGGTGGGTAAAGGGAATGATACAGTCTCTGTCCTGGAATTGACGTTCCAGATCGTCAAAATCCATCTGATAGGTTCCGTTGATGAGTTTGAGCTGATTGTTGACAATTTGGCATCCGCCGGAAGTAACGGCAGGGAAAAAAGGGTAGTACACAGGTTCCTGTATAATAATTTCATCGCCCGGACGGGTCAGCGCTCTCACGGCAATGTTGAGTGCGGGAACAATCCCCGGAGTGAAGACAATCCATTCCGGTTTTATCTTCCAGGCATATTTGTTCCACATACGATCCATTACGGACTGAATAACACCGGCGCCCGCTGCCGTATATCCATAGAACTCATGCCCGGCCCGTTTCTTCAGCGCTTCAACAATAGGCGCGGCAACGGGAAAATCCATATCGGCAACCCACATGGGCAGTACATCATTATGCCCGAACATAAATGGAGCGAAATCCCACTTGACGCAATCGGTTTTTTTCCTGTCGCAAACCTGATTGAAATCATATTTCATTTACTAATCTCCATTTATTAATTTTATCTTATCCTCTCATCGCGATTAATGTTCCGATGCGTTCTTGTCATATAAAGCATCAAGCACTTTCCGGGCAATCATTTTATGCCCTTCTTTGTTCCAATGATCGTCACCATAAATAAAGTAACGCACGTATATTTCTTTCGGATCTTGCCTGTTTATAAAAAGAGGAAAGAGATCGATGAATTTAAGACCGCGCTGGTCACAAAAATCGCGCCAGAATTTTTCCTGAATGCTGTTGATGTCATGGCGGGCAATCTGCACCGGCCAGGGATAGACGGCAATGGACAACCGGATGTTATTCTGCCGGCACAAATGATACAGCCTGTCCATGTTTTTTTCGGCAAGAGCAAGCCCCTTCTTACCCATTTTTTCGTAAATGTCATCGTCCAGCGTCCAGTTCCTGCGTTCCTTCATAAATTGCGGAGTTGAAATATATTCGTAGCTCTCGTTCAGTTGTGGAAATATATTCCTGTCAAATTCAATTCCCGGATTTTTAATCTTCATTGGATTTGACAGAGAAAAAAATATAACGGAATTTCGTTCCAAGTAATTCCGGACTTTATATAAAAACATTATCCGCCGTGGTATTTGAGACGGTTCAAATTTTTCATATATTATTTCATCCTGAATATCGGAAATGTCGATAAACACAACAAGCTCATTGAACCTGAATTTTGCCTGTTCCAGCAGATATTTCGCCTTCAGATAATAAAGCTTCGGACTGTAGCTCGAAACGGCAGCATTGAAAACTTCGATACCTTTCGGTTCAAGGGCGGATTCAATAATGCCGGGAAACGTCTGCGGATAAAAAATGCCGCGGCCTTCCGTAAAGGAATCGCCGATAATAAGCAAGCGGTGCTGTCCTGATGTAAGCGCCACTGCGCGCGTGCTTTTGTCGATAAAGCCCAGGGAATTGATGTACATCCGGTATATTTCCCCGCCCCATTTGGAAAGCGAGGAAACTCCCGGCTGAAATCCATGATGATACCAAGGATCTGGTATGCGATAATCATTATAATTACACGGAACAAAAATCCGGGCTAAGATAAAGTCAAAAACAACGATCAGTAAAAGGATATAAACGCCTATTGTAATCTTTGGATGACGTTTGAATATTGAAACAGCTTTCTTACTGTTTTGTTGTTCCATAAAATCGGCAATTTATGATTGATAAGATTTATCTGTCTGCGGGTTGAAGTATATGAAGTGCCATTTAACGTGTCAAGATAATCTTGGCCATAACAAGATAAACAGAATGATGTTTATGACGGATTCGGAATAAATTCCGGACGATGCGCCAGCCGAATCAGATTTTGTCATACTCATCGTCAAGATGTAACCTTCTTATCTGAGAGATGTAGAACCTTATTTTATCGACTGCCTCACCGGGGGTATCGACAAATTCCACTCCCGCCTCATAGGATTTGTCGTCAATAAGGACTTTGATCCATCTGACTTTCCCCAGTGCGGTTATCTTTTTTTCCAGCGTTTTTAATTTGAAATCAATCTTCAGGAGGGTGTCGACAGGTAGAAAGATATTGGATTGAATTCTGGCACCGGCAATGGAAATATCCGTGCTGTAATTTTCCTGTAGTTCCCTCTTGGACGCATTTTTATCTCCGGAAATTACAGATATAGTAATCTCGTTTAGATCTTTTATCCTTTCCTCCTTCCTTCTTTCTTTCATAACAACATTCTCCTGTTTTATTACCGGAATGCCCTGCTTTTAATTATTTATTTGATTATTAAAGTGACCTATAAGAATTTCATTTGTATGTCAATAAAATACCAATCTTATAATTCTATTAACGGCTGAAGCATACCATAATTATTCATCCGAAATCCGCCGACGCTAAAATAAAAAAATTGACAATTGGAAAATAAATAGTTATTTAAAATAAGCATTTATGCACATAAATCAATAATGATGGGAGATTTCAATGAAAAATAAAATAGCATTGATGGTATTCCTGTTATTGGCGCTCGTCATGATCGGCTGTTCTTCCGATCAAAGCGGTTTTGTTGAAAATAATGGTAATCATTCGGAAGAAAGCACGGATCAAAACACAGGTTCATCAGGAATAGGGACTCTGGCAAGAGTTCCGGTTCTCTTCGGCATAACCGGTGGTTACAGAGTTGCGGGACTGGTCAAAAGAACAGAGTCTACAAGCTCTCTGTATCTGATAAACACATCGGACGGTTCGGCAAAACTGATTGGCGATACCGGCTACCATTTAACCAGCATCGCTTACTTCTATATGACGAATCAACTGTGTGGAATTACATCGAGTGAACACGATAACTTCAACGTAGAGGCAAGTTATAAAAACGGCACCGGTTCTCATTCTCAACTCATTGCAATCAATCCCTTAACAGGAGCGGGCACAGCCATTACCGAATTGACACTGGACATGGATACAGCCAAAACAGTCATGGAACGCAGTCTTCCCTCCGCCGTAGATTATATACAGGAAACGGGATATGGTTCCATGACGATCAACGCATTCGGAACTATCGTCGTCTGGACTAATATAGTTTACAATTACGGCAAGTCCGGGGGACAAACAGGAGCTCTTTTCTCCACTATTAATCCGTTAACCGGTGTTGTCACTCCTTTTTCGTTCTTCTTGGGTGGATGCTATGAGGGCGGAATTGCATTCAATAACCTTGGTACTCTTTACCTGATGAACCGTTATTATCAGCCCTATGTCAACACCGTGGACATGCAAAACGGAGAAATTACATACATTGGAGCTATTACCCCCCACAATTCCTTGAGATATTATCACGGCGATTTTCATCCCCTGACAGGAAAATTCTGGAGTATCGATAAAAACAGTGAAGACGGCTATGAAAAGAACCTTCTGATATCTGATTTCGACAGCCTGTCTGATGAGGGAATGATCCCGACAATTGATAATCTCGAAGCAATAACATTCGGATACATGGATTTAAGCACACTCTCGCTTCTGGGATTTACAAATTTTAGTTGTGATGAACATGATCTTGAATAAAAGTTGTTAATATATTTTAGAGCAGGCAGGCTGCCAGTAATTGTCAGCCTGCTTTTTTTAATTAAAGTTATTTTTTGGCTTTGACTTTGGATATTTTTGAAGCGTTTAACTGACTGCCGTTTACGGTATAGGCCACTTTTATGAAATCATTGACACTAATATTTTCTGCAGGTTCATCAAGAGTAAATTCCATAACTTCAATATTTCCCTTTACTGTGCGTTCAATTTTGACGGAGGTTTCGGAAATTTCGACAACCTTTCCTCTGGCGTGCATTTCAGCAGTTTTGCTAATGATTTTTCCCCCCTGTTCGACATTATCGACGGAAACAGGAGTATCAGCGGCAAAAGTTATATTTGACAAAAGAAAAAATACACCCAGTAAGTAACAAATCAATTTTTTCATTATGAATCACCTAGAATTTTTTTGTAATGAGCAGACACACCGTATAAAATTATGAAGAAATTTAAATCAAATATGCTTACTTAATCCGTCTGCCGAATCACGTTAATTATTTTTTTTAACCGCTTTCATCCAGACAATCCCCCAAAAAAGCAACAGGGGAAGAAGCCCGGCAACCAACAGAATCATCGTGAACAGGTAAATATCGAACCCGTCCTGGTCGTGGATTGATGCTGAAAATGCGAGAATGAAAATGATGCAAAGCCATATGATTGAAACCACAAATGCTATGCGGAGTTTTTTTCTGATTTCATTAATATTCATTTACCGGTCCCCGTCACATCAGTTCACAAATATTGGTTGAAAATACCAGCGATGACGGCTTGAAAATCATTATGCAGAAACTGCCCACTCGAAAAGAATATGACCAATATGGCTTCCTGACTATGCTTCCAGACTGATAACTGAATCCGTTTTTCCAGTGGGTCTTCGCAACATAAATTCTTTCATATCATTAAAAACTAACTGCAATATAAATACTGATTATGTTATTATCTCACCCCTGATTGATTTCTCTTGCATCCCAACGAATGAGAAATGATTTTTACACTTCAAATAAATTAAAGCTAATAAACAGGAATATTCTTCTTGAACATATCTGTGATTATATTTTCCATTGAATACAAACCTGCGGGAGCGTCTATCAGCCATTTTGCCGCAAAAATCGCACCCTGACCAAAAGCCGCCCTGCTGATGCTTTGATGAACAAGCCTGATCGTCTGATTGGGCAGTCCAAATATTATTTCGTGATTCCCCACAATTCCTCCAACCCTGATGGAATTCACATGTTTGACTTTTTCAAGACCCAGAGTATCAGCTATTTTAATGGCAGTTCCCGATTCCTCTTTCTTGCCGCGAAAATGTTCTTCCACAATTTCAATATCGGCATGTGGAGCAATCCGCTGAAGAATCTGCGATGCGACCAGGAGAAAGTTTATCCCCAGAGTTATATTCGGCGAATAAAGAACTGCTGTTTTTTCCGCCAGTTGTTTTAATTCAGCCAGATCGCTGTCCTTATATTTGGAAATGGCGGAAATAATTTTAGTGCCGAAATCCGTAGCTGACGCATAGGAGCTGTGAGCTCTGGCACTCGAAAAATCCACAATGATATCCACAGGATGGTGCTGAAAAAAATATACAGATATTTCATCAACCGAATATATGGGGGCATCATTTGCTTCGTATCCTAAAAGGTGTGTGGCATATTTATGATTCTCTTTATGTGTGCGTCTTATAACCCATTCCAGATCAAACAATCCGTCTTTAAAAAATTCATTAGCCACCATGCGGCCCGTTTTTCCAAAGCCAAAAAGTCCTATTTTGATTCTTCTTTGATCTTTAATTTTTTTTAATTTCATTACTAAATTTCCTAATCATTATTTTTATTTTTTCCCTTCAGACAGTTAACGATTGCATTTGTTATACCCGGAATCGCCGAGGAAAAAAACAGTAAGACAACCGCAAAAATCAAAACAAGTACAGCAATAGCCAGAAATTCTTCGGTATAGAAATGCATCTGCTTCCTCATCTCAATAAAAAACCGCCAACTGATTGTGTTAATCAGATGGCGGCCCGACCATCAATATAACTCTCCATAAGTGTTTTAAGACTTATGGACCCATTTTTTATTCATACTATAATAGCAAAAGTCATTAATCAATTTCTTTAATCAATACCACACGGTTGAATTAATTGCAAGACCTGTGCTTTTTTCCAGTGAAAATGCTTTAATATATTCCAAATGAGATACAGTCACAAACAAATTACAATTAACAATCAATATTAGTTATAAAACTTAAGGAAAATCGTGCTATAAATATCAATACACAACATTCAATTGTCGTACTTACGGAATGGAAACGTCAGGATTTTGATGCCGCAATCAATCCAGTCTATCTCTTCCTTTACCCATTCATCAACCACGCCTTTGCCGCCTCCATATCGGCAAACCATTTCATGGTCATGCCGGCATTTATGGATGTATCTTCATGAAATTTCTGGTATGCGGCATTTTGCGGAATATCCACTATGGCCATTTTAATCCTGTATACATCGTGAGGGTAATTTCGGACACGCTCATACGTTTCGGCAATACCCAAACGTCCATCGAGAGCACGGCAATCTATCAGGACATTCTTTATTTTGTTTTTAACAATGATATCATCTATGTCGTTTTTCATGTTTTCCATAGTGCGCACCGATTCTTCACCTGAAAGGATAATTTCCAGAATCCCGTCGCTAACGGACGAAGCTATTTGATATTGAGCTTTGTTGGTCATTTAAGCCTCCAATGTAATCCTGATATTATGCAAGCTGATAGCCTTTTTCCCTGAATAGTCTGATGCAGGCATCGACGACATCTTCATCAAAAAGGATTCCCCGGTTTTTTTCAATCTCTCTCAAAGCCGGTTCGATTCCCAGAGAAGCCCGGTAGGGGCGATGAGAAGCCATTGCCTCCACAACATCGGCAACAGCCATAATGCGCGCCTCGATAAGAATATCATTTTTTTTTAAATGATTCGGATAACCGTTTCCGTTTATCCGTTCGTGATGCTGAAAGACGATGTCCGCCAGTGGCCAGGGCGATTCCACATTCTTCAGCATCTCATATCCGCTCCGGCAGTGTTCCTTGACGATGGAATATTCGATTTCCGTCAATCGGGTCGGCTTGGCCAATATCTCGGCCGGTATGGATAATTTCCCGATATCGTGGATGGAGCCCGCCATGCGGATGGCTTCGATTTTATTCTGCGGCAATCCCATTTCGGCGGCAATCGCGCTTGCGAGATTTGCCGAACGGTTCTGATGACCCGCCGTATAAGGGTCCCTTGATTCCAGTACCGTCACCAGGACCTGAATGGTTATGCCGACAGCTTTTTTCAGGCTCTCCAAAGTTTGTTGCAGCTTTTGCTCGGCCAGTTTTCTTTCGCTTACATCTCTGCCCTCAAAAAGAATATACACCGGTTTGTCTTTTTCATCCCTTATGAGACTGAACGTTATTTCATTCCATATCACACGGCCGTCCTTGCAGATGGATTCAATTTCCAGCAAACGATCAAAGATGTATGTCTCAGGGGATGCGAGAGCTTTGGGCAGCTCCGTATTAAAAATCTCCATGGTTTCATGGAAAGATTTTTCTGTCATAATTTTACGCATGGGTGTCCGTTTCAATTCATCCAGGCTGTATCCTGATAATTTTTCCAGAGATGGGCTGACATATATCCAATTCAATTCAAGATCCGTGAGCCACACTTCGTCCTTCATGTGATCGGCCAGAAGACGGTATTTGGCTTCGCTTTGTTTAAGTAATTCTTCTGCTTTTTTGCGTCCGGTGATGTCATTATATAATATTTGAAACTGTTTTTCGCCGTCCCATAAGATTTCCTTGCGAAAAACCTGAAGGTGCCTGATTTTTCTGTCCCGGCGGATAATGTCGACTTCATATTCAGACGGTACAATCTCTTTGCACTGCCTTTTTTCCCTCCGGGTTAGATACTCTGCATAGCTTGCCGGAGAATAGAGATTTTTTAAGGGGGTGTTCTTCAATTCTTCTAAATCTTGATAGCCAAACATATCGAGTAGAGCCCGGTTGGCGTAGTTTGTTTTGCCTTCCATGGAAACAATGCGTATCCCCAGCGGAGAATCATCCAGAGAGCGGCGGAAATTCTCTTCACTTTTCTCCAACGTTTCCCGAGCCCGCTTCATTTCGGTGATGTCATGAGCCAGCGTCAAAAGATAACGATTCTGATCAATATCTATAAACCGGGCGGAAAAGAGGACATTGCAAATAGTTCCTTTCTTCCTTCTCATCAGAACCTCTGCTCCGTTAACTTCTCCTGACGTCTTCAATGCGGCGGTTATTCTTTCACGATCCTCCGGATGGACCCATATTTGGAGATCCAGTGCGGATGTGCCAATGACTTCTTCGGGGGAATATCCCGTCCAGCTTAAAAATGCCTGGTTTACTTCAATAAATTTCCCCGATACCACTTCGCTTATTGCCATCGAATTGGGATTGAGATGAAAAGTCGAGGAAAATTTTCTTTCGGACAGGGAAAGGATTTCCTGCGCCCTTATACGCTCGGTAATATCACGGTCGGTTCCCTGAAAACCTTTCACATTGCCCGCATTATCAAAAACAGGTACGGCGTTACTTTCGAGGTAACGGATTGTCCCGTCTTTATGTTTCCAGCGCCAGACAACATTTGACCATCCCTGTTTCCGCTCCATGGATTGAGCTAATCTTTCCTTCACCAGCGGAAGGTCTTCTTCATAAACAAAATTGGCGGATGTTCTGATTCCGGCTATCTCATCTGGACGATAACCCAGAATATTTTCCACGGCGGCATTGCTAAAAGTTTGGATTCCGTGTTCATCGACCGCCCAAATCCATTCCTGGCTTGTAGTGACAATGGATTTGAACCGCTGTTCGCTGGCCTGCAGGGCGGCTTCCTTCTGCCTGATTTCGGTAACTTCCGTAAATACGCCGACGAGACATTCCTGACCATGCAAAGAGATAGCAAGGGCGCTCCCGTCGGCATAAAAAATGGACTTATCTTTTCTGAGAAAAGGTAAATTTTGCGATCTCGATATTTCTTTATCCGCCATTTTATCAAACTGATCAAAAACGTATGGTAGTAATTCTTCCGGATGAATATCAGTAACACTCAATTGCATAATTTCGTCCTTTGCGTATCCCATCATTTCGCACATTTTTTCATTGGCATATAAAAAATTCCTATAATCAGCCTGAGCGATAAGAATTCCGACCGAAGCGGTGTCGAATATCGTTTGGAATGCTGCATCGGTATTTTTAAACAATTTTTTGATTTGATTGCGTTTGGAGTCGGGAATAGCGGATTTGTCAGCAATCATTTTAGCGGTTTTTTTCATCATTTAAAACCTTTTGTCAGGTAACGGGTTACGGACAAATTATTGCTGCATTATGATTAATATTAGGAATTATATCACTGTATGTCAAGATAATCTTGACTGCAAAAATTGCGCTTATTTCCCAATGAAAACAGTCGTTCCGGCAAAGATAAAAAAATTTATAAGTTATTGATATTATTTAATTATTAAAAATGCGTAAACCTTGGGCAATATGGTGCAAAATTGTAATAATTAAGTACTTACGATGTCTATCAACATGGTTATCAACAACCTTTTCCACATATCTGTTGAATACAAAAATGCGTGGCGTTCTGATGGCTTTAAAAATAATTTAATAAATTTATTCTATAAGGGTTGGACATGAAAAAATTATTTCTGATTAGGGTTGCCTTGCTGACAGCAGGATATTTTTTTACTCTAAATATTACAATCCGGGAGTTACCTATAAAGTTGAAAATGATAATGTTACCATATCCGATAAACATTCGAAGATTTCATTTACAAAGGCCGAACCATTCGAGATTTCGGGATATGTATGGGTCGCAGGTGATAAAAAACAGGGCTTCGGCGATCTTAGCCGGCGTATTTGATATTGTCCACGGAGATACGGCAATCGATTTTGCGACTCTCTGATATGACAACAAACCCATAGAGCATTCATCTCTACCTGCAGAAGCCCAAAGAATATTAGAGGAGACATGTTTGATATAAAAGGTTACAAGGTAAAAATCGATTATGCCAAATTAGACGGAGAACGCATGAAAACTGCTGATTTTCCGAATACAGTATGCATTACCGAATTGTGAATAAATGGCAACAGGAGCTTAAATTAGCCCCGCATTTCAAGCATTGACGGTTTGCTTTATGGAAGGCAATCAGCGGTTGACAGAGAATAATGCATCCCATCTTTTATCTGACCCGCTTTAACCATCCTCCCTGATGGAAAGAAAATTTGCTGCGTTTCCACAAAGCATCGTCACTGACAAAATTGGTATTCTTTTTCAGAAAATCCCTTACAGCTTCATATGGGCCGGGTCCGAAGGTGAAATAAACGGGATGTCCGTTGATATTGGTATCTTCAACGATCATATAAGATCCGACATTTACGAAATCTTTATATATTTCGATTTCCGCCATTACATGCTGTTTACTGTGATCGGAGTCCAGAATTACCATTCCGCTACCTGCGGGAAGGATTTGCCTTATCCGTTTCACCAGTTCAGGATTGGTTGAACTTCCCTCGAAAAGGCGGATTCGGGGATGTGACAGACTCCGGGCTTCCCCTGTTAATTCAATATCAATGCCAATGACCACGGCTTCGGGCGGCGCGCCTATCAGGTCAAGAAGTGAGGCAAAATAAAGAACTGAGCCGCCATGTGCCACTCCGGTCTGCAGAATGAATCCGGGACTCAGCCGGAAAACCAGTTCCTGATACAGATGCAAATCCAGCGGGCACTGGGCGATTCTGTATCCCAGGAATGTATTGCGTCGCCACGTATCTGAAGAGTGATACCAGAGATAATGAAATACCGCAACAATCAGCCTCTCCAACATCCGCTTAAGCAGTCGTTTGATATTTTTCATTTGCTGTCCCTTCTCTACTTATCTGACTTAACAAATAATCAGTCCGAACGCGATAGTTCTATCGGATTGCCTTTGTTAAGTTGTTTTTCTCAGATTACGAAAATGCCTGTAAACAATAACGCATGAGGCCAGAGCAAGAATAACGATAATAATCCCAGGAAGAAGAGAAAGAATATTGATTCCGATGTCTTCATCCATCCACCCGTAATTGAATAAATGTATCAATGAATATGACCAGGCAACAATAATGACTGCGGACAGAACATAAACCGGGAATTGCGACCAGGCTTTCTTATTGAACAGTCCGTAAACGGCGCTGAAGGAAAGTAGTATCCAGATGGAAAGGACTATATTATGACCCAGAGCGTAAATCGCGGAATAGATGCCGAAGGCACTTACTAAAATGATCACCATCCAGATGGAAACAGGTTTTTTCATATAAATCATTTATTACCGGTAAAAACACTATAAAAATCAGTTAAAGAATGAACAACCCCGCCGCAAGCAGCGGGGTATCCAAAGGAACTTGCGCCCCTAGGAGCGGGGAATTAGACCCACAATTATCCCTCTCGGCTTCGCCTCGGGGATAATTCGACCATCAAATTTCAGTGCACTTCGATTCTGAAATTTGGGTCTCATTAAATGCTTTCGGCGGATGTCAATTCATAAACTTTTCTTAATATCTTTCCAGTGCCACCATTTGAGGTAATGAGGATCATGTTTCTTTGCCGTTGCAAAATAAACTGCACAGCGAAAGACATAAAGCACGCATCTGTCAATCTGCCGGCCTCTCAATACACATAATTCTTCATATAATTTCTCCGGATTTCGCTTTTTTAAATTAGATACGTCCCTGATGCCGAGGTCGATCAGGTCTTGAGCTATGCTTTGGCCTACACCGGGAATAATCTGTAAATCTTTTATCGGGTTCATATGCGAAATAACAGAACCGGAATCCTCTCTCAATATTTTCCGGTCTTCTCCTGATTTGCCTTTTTATCCGTATTCGGGCTGTGTGTCTACCCATTTTTTCTGATGAGTTCTATCTGGTATGACATTCATAAACATACAGGTTATTACTTTTATATTTACACCGGCGTTTGATTGATATATAAAAATCAGGCATATTCAGCAGATAGAATTCCCATACCGCAATAAAAATTCGGGAGTGACGGATGCCACAAATGTTTCATAAACGTGTTTATAGGACGGGACGGTTTTTCGGAGATATATTTTTTCTTTCTGTTCGCTTGCCTTCTATAATAAATGCCTACCACTCGAAAAGGATTCCCTGGCCGATGGCTGAAAAAATCATGCTGGCGGTTACAGCCGTAAACGGATGTAAACACTGTGCACGTTTTCACGGCACACTGGCTCAAATAAGCGGTATCGAAGCCGAAGAAATAGCCCGGCTCCTGCAAATGGAAATCGGCAGGGACGTGAGCAGTTACGAAAGGCCGGCCCTGCAGTTTGCTCAGGAATATGCCGAAACCGAACGCAATCCTTCAGCCGGTAACCTGCTGGAAACCAAACGTTTTTATGGTGAAGCCGTCTTTAATGATATCATGATTTACATACGCATGATCACATTGGGAAATCTCAGTGGCAATACTGCGGATGCCCTGCTGGCCAGGTTCTCCGGAAGGAAAATTGCTCAAAGCCGCCTTCATGATGAAATTATCGTGTCAGTACTGGCGGCGCCGTTTCTCGCAGTTATAAACGGATTTGCCGCCTGGCATAAAAGAAAATCCCGCAGATAGAATCTGAAATAACAAAGGAGGGATATTAGGGTTTCATTTTA
>CAYMWM010000003.1:0-65866 GCA_964394185.1 uncultured Smithella sp.
CTCCAGACCCTTCTCACAAAAGACACCTGTCTGCATATCGAAGATTTTTTTTCCATCTCGCAACAGCACGGGTTTGTTATTTCTTTACAGTCACTGGAAAGCTGGGATCAAAGCACGGTTCCTGAGGATATTATGCCCAGCCGTGAAGAGATGATAACAGCAATTGAAAAAATTTTGATTGAAAAGAAAAAGAACCGCAATATCCTCAATTCGGTACGGTATTTTGATTTGCTTGTCCAACAATGGCCGCGACCATACCACGACGTCAATTGCATGGCCGGAGTTTTTTATGCCACCGTTGACATTGAAGGCTCCCTTTATTCCTGTATTCCGCTGATCAATAAAATTCCCGCCGCTAATTTGCTAGAGAGGCCATTTGACCATTCTTTTCAGAAATTGCCTGTTCTACAGTGTCCCGGATGCCTTTGGAATTGTCATCATGAGCTTAATAATATATTTTCCATGGATATCGGTACATTGTTAAATTTGACAAAATTTTCCAGAAATAAACTTGTCTATCGCCAGTAACTTTAGTGACAGCCGATAAAATGATTCCATATACAGATGGGTTGGCATTTATGCTGTTTCCATTGGTGCTCTATTACATTTCGAAAGCTATATGATGATATTTTTTAATAATCCATTGAAGGCAGATTTTCAAAATGTCTCAAAAAAATATTGCATTAGTTGCTAAAAAGCTGAATAATAATTAAAATGATAAACAATGAATTGTATCAAGCATAAGAGAGTGCTTTACAGATCGGAATGCACTGAAGATGGAGATCATTTGTGATAATTAAAATTATTGAGGCTCTGTTTTTTTTCTTTATTCCGCACCCTCTAAATGCTGCGCTCCGAAGATTGCTTGGACAAAAGGTTGCAAGCGGAGCCAAAATTCACATCTTTTCATTTATTTTTACTAATAACCTTATTGTAGGAAGGGGTTCCTCTATAGCACCATTTTGCTTTCTTAAGGCTTATGAAATCAGAATGGGAGATCATGCCCAGATAGCCCCTTCTGTGATTATTCGTGCGCAACTCATTAAGGGAGCCTGTTTTCACATCGGAAAACATTCCAGAGTCTTTCCCTTTTGCTGGATTGAACCCGGCGAGGGGGTTTTTATCGGCGATCAGGTTGGCGTGGGAGCTTATTCCCTTATTTTTACGCACGGTGCCTGGTCTGATTTTTTACATAATGGCCCGGTCAAGTATGGTCCGGTAAAAATTGAAGACCATGTTTGGCTGCCATGGAGAGTCTTTGTTCTGCCGGGAGTCACTATTGGCAGGCGTTCCATTATAGGGGCAAATTCAACCGTTATCAATTCTATTCCCGCTTATACGATGGCGGCAGGTTGTCCCGCAAAGATTATGAAGTCAGGAGTTAATTTGGAAATGAGTCCTGAGGAGTTTAGAAAAAGAGTGGAAATTATTTTCTCGGAATATGAAAAATATTGTTTGAGGCTGGATGCAAGTGTACCCAAAGTTTTCCCTGGTAATGCCTGTTTCTACAGATCTCATCTTGGTGAAAAACCACTGGCAACGGCTTTGATAAATATAGATATGAGCAATTATACTTGCCAGGCCGAAAAAGGTATTGATCCATCAAACTTTTTGATGTTTTTGGTTAAATATGGGATTCGATTGGAGAGAATAAAATAAAATTATTTTATCCACCGGCATTGATAAATTCTAATAAGTCTGTCTCGGTAAAAAAGTAAATTACTGAAGGAAATATAGCCTTGTATTATTAATATCAGGGTATCTCTATGAAATTATCAGAATCATCTTCCCACAATACCGAATTACCTCAAACCGGATATTGTCGAAGAACAAGTTTGTTATCTGGCAGATTTAATGTCTTTGACCTGTTGGCAATAATCATCTGCCTGGCGAGTTTTCTATGCAGTTTAACTGAATCGATTGTCAATAATGACAATCATCACTGGGGTGCCGCATATGTTGTGGCATTAGATTTGCGTAGAGGTGCTATCCCATATTCAGAGGTGATTATCTTCTATGGATATCTGACAACCTGGCTTCACAGTGTCTCCTTGACACTTTTGGGAGAAAGGTTATTGAGTATCGGAGTTATCACGGGGTTATTCTATTCTTTTACATTATTTTTTTCATATCTGATTTTTCTCCGGTTTTTGAGAAAAAATATGGCGTTTTTTTCCCTACTGCTGCTTTTTCTGATTCATCCTTATATTATTTATCCGGGGCCTAATTACCTGGTTTATACTTTTCATCTGCTGGCATTGATTTTTTTTCTGCGATATCCCAAGGGGCGTTATAATGGTTTACTTGCGGGATTTTTTCTGTGTCTGGCATTTCTTGCGCGTTTTACTTCCTTACAAGCAATTCTTCCTCCATTTGCCATCCTTCTTTTGTGTGATTTTTTTGCCGCCAAAGGAGAGAAGAAAAAAGCTATAGAAAAAATCTTCATAATCATTTCCGGCTTTATTATTCCGTTAACGTTGTTTCTTGCATATCTTTTTATGAATTCAGCACTAAGTGCTTTCTTTTATGAAAATAAGATGCTCGCCATTACATGGGGAGGCATTGGAGATACCGATGTTTATTTAAATTTTTTAGCCTCCATACTTCAGATCGTGCCAAGTTATGCGTCTGATTTGCGTGGCAAACTTTTTACCATAATTTTGTTCGTCTGTTTATTGATCATAGTGAGGGAAGCCATCAGGAAAATATCCGGCGATTTTACGAAGTCGGTTTATGCCAACTACGATATCATGGCGGTATGCCTTGTTGCAATTTTCGGATATCTTAATTCCATACATGTTTATGAAACCGCCCGGCTGGTTAATGGTGCGGCTTTAGGTGTCGGCATATGCACACTTCTTTTTTATGACTTATTTATGAAATTCCCAAAACCTTTAAAATATATGCTGGTTTTGTTGGTTATCGGGCTGGTTCTGTTTTTATCATCCTCACTCTTTTTTGTAAGAACCACATCGGCTTATTACCCATGGAGATCTGATGTTTTACTCCACAATGGCGTGTCTAATAAAACCATCGGAATATTTAAAGGCAAAATTTTGACTGAAGAGTTCAATAATTTTTATCAGGAAGCGTATGATGCAATCGCGCCTTTTAAAGAACATTGTGTCATTATCAATTACACACCTGATTGTGTGGCTTTGATTATGAATGACCTGCCGCGTGTCCAAATTTCCCCCATGCACTTTTCCTGGCTGGAAGACATGACCAAACAGGCAAAATTAATTGATGAATATAAGGCCGTCGTCCTTTCCTACAAACCGCTGGACTTCCCGGGTTATAATAATATTTTTAAAAAACAGTGGCCGGATGAGATACCGTGGTTAGGTGGAGGATATTTATTTATCTATGCGCCAAAGCAATATTCAGACAATAAAAAAGATCTTCCTGTTCCCGTTGGTAAAAAGTAATTATATTATTACAAAAATAGAGGCGCTTATTTTTTGATGTCGAAGATATTATTAATTAAACCCAGATTTCTTGCCCCCGATTTCAAGACGATAACGCAGCCAATGGGACTGATGTATATCGCTGCCGCGTTGAAGCAGGTTGGCCATCAACCGAAAATTTACGACTACTGCGGTGATCATAAAGACCTTCGTGCACTCAAGAATATCATTGCCGGGTGGAAACCTGATTTCATCGGCATCAGCATCATTGTAACCGAATTGGAGAATACAAAGGGAATTATGGAAATGATACGCCATCTGCTGCCGGACATTCCCGTGACATTCGGTGGGCCTTGGCCTTCGGTAAATCCGCAGGAAGCCATCGAGACCTTCGGCGCAGATTTTGTGGTTATCGGTGAAGGGGAACATGTATTTCCGGAACTGGTGGATGTGATAAACAAAGGACGTTCCCCAGAATCCGTCGGTGGAGTTGCATCCCTGGTCAAAGGAGAGGTGAAAATCAATCCGGGACGGACATTGACAGAAGAAGAACTGAATGCCCTTCCATTTCCGGCCTGGGACCTGCTGGATCACAGCCTGTACACGAAAATGCCTTCGGGAGCCGGTGTCGGATGCCGGCCCTATATGGCCATTGTCACTTCCCGCGGCTGTCCTTTCAGGTGTGCCTACTGCCACCGGACGATGGGCAAAGTTTTTAGAAAGAGGACAGCTCACTCGGTACTGGTGGAGATGGAAGAGCTTCACTTTAAGCACGGCTTCAGGGAGTTTGAGATTGTCGATGATTGTTTTAATCTGGACCGTGAAAGAATGTACGCAATTCTTAATGGCATTCGGGATAGACTTCCCTATGTTAAACTTCATTTCGGAAACGGTCTGCGGGCTGACATCCTTGAACCCGAAGACATGAAACTTTTCAGGCAGGCGGGGACTGTTTCTGCCGGTTTTGGCATAGAGACATCCAGCCCGCGGCTGCAAAAGATGATTCACAAGAATCTGAATATTAATAAGGCGGTTATTGCTATCAACGCGGCTGTCAAGGCCGGAATTTACACGTCCGGTTTCTTTATGTTCGGATTTCCGACAGAGTCTTACGAAGAGGCTTCTGCCACCGTTGAGTTTGCCGTTTGCTCCTCCCTGCACCGTGCATCATTCATGCTGGTTACACCATTTAGCGGGACCGAACTTGCCGAAATGGCTGCGGACATCCTTAAAAACAGAAATGATGCAATTGACCCGAGAAAAATGACCTTTTTTACCAGCACACTCAATGTTTCGGCAATGACGAACAGCGATTTACAGAAGGTTTTTCGGCAGGCCTACAGACGCTTTTATCTGAATCCCAAAAGATTATGGAATCTGGTCATTAATCATCCGTATATCCTTTCGCTCCCGTGGTATGCGTTTATTGTATTGATCAATGCTCTGCCAATAAGGCGAAACCACACTGATTCATAGATGTGAATGTCCTTCCTGGATCAATTGATGCATGCCATTAATGATCATAAACAAGTTACCCGATTTAAGAAAATATTTTCAGCTTAATATTACTTTGACACGCCTAATCATTGTATATATATAATTTTGCTATGAAGGGGGAATATCTTATCGAGCAAAGCACAAAGGGCAGCACCTCTCCGGGAAAAAACAGTTACCTCGTGCTTTCCCTGGTGTTGTTCATGACGGCCCTCGTTTTTTCCGGCAGCATGAAGCTGGACTGGACTAACTGGGACGATGATTTGTACGTCTACAAAAATCCGGTTGTCAGAGAAGGAACGCTTAAAGAGGTTTTCACGACGTCTGGCGATTATAATATGTATGTCCCTCTGGTGATAGCGTCTTTCGCTCTGGAATGGAAACTGGTACAGGATAAACCTTTTCTTTATCACCTTGATAATTTGTTGCTGCATCTTTTCTGCACGGCGCTTGTGTTGCTGTTTTTTCGCAGGTTAGGGCTATCCGTTTGGTGGAGCGGGTTTGCCGCCATGCTTTTTGGCATCCATCCAATGCGGGTGGAAACAGTCGCGTGGGTTACCGAACGCAAGGAACTGCTCTGTACAGTCTTCTATTTGGCATCACTGCTCTCTTATCTCCGCTATATAGATTCCGGCAAAATAAGGCATATGTTGATTTCCGGTCTTTTTTTTGCGCTCTCTATATTTTCTAAAACGGTGGCTCTGACACTGCCTTTCATCCTGGTGCTGCTGGACTGGTATTTTCGAAGAAAGTTTTGTCCGAAAGTTATCTTCGAGAAAATATTCTTTATTATCGTAACCGTTGGCATAATGCTACCGCAATATTTTATTTTCAGTAAAACCAATCCCCCCAGTACCAGCCCTCAGGCAATCATGAATGCTTTTAATTATTTTGAACAAGCAGTCCTGGGTTGTTATGTTTATGCCATCTACATGCTGAAGTCCGTTATTCCATATACGTTGTCCGCGATGTATCCCATACCTGCTGCGCTTCGGACGGAGCACTGGATAGGCGCGGCCGTTGCCATATTTGCCGTCGGTGGCACACTAGCCAGGGCGCGCAAGGACAGATTTGCTGCCTTCGGTCTACTATTCTTTTCTTTTAATATTGGTCTGCTCATTCTAGTTTCATTTTACCTGAGCGATTTTGCCTTCCTTAATGATCATTATTCCTATATCGCCTATATTGGCCTGTTCTTCGTCATTGCCTTGAGTCTGCAACGATTAACGGTTGAAATTTCTCCTGTCAGGATACCCGTGACGGGTTTTGCCGTTGGTCTGCTGGTCGTTTTGAGTTTTGTGACGATGAAATATATTCCCGTCTGGAAAAACAGCGAAACTCTCTGGACGCACGTTATTGAAAAATATCCGCGTCAATTTGCGACGGCTTATTTAAACAGAGGCCACTACTGGTACGAAAACAATCGGCCGGACAAAGCACTGGAAGATTACAGCGCGGCAATCAAAATTAAAACGGCTTTTCCTGAGGCTCTGAAGAATCGGGCACTCATCTATCTGATAAAAAACGACTTGCCGAAAGCTCTTCAGGATTATAACCGATATCTTGAATTTATGCAGTCTTGCGATAATGGCAACAAAAGTGCCGAGCCCCGTATTTCCGATGCATTGGGCAACAGGGGGTTGATATATTACAGAATGGGACAATACTCCAAAGCGTTGATTGATTTGGATTTGGCCATAAAACTCAATCCGTCGAATCCCACCAATTATTTCAACCGGGCTTCCGTCTATCAGAAAATCGGCCGCATCGCGGAAGCAAAAAGAGATGTAAGAAGAATCAGGCAAATGGGAGTCATCATTGATCCTGCGTTTGAAAAATTACTGAAGCTTAGCACGAAATGATCATGGAAAAACTTTACATTGTAATGCCGGCCTATAACGAAGAAAATACAATAGCGACGGTTGTCGACGAATGGCATGCCGTTGCCGAAATGGTCGGCCATGGCAGTAAACTTGTCGTATTCAATGACGGCAGTAAGGACAGCACAGCAGGTATATTAGAAAAAATAAAAAATAAATATCCCCATCTCGTGATCATCAACAAAAAAAACTCCGGACACGGGCCAACATGCAGGCTTGCATATCAATATGCTGTTGATGAAAAAGCGGATTGGGTTTTTCAAACGGATTCCGATGGCCAGACAAAATCAGGTGAATTCGGGAATTTCTGGGAAAAAAGAAATCAATATGATTTTATTATCGGTCATCGCGTGAAACGGTCCGACAGCGTGGACCGGAGATTCATTTCACAAATTCTCAAACGGGTGCTGTTTATGATATTCAAGGTTACAGTGGCCGATGCCAACACTCCTTTCCGTTTGATGAAGGCTGAACGTCTGCGATATTATTTGCCATTAATTCCCAATGATTATTTTCTATGTAACACGCTATTATCGGTACTGATTACAAAAAATAAGGAAAGAATTTTTTGGCAGGAGATTTCCTTTGCCCCGAGACTTTCCGGAATATCATCAATTCCTCTGGCAAAATTCAGCAAACTGGCAATTAAATTGATACCGGAATTATATAAAATGAGAGACCTGAATCTTCCAAAATGAAAATTGCACTGGTAAGACCCAATTACAGAAGCCATATCATAACGCCTCCGCTGGGGCTGGGTTATCTTTCCGCTTATCTGAAAAAGCACGGCATAAGCACTGTTATAATCGACGGTCTGAAAGAAAATCTGAATTTACGCAGGATGATTAAAAGACTTCATGATTTGAAACCCGATGCCGTGGCCATCACCTGTCTTACCGCTTTTTACCAACAAACCGTATTATTGTCGCGGGAACTTAAAAAAAATGGAATGACAACCATTATAGGTGGTCCGCATCCCACTTTTTTGCCCTACCAAACATTGGTTGAATCACAGGCTGATTATGTCATCTGCGGAGAGGGAGAAATTCCACTTCTCGGTTTAATTAGGAACAATTTCTGCAATGATAATATTCAGGGTGTCTATTCCCTGGATAATCTAAAAGATGAAGGGCAGGCTGTTATAAAAGCAAAAATCGTGGAGAAACTGGATGTTTTACCCTTTCCCGATTGGGAGCAGATGAATCCTCATGATTATCCTAAAGCCCCGCATGGCGCTATCATCAGGGGATTCCCGGTCGGTGTCATAGTGACCAGCCGCGGTTGTCCTTACGAGTGCACATTTTGCGCCGCGCCAAAATTTTGTGACAGAAAAATAAGATTCAGAACTCCTGAAAACGTTGTTGAGGAAATCGAGTATCTGATAAAGAATTTTAAAATCAGAGAAATCCATTTTGAAGATGATAGTCTGACTTTCAATGCAGATAATGTAAAAAAGCTCTGCCGTTTATTGATAGAAAGAAAAATTAAAATTAATTGGGCTTGCCCCAATGGAATACGAGCGGATAATATCAGCCCGGAAATAATTCAATTAATGAAAAACAGCGGATGCTATTATTTCGCCTATGGCGTTGAATCCGCCAATCCTCAGATTTTAAAAAAAATCAAGAAAAAGGAATCCATAGAAACCATTGAAAAAGCGATTGAGATGGCGGACAGGGCGGGAATATCCACTCAGGGATTTTTTATTTTTGGTCTGCCAGGAGAGACCAAAGAAACCATTGAAGAGAACATAAATTTTGCTCTGAGGTCAAGACTGTCGCGCGCTCAATTTATTATCCTCGATGTTTTACCTGGTTCGGAATTATGGGACACCCTCAAGGGGGAATTTATTCCTAACTGGGAAAAGGAAAGTTACAGAGAACCGGAATGGCTGCCGGAGGGAATGACTAAAGATCAGTTGCTTGCGGCGCAGACGAGAGCCTTTAAAAAATTTTATTTAAGGCCGAAAATATTTCTTGAATTATTAAAATTAGTCGATCACAGACAAATTTCTTACCTCATTAGAAGATTTAAGATTTATGGATTAATAAAAAAAAGAACAATCTGAAAAATATGTCAATCACTTGTTTTATTATCAGGATTTGCTTTTATTAACATCTGCGTATAAAATTTAAGCTTACCGCAAATGAACAGGTAAAAATAGTTCCAATTGCATGTGAGCTAATTTCTGCAAAAAGTTAAGGAGAATCTTTTGTATTCATGAAAACAGCAATAAAAATGTTACAAGGGCTTATCCATGCCAAATACTTTTCCGCGCCATTCTATATGCATCTTTATGTTACGGAAAGGTGCAATCTCCAATGCAAAATGTGCAATATCTGGCAAAGAAAATCAAAAGATATGACTATGAAGGAAATAGAGCAGTACGCAGAAATCATGAAAGCGTTGAAAGTGCCCAATATAGTCGTAACCGGAGGAGAACCATTTCTTCATCCGGATATAATTGAAATTGTTAAATTATTGAATTTTTATGGATTTTCTTTAAGGCTACAAACGAATGGAATTCTGGTTACAGAAGAAAAAATCAATGCCCTTGCCAAAGCCGGATTAAAAAATATTACTCTCTCACTGGATACACTGGATGAAGAAAAATTTGACTGGATTTGCAACTCAACAAGTCTTGTTCATAAAGTTGAAAAATCACTGGACATAGTGACCAAAAACATCGATGGTTTTGTTGTTGTTAATACTGCCGTATCAAAAATTAATATTTCTGATCTGCCGATAATTGTTGAATTCGTTAATTCGAAAGGAGCCTACTCTTCCCTCATGCCTGTGCATCTGCGGCCGGACGAAAACATTCCTCACTTTTGTTACGGGTTTTGTAAAGAAATGCTTTTTTCGAAAAAGGATATTTCTGAAATAGAGAAATCCTATACTGAAATTTTGAGAATGAAGAAGAATGGATATAGAATAATTAATTCCAAAAAATATTTAGAGGCTTCTCTTGAATATTTAAGGACAGGCAATTATGCATGGAATTGTAGGGCCGGCGAAAGATTTTTTGTTGTGTATGCCGATGGCGGGATTGCTCCCTGTGACGCATTTCCTCCTTTATTCAATATAAAATCAAATTTCCCGGATCAATTCAGAAATCCCGAATATCGTGAAGGCGTCAGGCGCATAAGAGAGGGATGCAATGGCTGCATGTCGGCCTGTTGGCGCGAAACAAACCTGCTTATTGATGATTTTTCCACCAAGATGGAGCAAATGAGGCTTTATCTTAGAAAAATAACAGGCACCCATCATAAATAAACAAGTTATATCTGGAAAAAGCTTAAATAATTTTCAAAGGTAAAACATCTCATCAAAAACGAAACAAGAAATAGACAATTGAAATATGACTGCAGAAATCCTTAAACATACGAAAAGTCTTTCGCCTCTTACTTTGAAAACAATTGATGCAAAAATCATTTTCGACGGCGAAAATGTTTGTATGGTTAAAAAGGATGAAGAAGGAAATGAATATAAATCCTTGATTGAAAAAGATAAGGAACTATATCTGCTTTTTACAAGATTAACCGGTGACGCTTCTGTAAAAACGAAATTTATCTCCACTTATGCATCATCAAAATGCAACTTGAATTGTCAAGTATGTTATGAAAAATCGGGTAATAACAAGGAGATTAGCCTTGAAGAGATAAAAGAATTGTCGAAGAAATACAATAACTGCAGAATGGGCGTGACGGGAATGGAGCCTACCTGCAGAGAAGATATCTTTGACCTCATGGAAATCGTACGACATAATCACAGCCTTGTTACCAACGGGATAAAATTGGCATCTCTCGAATATGTTCAAAAATTAAAACGCCATGGTTTAACAAGACTTTGTTTTTCTCTTAATGGCTTTGATGATGAAATTTACCGGAAAATAAATGGTGAAAATCTTCTTGATACAAAATTGAACGCACTTAAAAATATTGAGCTTGAAAAAATCGATACCCTGCTCTCGGCGACAATAGCAAGGGACATTAATGAAGATCAAATTCTGCCTTTGGTTGAATTTTGTTTTGAGCACCGTTCTTTTATCATTGGGCTTAGAATAAGAACAATGGTTCAAACTGGAAAATATCTGGATATAGAGCAAATGTGCATGTCCGAATTAATAGAACTGATTGCGGATTCACTGAATATCAACAAAACGGATATTATCAACGAATTCTGCTTTATTCAGGCATTTATCGAAAAATTCAGTAAGATTCTGCCACAGGGGTTTAAGGATCATTACGGTTCCAAACTGTGCAGTTTTATTTTTAATATCCGGGAAAATGGCAACGGGAAATATTATTCCCCCGGTATTCATATTGACATAAATAGAATAAACAGGAGCATGTTCAAATCGGCTTATTTGTTTTATTATCTGTTTAAGGCATACGGTCCGTCATTATTATTGGAAACGGTTCTGCATGTCCTGAATTTGCGCCGGTTTGTTGTGCAGAAAAATATCCTTAATATTTCTCTCAAATGCTGGCCTAATCTTTATAATATTGATTTAGAGGAAATGGATAAATGCCCGCATGTATATTACAGAAATGGAGAAATGGAGAAATTCTGTATTTCCAATATTAAGAATTCTATGAAGAAATAAATGTGAAAATAGAAAGATATTTAGATATAGATATTGAACATCAATCCTATTTGTTAACTCAGGGATAAGAATATATTTTTTGTAATAATTTCAATTTAAATTTATTGGCAGGGCTAAAATAAGGATTTTCATTCTAATGTTGAAAATATTGCTGATAAAACCACAATTCTTTCTCTCTGAATCTCAGATGATTATGCAGCCGGTGGGGCTGATGTATATTGCTGCTGCATTAAAAAATGCCGGACATGAACCGAAGATTTATGACTATTGCAGCGACCATAGAGACCTACGTTTTCTCAAGAAAATTATCACCGGTTGGAAACCGGACTTTATCGGCATTAGCATCATTGTCACTGAGTTGGAGAACACAAAAAGAATCATGGGGATGATACGTCATCTGCTTCCGGATGTGCCTGTGACATTCGGCGGGCCATGGCCTTCGGTAAATCCTCGGGAAGCCATTAAGACTTTTGGCGCGGACTTCGTCGTTATAGGTGAAGGGGAGTATGTATTTCCCGAACTGATAAATGCCATAAATCATGGTCGGCCAACTGAATCCATACCGGGAATGGCATCTGAGGTTAATGGACAGATAAAAATCAATTTGAGACAGCCATTAACCGAAGATGAACTGAATACCCTTCCGTTTCCGGCATGGGAACTTCTGGATCACAGTCTTTATGAGAAAAGGCCTTCAGGGGCCAGTGTCGGCTGCAGGCGGTACATGACAATCGTCACTTCTCGCGGCTGTCCTTTCAAATGTGTATACTGTCATCGGACATTGGGTAAGGTTTTTAGAAAGAGGACAACCGAGTCGGTCTTGTCTGAAATGGAAGAGCTCCGTTTCATACATGGATTCAGGGAATTTGAAATCGTTGATGATTGTTTCAATCTGGACCATGAAAGAATGTATGCAATTCTAACCGGCATTCGGGACCGGCTGGGCGATGTTAAACTGCATTTCCCAAATGGCCTGCGGGCAGACATACTTGAACCGGAAGACATGAAACTTTTCAAACAGGCGGGGACCGTATCTGCCTGCTTCGCCATAGAAACACCCATCCCGAGGCTGCAAAAGATGATTCAAAAGAATTTGAATATCGATAAGGCAATGCTTGCTGTCAATGCGGCTGTAAAAGCCGGAATATACTCTTCCGGTTTCTTTATGATTGGATTCCCGACAGAGTCGTATGAGGAGGCTTCTGCTACCGTTGAATTTGCAGTCCGCTCCTCCCTGCACCGTGCATCATTCTATCTGGTTACACCATTTGCCGGGACCGAACTTGCAGAAATGGCTGCGGATATTCTTAAGAACAGGCATGACAACATTAACCCGAGTTCAATGACCTTTTTTTCCAGCACGATTAATGTTTCGGCAATGCCGGACAGAGAATTACAGACAGTTTTTCGACGTGCTTACAGGCGCTTTTATATGAATCCCAAAAGACTATGGAATCTGCTCATTTATCATCCGCAAGTCTTTTCACTCCCAAGGTATGCGATGTCCATGATGATCAGGACTCTGCCATTCAGGCGTTATACCGCCTGATTAAAAAAATTAATTTTATGTAAGTATGCTATGCATTAATTCAGTTTAATGTTATCAAGGCTGTAAATAAAATATTCATGAGACTCGTAACAATTTTTATGAATTTACGCAAAATGAAATAGCATTATTTAATTAAAGGAGGAGCTTTCTTTTCAATGTCCAGGGTCCTGCTGATAAAACCCAGATTCCTTTTTCCGGTTTTTCTGTCCATAACGCACCCGATGGGACTTATGTATCTCGGAGCCGTACTCAAGATGGCCGGACATGAAACGAGAATTCACGACTGTGCCCTCGACGATAAAGATCTTCATATACTCAAACAGATAATTCAAGAATGGAAACCTGACTATATAGGCATCAGTGTTATTATTACCGAGCTGGAGATCACAAAAAGAATCGCGAAAATGATCCGTGAGATAATGCCTGATATTCCCATTATTTTCGGCGGTTCCTGGCCATCGGCCAATCCTGAAAAGGCAATCAAGACTTTCGGAGCTGATTTTGTTGTTCTGGGAGAAGGAGAACATGTGTTTCCGGGACTGATTAATGCCTTAAATAATGGCCGTTCCACTGAATCCATTCGGGGAATTGCTTCACTGGTTAACGGTCTTTTAAAAATTAATCAGGGGCGTTACCTGAGCGAGACCGAACTTGACGCTCTGCCGTTTCCTGCATGGGAACTCCTCGATCACAAACTCTACGCAAGAATGGATTCATTTGCCGTCATCGGCCGCAGGCCTTATATGACGATATTCACTTCACGTGGCTGCCCATATAAGTGCGCTTACTGCCACAGGACGATGGGCAAGATCATCAGAAATAGATCGGCGGAGTCTGTTATTTCAGAAATGGAAGAACTTCGTTTCAAATATGGATTTAAAGAATTTGAGATTGTTGATGATTGTTTCAACTTTGATCGAAAAAGGATGTGCGTAATTCTCACTGGTATCAGAGACAGACTTGGTGATGCCAGATTGCATTTTCCGAACGGTTTAAGATCCGATATGCTCGAGCCGGAAGACATGACTCTTTTCAAGCAGGCAGGAACTGTTTCCGCCCATTTTGCCATTGAAACGTCCAGCCCGCGTCTGCAAAAGATGATTCACAAGAATTTGAATGTTGAAAAAGCCGTGAAGGTCATTCATGCGGCTGTCAAAGCGGGCATTTATTCGACCGGATTCTTCATGATCGGTTTCCCGACGGAAACTTATGAAGAGGCTTCCTCCACAGTGGAATTTGCCATCAATTTGCCTCTGCATAGAGCTTTCTTCTTTAATCCCGTACCATTTCCCGGAACAAAACTGGCTGAAATGGTTTCAGATGTATCTGAGAAAATAGATTGTGATTTCGATATATACGATGCAAACTTTTTTACCAGAATAACCAACATTTCGGCTATGTCGGATGATGATTTACAAAGAATTTTCCGGCGAGCATATAGGCGCTTTTATCTGAATCCGAAAAGAATAATAAGACTGGTGGGCCATCATCCGAGCATTCTATCGCTTCCGTTTTATGCGTATCTGTTTTTAATCAGGATTTGGTCGAGGAAGCGAAGATCTCCCTGAGTTCAAAATAAATACTTTACAAAATCATCTTATTTCATAAAACAATTCAGGCTTTGAAAAAATTAATAAAGGTACGATTTTTTTAAAAACATTTTACATTTTGTTGCCCGGTATTGAATTAATTGATATACAAAAAGAGCTTCAATAATACAAAAGTGAAAAGCAATGTCTAATCAAATCATTCAGGAAAAGAAGTCTCTGGGAGCCAAAGGGATTCTTTATTTATCGATACTGATCCCCTTCGCGTTGGTTTTTATATACACATGGGACACTTCAACCGATGTGGTTGGCAGCGATGACATGTATCTCATTAAAGGCGGATTCATTGAGAGTTACTTAAAAGGCACGTTTACTTTTGAAGAACTTTGGCGTCCCTTGAATGTGTCGAGAATGCTGGGTTATAATCTGCTACAGATTGCCAATATCGAATTGTCTTCCATGAATTCCAAAATTCTCGTTATGCTGATACCTTTTTTTATGCTGGCGTCTGCCATCCTAATTTATCAGGAATATCGTAAAAGTCTGATGTCGGAGCGTTCACCAAAATTTATTGCAACAACATTTGCTTTCCTTTCATTCATACTTTTCAATATTATCCAGTGGGAAGGACTTCTGGGTGATGCTGATTTGGTATATCAGTCATCCATGCCGTTCTTTATTGCCAGTTTCATCAGCATGGAGTTATTCATTTTGAGGGGCAATTGGAAATACTTGCCGGCAACAATAATATTAATCCCTTTGGCGTTGCTAGTTTTTAATGGCAAGTTGTACGTATCTTTTATACCAACATTAGGTTCAATCCTTCTTTGTTATTTGCTGGTTTTTCGTTTCTGTTTGACGAAAGATTTCTGGTTCCGTATGCTCCTGATTAGTATTTTTATCGCTTTAATTACTTTTTTATACGTATTTGGATTCGACTTTAAATCGAATACCTCATATGATGCGGCTGTAATTTTCAACAGTCCCATGGATGTAGGCGAGTTTCTTCTTGCCGCTTTTGCATCAAGCGTTGTCGGCGCCGATGTTTTTTTCTCTTCCTCTTATCTTTCATTTAATGCAATTTTAATCATTGGAATTAGCCTTGTGCTTCTCTATTTTTTAGCTCTGGCACTATTCTTTAAATCGCGCATGTATGAAAAAACATATTTGCCGCTTTTTCTAATCGTGCAAACCTTCTTTTATCTGGGAATCATGATGCTTGGAAGGTATGAACTGGGGAAAGACGCGGGCATGGCCTCCCGTTACACCTGTGTCAGCATTTTCGGTATTGCGGCGATAGTATGGATATTCATATTTGTACTGGTTCAGGCAAAGAAACCAAAAACATTATTGAAGAGCGCAATGATTGCAGGTTTCGTTATAATTTTTACAGGACTTCTTCTGACCTCAATAGTCGTTTGGCATATCCAGCCCCAGCGGAAAGCTTTTTTAGCGAAGCGCAATGAGATTGCCATGCGCGTGGATACGGCCCCGCCGGAGGAACTTTATAAGTTTTTCCTGGAGAGTCCGGAGTTGGTCCGTGATTCGCTGCTTATTTTGAGGAAATACAAGTTGAACGCTTATCGTACAAAATAAAAAAAATAATGGTATGACACTATGAAAATAGGAATTATAGGCGGAGGCCTTTGCGGTATTGCATTAGCTTATTTTCTGCAGAAAAACGATAGCGTTAGCAGCATAGACATTTTGGAAAAAGAAAACGAGCCGGGAGGTCTGTGCCGTTCATTTAATTTAAACGGATTGTTTTATGATATTGGCCCGCATGTCATTTTTTCCAAAGACAATGTTGTGCTGGATTTAATGATCAATCTCCTTGGCGAGAATAAAAACAAAATCAAAAGGTCAAATAAAATATATTACAAAAAAAAATTTATAAAATACCCTTTTGAGAATAATTTATGCGCGCTTCCGGATGATGAGAAAAAAAATTGTCTCAATGCCTTTCTTAACAATCCTTATAAGAATGAAAAAGCGCCGAATCTGCACCAGTTTTTTCTGAAAACTTTTGGAGAGGGCATTACCAATATTTATTTGAAGCCGTACAATGAGAAAATATGGAAATACAATCTTTCATTAATGGATACAAAAATAGCAGATCGGATTCCCCAAGCGCCTCAGGAAGACATTATTCAAGGTGCCGCCGGAGCATCAACAGAGGGATACTTTCATCAATTGTATTTTTATTATCCCCAAAGGGGTGGAATCAACTCGTTAGTAGATGTTTTCGTTGATCAATTTAGTAACAAAGTGCAGGTTATCGTGGATAACAGTATCACCGCATTGCAAAAGATTGACAAGCAATGGGAAATAAAAACTGACAAGGGATTTAGTGGAGAATATGATTTCGTTATTTCCACGATACCGGTTCAAATATTAGCGAAAATTTATCAGTCAAATATTCCAAAGCAAATCATGGATTCGGTTAATTGTTTGAAATACAATTCCATTATGATTACAATCATCAATGTCAAAAAGGATAATCTCGTAAATAATTTTGCGGTCATGGTTCCGGATAAAAACATTATTTTTCACCGGGTGTCGAAGCTCAATTTTTTGGGAACAAACTATGGTACAAAGGATAATTCAACAAACTTGATGGTAGAGGTAACTCACGCTACAGATAGTCTGATTGATAAAATGAATCAACGTGAAGTGGAAGAAAAAATAGTCGAAGGATTGGAAAATACCGGATTTATCGATAAACGAGCAGATATTAATTTTTTGGATACAAAAAAATTCAAATATGCCTATGTTATTTACGATTTAGAGTATAAGAAAAATATGAGTTTGATCAGAAATTATTTCGATAAGCAGGGTATTAAGCTTTGCGGTAGATTTGGAGAATTTGAATATTTGAATATGGATGCCGTTATAAGGCATGCCAAAGATTTGAGTGACGAAATAGGAAAAAATATATAGGAAATATACCTTTAACCGGAGAGAGATTTGTTTCCGGACAGTGTTGATGGAATTATAATAAATTGAAGATAGTTTGAAGAGAATGTAATGATGAAAACATTAATCACAGGCGGTGCCGGTTTTATCGGGAGCCATTTATCGGATCTGCTGGTGTCCCAATATTATAATGTGGTGGCGCTGGATAATCTCTCTCTGGGAACAATGAAAAACATCGATCATTTGTCAAATCATAAGGAGTACTTATTCCTCAAAGAGGATTTACTGCATCTTGATACATTAAAAGAAATATTTCATAAAAATAACTTTAACGCCGTTTTCCATTTGGCGGCCAATTCGGATATAGCCAACAGTGCAGATAATCCGGGAATCGATTTAGATAATACTTTTATGACAACATGGAACGTTCTGGAATGCTGCCGGCTGTTTCATGTTAATCAGTTTATGTTTGCTTCGACATCCGCTGTCTACGGAGAAACATCTCGGAAATTAACGGAAGAGTCAGGGCCCCTTTCTCCCGTATCCTATTATGGAGCGGGCAAGCTCGCATCGGAGGCCTTCATTTGCGCCTATTCTTTTATGAATAATATTCAGACATGGATTGTAAGGTTTCCCAATGTTGTGGGAGAAAGGGCTACTCATGGCGTTATTCATGATTTTATTGCCAAACTGAAAACAAATCCCCGACAACTGGAAATATTGGGCGACGGAAACCAAAAAAAGCCTTACCTCTATGTCAGTGATTTGGTAGAAGCCATGCTCTTGATATATCAGGAAGCAAAAGACAGACTGAACTATTATAATGTTGGCGTGGAAGATCAGACATCGGTTACCGAGATTGCCGAAATCGCTTGTGAAGAAATGCACCTGGAAAATGTGAAATTAAAATATACCGGCGGCAGCGCAGGCTGGATGGGTGATGTCTCCCATTATCAATATGACCTGAATAAAATAAGTTCTCTGGGATGGAGAGCAAAATATTCATCCACGGAGGCCGTCCGTATGGCCGTTAGGAGAATTCTGAAGCAATGATAGCACTTATCCTCGCAGGCGGGAAAGGAACGAGACTGAAGGAAATTACACCGGACAACATGCCCAAGCCGCTGATAAGCATCGCGGGTAAACCTGTCCTGCAATATCAAATAGAGTTTCTGGCGAAAAATACAGTCCATGAGGTTATCATCAGTGTCGGTTACGGCGCAAAAGCAATCAAAAAATATTTCGGAGACGGTGAAAATTTTGGTATAAAGATAAAATATTCAGAAGAATCCGAGCCGCTGGGTACCGGCGGCGCTTTTAAATATGCTGAATCACTTTTTAATAGTGCAAAAGATATTCTTGTTTTGTATGGAGATGTCATTTTCGATATCGATTGGAACAGGTTTGTAAATTTCCATCATACCCATAGCGGTCTCGGCACATTGCTGGTTCATCCCAACGATCATCCTTTTGATAGTGATTTGCTGGAGACCAATCATGTGAATAAAATAATAAGATTTATACCCAAACCGCATCCTGCCGATAGATATTATCAGAATCTGGTCAACGCCGGCATCTATATTCTGAAACCGGAAATCGCCCGTTTTATAGCAAGTAAGCGAGAATCGGATTTCGGGCATGATGTTTTTCCGGCGCTGATGGCTGAGGGAAAAGAAATCTATGCCTACCGGACGTCGGAATATGTAAAGGATGTCGGATCGGTTCAAAGATACCAAGAAGTCCAGCGGGATATTCTAAGTGGAAAGGTCAATTGCAGAAATCTGATAAACAGGCAAAAAGCGATATTTCTCGACAGAGATGGAGTTATTAACAAGGAAGTCAGTTATCTCTGCCGCCCCGATCAATTGGAACTGCTTAAAGATTCAGCCCGTGCCGTAAAAAAAATAAATGACTCGGATTACCTGGCCATCGTTGCAACCAACCAGTCCGCCGTAGCCCGGGGGCTTTGTTCGGAAGAAGATATTGCTGAAGTTAATAAAAAACTGGATGTGCTTTTAGGTGAGAAAAACGCTTTTTTGGATAGAATTTATTATTGTCCTCACCACCCGGATAAGGGATTTGAAGGGGAAAACAAACCATATAAAATGGAATGTGAATGCCGGAAACCCCAAACAGGCATGCTTAGGCAGGCCCGAAGCGATTTCAATATTGACGAAAAAGAATCTTTCCTGATTGGCGACACCACTTCTGATATTATGACGGGTGTGAACGCAGGCATTAAAACGATACTTGTCAGGACAGGCTATGCCGGAAAGGATCGCAAATATGATTGCTGCCCCGATTTTATTTTTGAAAATCTTAGAGAAGCGGTAGATTTCATTATAGATGATTACGAAAAGTTAAGTACCCAAATAAATCACATAATATCTCCCCTCCTTAAAATCTCAAACAAACCATTCGTCATCTTAATAGGTGGGGTATCCCGTTCGGGAAAATCCACGATTGCCGGGATGCTGTCCCTTGTTTTTGCCAATCATGGGGTAAAGTCAATAACAGTGGGGCTGGACAACTGGCTTGTGGATTTGAAAAATCGCGAGGATTGGATGGGCGTGCGTGAACGGTATGACTATTCGAAGATAGAAGAAGATATCAGAACGTTTCTTACCGGGCATGAGATTTATGTGCAAAAATATGACGCCCAAACCAGACAAAAAAGCAAAAGCACTGACGTTATTAAATTTGATAATTATGAAGCAGTCATCATAGATGGTGTCGTAGCGCTGGACATTGCTTATCTTCGTGAAATTAGCGGTTTGAAGATATATGTGGATATAAATGAAGAATTAAGAAAAAAGAGATTTAATGAGTTTTATCGCTACAAAGGATTAACCGGGAATGAAATTACAAAATTGTATGTGGAAAGACAAACCGACGAATATTCCATCATTGTCGAAGGTAAAAAATATGCAGATCATATCTTTACTCTAAAGGGAGATGCCCCATGATCGGGACAAGAACTCCCTTTCGTGTAAGCTTTGCCGGCGGGGGAAGCGATTTGAAAGCATTTTATTCAAAACATCCCGGCTGTGTATTAAGCACGACCATCAACAAATACATGTTTATATTTGTTCACCCATTTTCGGATGATAGAATCCAGGTGAAATATTCCAGAACCGAACTGGTCAACAATATAGATGAAATCAAACATCCTATTGTCCGGGAAACGCTCAGGAGATTAGGCATTATCGGGATAGATATCAATTCCATAGCCGATATACCGGCAGGAACCGGGATAGGATCATCGGGGTCTTTTACTGTTGGCTTGTTAAATGCTTTATATGCCTATTGCGGGAAGAAAACGGCAAAGGAATATCTGGCCGGGGAAGGCTGTGAAATTGAAATTGATATTCTGGGAGAACCCATCGGCAAGCAGGATCAATATGCAGCCGCCAATGGCGGGCTGAATTTAATCACATTCAACCCCGACGATACGGTCAGAGTTGAGCCGGTTATGATGCCTCTCGATAAATATGATGAATTGGAAAATAATCTCCTGTTCTTTTATGTGGGAGGAGCAAGACCGGCTCGGGAAATATTAGCCGATCAGCAAAGACGAACTCTTTCTGACAAAAAAACTTTTGCCAATCTTAAAAGAATGACGGAACTGGCGGTAAATTTGAAAGACAGCCTGTCAGCCGGTAATTTGCAGGATGTGGGGCCTATACTCGATGAAAGCTGGCGTCTGAAAAAAAAACTTTCGTTGAAAATTTCCGATAATAAGATAGATTATTATTATGATCTGGCAAAAAAAAACGGTGCTGATGGCGGAAAACTGCTGGGTGCAGGCAGCGGCGGTTTTTTGATGGTCTATTGTGAACAGGCGCATCAGATCAAATTGAGAAATTCATTAAAAGATTTGAGAGAATACCATTTTAAATTCGACAGTCTGGGAACCAAAATTATCTATAATGACATGAATGATTTATGTTAACAGGCGGCGTTTCTTAAAGTTCAACTTCCCGTGACAATATAAAAATGAATAATGATAAATTCTCAAAATTAAAACACGACAAGCTTGAACTGGGCTGCGGACAGAGGCCGACACCGGGGTATTTACATCAGGATATCACCGGCCAGCCGGATGTGGACTTGGACTTTAACTGCCAGATATGGGAGATTCCTCTGCGGGAAAATACGCTCTCCGAGATCATTGCCCTGGCGTCAGTGGAACATCTAAATTTCGCCGACTTCAGCAAGGCACTGAAACATATTTATAAACTTCTTGTGCCCGGCGGAATGTTCCTTTTTGACATTCCGGATATAAAAATATGGAGCGAATATCTTTATGATATTACGCACGATATGCCGGGAAACTGCCCCTTTTCCAAAGAGCATGTCTTTGCGACTTTCTGGGGCTGGCAGCGATGGCCGGGAGACGAGCATAAATGCGCGTGGCTCAAAGATGATTTGTTCCGGCATCTCAGGGAAACCGGATTCAGCGAAATATTATTTGAAGATACTCAAATATTCACGTCCCGGGGAATTTTCAGGGATCGTTTTAATAATCCGGACAACGCGCACTTTTATATAAAAGCAATCAAATAATCTGACCCGGGCCGGCGAAATAAAATATGAACAGTGAAATGACCAATATTTCGACTCATGATCCCGTTTCAATCATTATTACTGTTTACAATGAGGCAGATACCGTCGAGGATGAAATTATCAATATCCATAATAAGATTCTATCCAAAATACCGGGGTCGGAACTTATCATCGCAGAAGACGGCAGTACCGATGGAACTCAGGAAATCATTTTAAAATATGTTCGTGATAATGGTGTCATTCATTCTTCCGGCACACAAAGGAAAGGATACGCAAAGGCTCTGAAAGATGCAATCATGATAGCTCAAAATCCATATGTTTTTTTCAGCGATACCGGCGGCAAATTCGATTTTGATGATTTTTGGGAGTTATACGATATCCGCGCAAAGTATTCACTTATCATTGGCGCAAGATCAAAGAGAACCGATATACTATACCGCCGCATTCTGACTGCCGCTTACAATTTTATTTTGAGAAAATATTTTAATGTTTATCTGAAAGATTCCGACAGCGGTTTTCGAATTTATAAAAGAGAACTCATCAAAAAGATTGGTCATGAAACGTGGGTAAACACGGCTTTAATCGAATCTGAATTAACGTTAAGAGCCATATTCAGCGGAGGCAGAGTAGGTTATGTGCCGGTTGCTTATATGCAGCGGTCAGGCATATCAAGGGGCTTGCCCCCTCAAAATATTCTTAAGGTTATATTCGGTGTATTACATAATTTCCCAAAATTGAAAAAAGTTCTTTTATCAGACGCTTATCCGAAAATGGCGGATTGAACTGTCATCAAGGTGCATCGTATTAAATTTGTAATTAAAAAAGAGGATTCTTATGAAAAAATGTAACGGTTTTTATCAAATAATTTTTCTTCTGCTTATACTGGGCTTTTATGGCTGTAGCACGATAGATGTTTCCAGATATCCCGATGGCATGAACTTTATCAAAGATGAACGTCTAAAAAAATCCGATACTTTGCCCGAAGTTCATTTTTCAATAATCAACACCGGAGAATTTCCTCAGATTGAAGGTTTTTTAATCAGCAGCGGCAGCTGGTTCAAAAGGGTCAATGCCTTGTTGCCGTGTATTCTGGTGCAGCATCCCCGTGGAACAATACTTTATGATACAGGCCTGGGAAATAACGCAGACAGGGATTTTCAGGAAGCCATGCCCTGGGGGACCCGATTTACGTTTCCATACAAGCCGATAGGCAGTGCGCGCACACAAATGCAGATGTCCGGCAAAGTTAATCCTGACTCTATCAAGACGATTATCATGTCACATTTGCACTGGGATCATGCAAGCGGCATAGAAGATTTCCCCGATGCTGAAATATGGACAACTCAGACAGACTATAATTATGCAATAAAGAAGATGGGCTTTGGATTCAGTCGCTCTGTGTTTGATAATAATAAGGTAAAATGGCGTTTCATAAATTTTCAAAACAAGCCCTATGAAAATTTTGATCAGAGCCTTGATGTATTCGGGGATGGAAGCATCGTGCTTATTCCATTGCCAGGTCACACGCCAAGCCTTACCGGCATGTTTGTCAATATGAAATCCGGTAAACGGGTTTTATTTATAAACGATGCATCATTGTTTTCGGATGATTTAAAAGTACCGGCCAAGGCCTGGATGGAAACACTTTTTGTTGATGATGATAAAAAACAAACCGAAGCCACCATTGCCCGGATTTACAGGCTGATGAAGCAATATCCTGATTTGGTCATCATCTCATCGCATGATGATGCGAATAAATTCACCGGTAAGCTTTTCCCAACATTTATAGAATAGGTTCTGCGGGGGGATCCGTAAGGTTATATTCAGGAACACTTTACTTTGAGATTCAGATTATCCTTGACCGAAATGCTATGGCAGTGAAAGACAAAATTATTTTGGCTATATCGGGGATTATTTGAGCCGACTCTCAACTTTTCCTTTCTTCCGGAACATTTTTTGAAAAATTTCTTGACATAAATAATATTTTTGTTATTTATAATGACCATTCGATATAAAATACACATATTCATTTTCATCTGAGTAGCATCATTATTACGGTATTGGTACCGAAGTAGATTAAAGAGGTTCCGTTTGATGAATTCTTTAAATCATGATTGCATGCCCGCTTTTTTGATTCCTTTACCGTATTTTCACGGCACTGCCTTTGCTATGCGTTATTTCCAAAGATCGGGAAATTAAATTCCAGGAAAGGTGATCCCCATGCCCAAGATTGTTAATCATGATGAATACCGGCAGGAACTGCTGGAGAAGTCTTTTCATTTATTTACCCGCAAGGGCTATACTAATATAAACATGAAAGAAATTGCCGCTGAAATCGGTGTATCCACCGGTACTCTCTATCATTATTTCCCTTCCAAAGAAAATATGCTTGCCGAGATGATTTCCTGGATAGGCCAGGAAAACACCGAAGAATATATCAAACGAACAAGTTCGGTCGAAAGCATCAGCGACCGTTTTGATATGATTGTTGATTACTGGAAAGAAAAGGGCAAGCTGTATGAATGCATCCTGCTTCTGGCCTTCGACATGTACCGCAATACGGATATTGAACACTGGAAACCGCTCTATGACGCTTTTGCTGAACGCTACACGGCCGGTATGTCGGAGAGGCTCAATATCTCCCGCCAGTTTGCCCGTTCCATATTCATTTATTTTCTCGGACTTTCCTTTCACGCCATTGCTACCGGCAGCGACACCGATGAATACAACAGGCAAGTGGATTTCCTCGATGTCATATTCAGACCGTTGATTGTTGATGCCGGACAGGACATGGGTAAAGCGACTCGGAAATTCAGGGAAGTTTACAGAACATTTCTCGCCAATTTGCCGGTTGTTAAAAAGGAAGCCATTGAAAAGACAATGGAAAATTCACAGACGGAAAAAACCGGAAAAAAGCTTAAAAAATCCAAAACAAAAATAAATAAATCAGCATTGAACAAGTCGAATAAAAAACAATATTCGGTAAAGGAGGCACCATGAATAAAAGCCTGGATGAATTATTTGTTTACCCGAAGGAACTGGTTGATGAAGAATCGAAGCGGATTATTCATCTGGTCGGGCAATGGGCGAATAAGGAAATTATTTCCAAACGTCAGGAGTACCGGGAAAATTACGAAAAGCTCTTTATCGAAAAGAGAAAATCCCTTAATCTTGCTATTGGTTTACAGAGGCTGACTTTACCGGAGGAACATGGAGGCTTCGGCTGGAACAGTCCCGCTAATGCTCCCGGTATCGTTTCCATCCTTGCCGAAATCGGACGGGCGGATGCCGCTATAGGCGTTGTCTCCGCCGTCAAATATACTATATTTGCTGCAATCAGCATGGCACCCCATCTGGATAAAAAGCTGTGCGATGCGCTGGCACCGATTTATTGCGCCGAAGAGTTAAAAACGCCTTCCCTCATCCTGCCAGGTTCGGGTAATATCGGGCAGGATACATCCCTGTTTTTAGGCAGGTCGATTCTCGCCACGGCTGAACCGGAAGGAGAAGGTTATGCGGTCAATGGAAAGAATCTCAGGCCTTTAAACAGCGGCGCCGTGGCCGACCTCTTTTGCGTGGTATGCGCGGACAAACTGGGCAGGCCGTGCATCGCTTTGGTTCCCGGCGATGATCCAAATATCATCCGTGGTAAAACGCTTCTGGAAACCGGTTTAAACGCCAGCGCCAATGCCGGTGTAAGTTTCAATAATGTCAGAATCCCCCAACCCCATGTTATTGCCCGCGAAGGCGTCGTCGAAGAAATCTACACCTGGCTGAATTTATTGCTCGGCGGTGTAAGTGTCGGCGCCGGAATGAACTTTTTTGAAATAGTGAGCGACTGGTCGGAAACCAGAACGATCAAGGGCGGATATATGATGAAGGAAAATCCTCTCTGCGCTTCTGTCCTGGCCGATGTGGCCGACGAGATTTTTACCGCAAGACTGCTCCTTTACAATCTGGCGCACATTATGTCCAAGCCGGATGACTGGGGATACAGCGGCTCGCAGCGGGTCTATACCTTTGCGCAGATCATTGGTTCGCAGGTGCAGCAGAAAGTCATCAGGGCAATCAACAGAGGAATGGAACTGATGGGTTCAGCCGGCTATTCCAAAGAGTGGCACGTGGAAAAACACTGGCGTGACGTCAAAACCATCCAGTCGTACTTATGCGGAGTCGGCGCTGAGGCGCCGGTGAAAATGGATACCGCGCGGTTTTTCTTTGACTGCAAAGAGATTTAATAAGGAGGCCAACACGATGAAAAACTTCGATGAATTCTCAAAACAGGAAGAATACATATCCCCAATGGATAAACACCTCCGTAGTGCGCTAAGAAACTGGGCAGACAAAGAAGTCATACCCTTCAGGCGTCAATACGATGAAGACTGGAAAGATCATCACATCATCGAACCGGCCTTTGACAAACTTATGGGAAACAAAGGTCTCGGAATTCAAAAAGCTTTATTCCCGCCGGAGCTAGGCGGTTGGGGAATCGGTCATTCCGATTACGCCTTCACGGTTGCCTGTGCGCTGGGAGAAGAGGTGGGAAGGGCGGATACCGCCATGGCTGTAGCTTTTATGGTTACTTACTGGCCTCTCACTACAATCCTTGTCGAGCCTCACGTCAACTGGCGTCTGGCCAAAGAGTTCGCGCCGATGTTTTGCAATGCCGAAAAGGCGGTTTTCGCAGCCAATGCCATGACGGAGCCTCAGGGCGGAGCAGATATCGAGAATATGGAGATATTAGGCGGCAAGACCATCCGTACCACTGCGCGCCTCGATGGTGACGAATGGGTACTCAACGGCCACAAACTCTGGCCGACCAATACCGGCGGTGTGGCCAAGCTCTTCTGCGTGCCCTGTACAACCAAACCAGGTTCAAACGATCCCAATGATTTTGCATTGATATTTGTACCCGCCGACGCCAAAGGAGTAACCCAGGGAGGAGCTTACGAAAAGGCCGGTATGGCCGCAGACAAGAACGGCGACATCTGGTTTGAAGATGTCAGGGTGCCCAGCTGGTACCGTGCTCATGGTCCGGGTATCGACGCGCAGGTCTTTCGCGAAATCATTCCATGGGGACTGGTGGGCAGCATGGGATTCCTGTGTGGCGCCATGTTCAATCTTTATGAAATTCTCTATGAATTTGTTTCGACAAGAACCTACAAAAACAGACCGTTAAAGGAGGACGATTGCATTGCCGGTATTATCGGCAGGATTGCCGGCGACATTGATATCTGCCGGATTCTGTCCTATGAAGCTGCAAAAATGTGCGACAGGCGCAACAAACCTTACGGATATCCGATATATTCCGATGAGGTAGTTTGCAAGATGCGCAACCTCAAGGATTTCGTTTCCGATAGAGCGGTGGATATTTTCGGCAAGACCATGGACGTATTAGGTGCGTATGGAGCCGATCGGGATTATGATATCGAAAAGCACTGGCGCGATATCAAAATCATTCAGTTATGGATGGGCGGCAAGCAACTCTGTCAGATGGAAGCAGCCCGGTATTTCTTCAATTGCAAGACATTATAGGAGAGCAAATCATGGAAGAAGCCAACAAGGGAGTCATTGACTTAACCGACAGAGTGCTTAAAGAACTTCTCAAAAAGCCCGGTTTTAAAGAAGGCGTCAGAACAGTGCTGCAGAATATTGATCCGGATTCCAGCCGCAGACTGGTCAGAACGATGATGTGGCAGGATCCGGAGTTTTTTCTCGGATTGCTCGGCGCAGTTCCCTCTATCGTTAATTCCCTTGCGCAGGGAACGGATGAAATGCTTACTCAGCTCAACGAAAAATTTTCTCCGCAGCTGCTTCATGATTTTATGAAGTCGATTTTTTTGTCGCTGGATAAAGATACACTGGAGAACATTGTCCGCAATGGAAAAATTCTGGCAACAAAATTATGGATTGTAGCGGAAGAAACATACAATGAACAAAACGCAGCCAATAGCATTACGGGGGGAAAAGAACATGGAAAATAACGCCGCAATGCCCGCCGCAGGCGGAGTAATGAAAGAAGTGTTGAGTACACCCTTTGTCAAAGATTTGATTCGCCTCAATCTGCAGAACATCAAACCGGAGAAAACGCATCCGCTCGTCAATACGCTTATCTGGCAGGAACCGGAAGTTATTTTATCTGTTTTGGGTTCGATTCCTCCCGTTGTCAATTCCTGTACCGGCGCTCTGGCAGAAGCGGGAAAGCAACTCAATGAGAAATTTTCATCGGAACTGCTCCGGGATTATGTCGGCAGCATTCTGAAGGATATCGATACGGAAGCATTGAAAGGTCTGGTTGAAGCTTATGTCGCTCTGGGGAAAAATCTCTGGGACGCTTCCCCCGAATTCAGGGAGATGGTCGGCAAAGCATTAACTCAGGATGCACCGCCGCTCGTCGGCAAAGGAATCAGTTCGGCCTGTCGCTTTGTCAACGACGTCAGCAGGGAAGACCCGCAGGTGGTAAGCCGGTTTGTTTCGGATGTCGTGAAAAATATCGACGGCGAAGAATTTAAGGATGCGACCCATACAATTGCCAACGCGTTTTTGGATCAGAAGCTGCATTTAATTTCCTGGACATGGCAGTTACTGCGCAAAAGAATGAAAAGAAGAAAGTAGTTATTAACATGAATGGAGGCACGTTCCATGAATGATGTTGAAAAACAGATTCAAACCGATCCCGCCGCCAAAGTAATAGGCGAAATTATCTGGAGATTTGCCAAAACACCTCCGGCAAGAAATCTGGTTATGTCCGTTGTTCGTGCTGCGCTGAAGGACTGGTCGGGTGACAGCAGATTTAGGGAACACATATCAGCAAACCTGGAAAAGACCATTGATAATGTCCTTTCTCAGAGAGGAAATAACGAAAACAAAATTGCCGGAGATGCAAGTTACGCGGAAAGCCTTCGTCCAATTGTACGTGATTTGGTCGAAAACATTGATTTTGGCGAAATAAAGGAAGCAGCAGACTTTCACAAAGAAAACATCGGGGCCGCTGTCATGATGATCAATGAGGAGCTCTGGCGTTATCCGGCCAAGGTCATTTGTTTGTTGTCACTGCTTCCTGCCGCCGCGAACATGACTGTGTCGGCGGCCAAGGAAACCCTGACGCCAATGAACAGGCTGGCGCCGGATCTGCTGGCCGATGTGGTTTTTTCTCTGGTTGATGATATTGACGGCAAAAATATCGGTGAACTGATTAATGAACTAAGTGAACTTGTTCGTAAAATTCATACCGGCAGCACGCTTTTGGGCGAACCGGGCAAACCTCAGCTGCCCAACTCTTTAAATCGTCTGACAGGTGAAGTCATCAGCACGATTGATATCAATCTGTTGCTGAAATCCAGAAAGCTTTTGGCGGAAATCAAGGAAGTCTCGCTGAAATCCTTCATTGACCAGCTGGAACTAAGCCCCGAACTTTCCAGTGAATTTTTCCAGGATCATTTTCTTTCTATAGTGGCGTTTATCAGAAACTGGAGCCGCAAAGCCGACGCCTTTGAGCGTCTGTTTTCCGATGAAGACATTGCTCGTGAATTTGCTAAAGGTATGGGCGAGATTGACGCCCAGGAAGTGGCTAGTACGATCAGCATGTTGTGCGGCATTGTGAATCGTGTGCGTGCTGTTACGCCGGGTGTTATACGCAATACCCTGTCGCAGACGATAAACGCGATGGACGCGGACGAAGCCGGTGAGACGGTGCGCTGGCTTACCGAGGATATCGTGGAATCTCTTAAACCGGTGGCTTCCGAGGTACTGCCCCCTCTTATCAGAGGATTGGCGGACCTTTTAAGACCGGATCCCAACAATGGTTCCAAAGAAATTCAGGAAGCGCTTGCCTATTTTAATAACGCAATTGACGGGAAGGAGGCACCTGTATGATGAAGGAATTTATTGAGGCCTCCACGGCTCTCAACAACAAGCATGTAAACCAGTGGAAGAAAAAAGGAAAAAAAGTTGTCGGTTATACCTGTTCCTATGTGCCCGATGAAATCTTTCACGCGGCGGGTATTCTGCCATTTAGAATCCGCGGATTCGGCGCTACCGAAAATACAATCGGGGACACATACTTTGGCCCCTTCATTTGCAGTCTTCCCAAGTGCATGCTGCAACTGGCCGGTGAAGGGAAATTTAATTTTCTGGATGGCGCGATCATCACACCCGGTTGCGATTCAATGAGACGGCTCGATGAGTGCTGGCGCAAAGCCGGTAGTGATATGCCGGGTGTTATACCCCCATTCTTTTTTCATTACGGCGTTCCTCATAAGTATGAGGACTATACCATCAAGTGGTTTACGGATGAAACCAAGCGTCTGATTGCGGCGGTTCAAGAACATTTTAAAGTTGAAATAACCGAGGCTGATCTCAAGGAGTCCATCAGTGTTTATAATTACAGCAGAAAACTCCTTGAAAGATTTGACGCACTGCGCACGATGGATAATCCGCCGTTCGGCGGCGGAGAAGCGCTAGCGGTCATTCTTGCCGGCACGACCATGCCCCGGGAGAATTACAACACCCTTTTGGGGAAATTCCTTGCCGATGCTCAAAAAGCTCCCGGAATAAAGGATCGTGTACGATTGATGCTTGTCGGCAGCGCCAATGATGACATCGGATTGGTTCGGGTGATGGAAGGATCAAAGGCGCTTGTGGTTGCCGATAATCTTTGTTTCGGGTCCCGTTTTTACACCGACCGGGTTGGCGAAGACGGCGATCCGGTTTTGGAACTGTCCAAACGCTATCTGGGGCACAATGATTGTCCCCGCATGTATGGCGATTATCAGAGAAGATTGAACATACTGGAACAGAAGGTCAAAAAAGCAAAAATTGACGGTATCGTTCTGCAGAACATCCGCTTCTGCGATCTTCACGGCGCGGAAAACGGCATCTTTGAACGGGACCTGGAAGCCAAAGGAATACCCTGCATGCGTCTCGAACGGGAATATGGTCCTTTGGTGGAGACGGGAAGAATGAAAATGCGCGTCGATGCTTTTATTGAGCGAATACAGCAGAGGAGGAAAGCAGCATGAGAAAGGAAACCAGAGAATATAAATTTGACTGGATGATGTGGACCACCTTTGCGTCAGGTGCCAGATTGAAAAGCGGAACTCAAAAAGAATATAATGCGAGCTTGAAATATATTCCTTATTTCAGCCGGATTATCGATGTCCTGCTCAGTGCGGGAGAACCGGGCACGAAGTTTATCGAGATCTGCGCCAAGTACATGGAAAATCTGACTTTTGCGAAAGAGAAGGGTAAAAAGACAGCCGTCACAACCTTCTGTTTCTCACCCGCCATTTTTTACGCCATGGATATCGTGCCGATCTGCCTGGAAGTCCTCTCCGTGATGATGACTTTTGTCTATAAAAGAGGAACGGCTGAATTTTTGGATTATTGCAACGAAGCGGGCTTTACAGAAACATCCTGTTCTGCCCAGCGCGGTTCTATCGGCGCTTATCTGGCAGGTATCGGTACGGATGTGGACATGTTCGTGATGGATACGCCGGGGGTTTGTGATACCAACGCCAATGCTTTCTCTTTTGCCTCGGCTTATTTGAACAAACCATTCTTTCAACTGGATATGCCTCCGGATCTCACAGGGCAGCGTTCCAATGAATATCATCGTGAGGACTTTAAATCACTCATCTGCTTTTTGGAAGAACAGACAGGGAAAAAACTTGATTCTGAACGCTTGAGGGCAAGTCTTCGGGAACTCGCCAGACAGGATGAGATTATTGCCGAACTGGAGGATCTGGCAAGAATGATACCGAATCCCCGGCCTGTTTCCTACAACCTGATGTTGTACGCTTCGCGGTTTCTTTTTGCCAGTATGCCGGAGTGTACAGAGGTGCTTGAAGCTATGTTAAAAGTCGCCAGGAAAAACGCCGCGAATAACATTTCCGGATTAAGCAGTGGAAAAGAAAAACTTCGGGCTTTTTTCTGCTACATCGACCATTACGCCCAGAACATGCAGTTCTGGAAGATGCTCGACGGCAATGGCATCTGCTATCAGGGCAATATCCTCAGTCATTTTTGGTCTCATAATTCGCCTTGTGTTGCTCATTATAATAAGGAAGAAGCGTCCTATACGATTGATACAAAAGATCTGGATTCGATGATTGACAGTCTGGGTATGATCAATTCCCGCATGCCTATGATCAAATCCATCCGCGGACCCTACGACGCCCCCAATATGTGGCTGGAAGATACCCTGGGATTGGCGAAACTCTACAGCGCAGACCTTATTGTTTACAATGGAACACCGGGGTGCCGCAACACTTGGGGAATGGTGAAACTTCTGGCTCGCGATACCGAAAAGGCCGGCTATCCGACGTATATTATGTATGCCGACGCCTTTGATGAGCGCGTGCAGTCCTGGGAAGCGACAGAAGAACGGTTCATGGAATTTCTTAAGGTAAGGAGGCTTGTATAATGTTTGCAGCGGGATGCGATGTTGGTTCATTAACGTCCAAGGCCGTCATCATGAAGGACGGCAAGATCGTTGAATCCGTCATTATAAAATCAAAGGCACGACCCTGGGAGTCGGCCGATGAGGTGATGAATATTGTACTATCGCGAGCCAACCTGACGATGCAGGATATCAAATACTGTGTCGGTACCGGCTACGGCCGCGACAAGATATCTTTTATTAACGAGGCTGTCTCCGAGATTGCCTGCCACGGCATGGGAGCCCGCTGGCTGGTTCCATCCGTAAGAACGGTTATTGATATAGGTGGTCAGGACTGCAAGGCCCTGCGTCTGGATGACAAAGGCAATATGGTGAAGTTCATTACCAACGACAAATGCGCTTCGGGAACCGGACGGTTTCTCGAAGTGATGGCAAAAGTCATGCATCTGAATCTTGACGAACTGGGAGAGATGTCGGCGCGTTCCAGACAGCCCGTTACCTTTGCTTCGGCCTGTACGGTGTGGGCACAGGCTGACGTTATACAGCATTTGAATGACAAGGTGCCCATCGAAGACATTGCCGCCGGGGTCAATAACGCCATGGCCAGCCGTATGTCCACTCTCGCCAACAACATCGGTCTGGAGAGAGATGTGTGCATGACAGGCGGTGTAGCCAAAAACACTGGTGTGGTAAACGCGCTGGAAAAGCACCTTGGCATAAGGATTAAAAGGATTCGCCGCGAAGACCCGCAGCTTGCCGGCGCCATCGGCGCGGCGCTCTTTGCTGCGGAAAAAGCAAATGGAGGTGCTAAATGATTACAGCGGGTTGTGATATCGGTTCTCTTACGGCCAAGGCCATTATTATGAAAGATGGAAAAATCATCGCCTCGGAAGTCATCCTTGCATCGGCTCAGCCTGAAAAATCGGCAACCGAAGTGATGAAACGTGCTATTGAAAAAGCCGGCATCAAAATGGAAGACATCGGATACTGCACGGGTACCGGCTACGGCCGTAAACACATCCCTTTCATGAATTCCGAAGAATCCGAAATTGCCTGCCATGCCAGAGGTGCGGTCTGGCAGGTACCTTCGGCTCGCACGGTGGTGGATATCGGCGGACAGGACGCCAAGGCTATCCGCGTGGATGAAAAAGGGAATGTCGAACGTTATGTTTACAACGACAAATGTGCTTCGGGCACAGGACGGTTCCTGGAGATTATCGCTGATGCGTTGGACATTAAGCTGGAAGATTTGGGTTCCCTATCGGAAAAGGCAAAGGAAAAACTGACCCTTTCCAATCAATGCGTGGTTTTTGCTGAAACGGAAATTATTTCCCTGGTGAACGATGGAAAAGAAATTGCCGACATTATCAATGCCCTGCATCAGGCCGTTGCCAACCGGGCGGCGTCATTGGCCAGAGGTATTCTTGTCGAGCCCGATGCCGTTATGACGGGCGGTGTAGCGAAAAATTCCGGCATGTTCGCGGCACTGGAAAGGGCTCTGGGTGTGAAACTGCACAAAGTGGAGAATCCCCAGATAAACGGGGCTCTGGGAGCGGCTCTTTTTGCAGCCGATAAAGTAAACGGTTCAGGGAAGTAGGGGAAAATGGAGCTTTTTGGAGAAACCCTCTCAGATATCAGAAAGTATATGGCGGGGAAAAACAGTGAGGCACGGGTTATAGAAGCGCAAAAAAATGCCTGGCCCCCGGGCGGGGGCAGAAATGTGGTTTTATCGGACGATATGGCGCTAGAATTGGGAAATCCCCAGATGAATTCCGTCTCCTGCCTGATATGGACACAAAATGCCGGTTTTGTTCATGACGGGAGAATCAGTCTTATCGGTCCGGATATAAAAGAAAGCAGCGGGAAGAGTCTGCCCTTCGGGAAGATTGTTCTTGCCGAGGTTAGCGGATTTGATGAAGAGACGACCTACGATAAATATAAGGAAATGGAAACCGTGCGATACGCTCTCGATCTTAAAGGATACATGATCAGGGCGGTATCGCAGTATCAGAGGGAATGGAGCCGAATCAGCAGGGAAGCCGTTCAAAAAGGTTTTTCCTTTGAAATCCTGGCCGGTTCTTTGAGAAATGAATATTTAAAGAAGGATTATATTCATGCCGTTGAATTTATTTTTGTGACATCTAGCGCCGGTGATGTCGGTGAACTTCAGGAAATCACGAAAAACGTGGGCCGTAAGGTCAGCGCCCTCAACAAGATGTTAAGTGAAATGGATACCGATTGCGATGAGTGTGAGTACAACGATGTTTGTGATGAAGTCGATGAACTCAAAGGCATGAAAAAAAAGCGTGATGAAAAAAGGATAGGAACAAATGGATAAAAAAACAAAGACGATAGCATTATGCGGAAAGGGCGGCGTGGGCAAAACATCTGTGTCGGCGCTGATGATCAAGGACCTTGCCCAAAGAAAAGACATCAAGGTGCTGGCCATAGATGCCGATCCGGCTGTGGGCCTCTGTACGGCGTTGGGCATACAAATCAGAAAGACCGTGGATGATATAAGAAACGATTTAATCAAATCGATTAAAAAAGGAGAGGGGCAGGACAAAGCGGCCACGCTGAACATGCTCGATTACGAACTCTTTGATGCCCTGACGGAATTTAATAATGTCGGATTGCTGGCGATCGGCAGGCCGGAATCCGAGGGTTGCTTCTGCAAGGTTAACTCTCTTTTAAAGGATATCATCCAGGATCTGGCGAAAAATTTCGATGTAGTTTTAATTGACGGGGAAGCCGGCGTCGAGCAGATCAACAGAAGAGTGATGAAAACAGTGGATCACCTGATTATGATATCCGATACATCAGCCAAAGGTGTGAATGTTGCCAACACCATCAAACATCTGGCCCAGGATAATAAGGCCGTGAATTATAAAAGCATCGGGATGATTTTGAACCGCGTTAGAGATGAACGTGAAGTTAAGGACATCGGAAAGAATACCTCCATTAATATTTTAGGCTGGCTGTCTGAAGACAACCTGATCAGGGAATTCGATTTTCACGGCAGGTCATTTCTGGATTTTCCTGACGAAGCCGGTGCCAGCAAAACCGTAAAACAAATTATACAGGATTTGCAGATTAATTAGTCAAAGAGAGAATGCGTCATGAATATTGCGGTGGTATATTTTTCGCAAACAGGCCAGACCCTGAAAGTTGCTGAAGCGATGGCGGAAAATCTGCGTGAAAAAAAGCATACGGTAAAGGTTTTGCCAATGCGGAAAGTAAAACCTGCCGATATTGCAATATGTGACTTGCTGGGCGTGGGATCTCCCTGCTTCGAGAGTCAGGCTCCGACACCGGTTCTTGACTGGCTTGGTAAGTGGCCTGCTCTTAACGATAAACCTGTTTTTGTCTTTGCAACTTCGGGCGGAGCGCCAGGCCGTGTTCTTTATGATCTTAACAGGGTGTTGCGCGTCAAGGGCGCCAGAGTCATCGGCGGGTTTATGAGCCGTGGTACCGTGCATCATCCTGCACCCTGCCTGATCGGTCGCCTGCCGAACCGCCCCAATTCCGAAGATTTGGCACAAGCCCGTGCCTTTGCTTCGGCAGTGGATAAATATATGCAGTCTTGCAGTACGGGCGTCATGTCGGAGAGCCGTCCGGACGCGCTCAAACCCATGTGGGGTTATTTTCACCTGATAGGTCTTGTCACGAAACCGTTCCTGCTGCGCATGGTACTTCCCAAACCAAAGGTGGATAAGAACCTATGCAATCAATGCGGGCTTTGCGCGAAAGAATGTCCGGTGAACAGCCTGACCCTTAAGCCGTATCCGGTACTGAATAGCCACTGCATCCGCTGTTATCACTGCCAGAATATCTGTCCGCAAAATGCCCTGAGTGAATCGTGGTGGTATGGAAATCTGGTTATATGGTTCCTTTATAACACAATCTTTTCCCGTCTTTTCGGGGATCTGAAGCCGGGAGAAAGTATTTACTGATAGGACAGCAGTAGAACAAAGAAGGGGGATCAATATGGCAACATCCGGAAAAACCATGAAGGTATTTGAAGAACTTTTGGAAAGTCCGCAGAATCGTCTGGTTGAACAGGCTCTACAGGATGGACGCATACCCATTGCCTATTCATGTTCTTATGTTCCCGAAGCCCTGCTTATGGCGGACAAACTTTTTCCCGTACGTCTGCACACGCCCGGTGTCGCAGGCACCGAAATTGCGGACAACTATCTTTCCAGCCTCACTTGTTCTTATACCCGCAGCCTGCTGGAATTTACTATGGATGATCGTTTCGATCAAATTAAAGGCTGGGTATTCGTACCCGCCTGCATTCATATGCAGAGGCTCTATGACAATCTGGAATATCTGAAACATCCGGTTTTCAATCATGTGCTGGATGTGCCGCGGAAAGTGAATAAGGACACACTGGAATGGATGGCCGAAGAACTGAAAATTCTGGCGGATAAACTTGCCGCGCATTTCGGCGTGGACATGAGCGATGATTCAATCAAAAGAGCTATTCGTCAATGGAACGACTTTGCCGCTGCCGTCCAGTCTATCGGTGAGTTGCGTAAAAAACCAAATCCGCCCGTAACCGGCACGGAATTTCATCAAATGGTAATGGCCGCGCTGGCCTCGCCCAAGGACCTTATTTTACCGGTTATCTCCAATCTCAAAAAAGAACTGGATGAGCGGGAAGGCATCAAGAAATACCGGGCGCGTCTGATGATTGTCGGCGGTCATCTGCACGATCCGGATTTCATCAAAATCATCGAATCACAGGGTGGCTTGGTTGTGGCGGACCGTTTCTGTACTGGGACGATTCCCGGCTTTAAAACCATAGGACTTAACGGAGGCAACCCGTACAAGACTCTGGCTGAATATGCCTTCGACAAAACACTTTGCCCGCGGATGATGGAGGAATTCGACCGTCGGCTGAACATGATTATCGATACCGTAAAAGAATACAAGGTGGATGGTGTGGTGTTGGAGATCATCAAATTCTGCGATCTCTGGGGAGTGGATTCCATGCCGCTGGTAACCGCTTTGCGCGAGACGGGCATCCCGGTGCTCAAATTGGAGCGGGAATACCGGCTCGGCGGGGAAGGTCAACTGCGCACACGCGTGCAGGCTTTTATCGAAAGCATGGGTAAATAATTTGATAAGGAGAATGCATGAAACTCAATACGGTTATTGATAATACCAAAGCCAAAATGATGGATTTGCCATTCATTACAAAGAGATTTCTTCGAAACTCCTGGGCCGGATACCTTTTTCGCGGACCGAATCCCCGCGATGCGGCTGTTTTTATAAAATACTGGATTATGAACTGGGCGGCTATTTTCTACTGGATTGGCGAATCTATAATTAAACTGGGCCCTGTCGGATTCACCCGCGCGCTGATTAAAAATCCCTGGATACTGATTTTGCTCAGGGTCAATGGCGCCTCCAACCGTATGGTGCTCGGTCGAACCGGCATGTATCACGATTCCATCTGTCTGACCATGCATACCATTTGTCTGGGCGTAATCGATCAACTGCGCCAGATGCTGTTTGATCCCGAGCGCCTGGTTGTCTTCGAGGATCTCGTTCCCTATGATATCGGACGGGCTATGGGATTGAACTGTTACCTGCTCGAACTGATGGGTATTGTTTTGCCCATTCTCTATTCCGATGCTTCCTTGCCGTACATCGATGAAGCGGAAAACTCGGGTATGAATCCCGATGCCTGCAGTTTACCCAAGGCCACCGTGGGCATGGTCATCAAGGGTCATATGCCCAAAGGGGTGGCCATGGTAAGTTCCAACATGCCCTGCGACGCGGGGGCTGCCTCCTATGCCTTCATCGAGCGCGCCTTTAATGTTCCCACCTACCGGGTGGACGCGCCTTATTTTTTCTACAACGAACGGGCGGAAAAGCTGTTTGGCAAGGATATTGACGGCATGATTGCCTGGCTGGAGGAACATACCCCCGGACGCATGGACTGGGATGAAATGCGCAAAATCTGTGAAGGCCGCAACCGCATGCTGGAAATGGAGACGGAGCTCTGGGAAATGATTAGAGTCAAACCCGCGCCGCTGGCCTGCGAGGCGGTGTGGTTGAGCCACATCTGGCATTTCAATGTCACGGCTGGTTATCACCGGTCGGTCAAATTTTATGAAAAGCTCCTAAAAATGGCGCGCAGAAATTATGAAAATAAAATTTCCGCCACAAAAAATGAGAGATATCGGGCGGTGCTCTGGAACCCGCCGTTTCTCCATTTCAGCGATATTTTCAACTGGGTAGAACGCACCTACGGTGTAGTTCTTATCAATGACAGCATGACTTACAATCATCATGGTCCCATCGATACGACCTCGAAGGAAACCATGATCAGGGATTGGGGCAGGACCGTCATGCAGGGGCCCATGGTTCGCCATACGCGCGGACCGGCTGAGAACTATCTGGACGATATTTTCCGCATGTATGAGCAGTTCAGTCTCGATATGGTCTGGGTAGCCAACCATGTGGGGTGTAAAGGCGGTCAGGCCATGAACGGCATCCTGCGGGAGCGGTGCCGCGCCAAAGGCATTCCCCTGCTCATTCTGGATTACGACCTCTCCGATCGAAGGATCGTATCGCATGACAACATGATGAAGCAGGTGGATTTCTTTATGGAAAACGTCATGAAGGCAAATCGCCTGAATTAAAGATAGAGGAGTTACAATGGGTCACATTGCTGCCAAGGACATATTTCGCCGGGTTGGAGATAAACTGGATAGCCTCCATGTCCGATGCTCGTGGAATGATGATCTCAAGGCATTGTTGAAGGCGCTCTTTACCGAAGAAGAGGCCGAAATTTTTGTCAAGATGCCTTATGTGTTTTCGGACTTGAATCGCATAAGCAAGATTACCAGATTGCCAAGAGAGCATACTCGGCAATTACTTAATAGCTTATGCAGCAAGGGGCTCGTCGTAGATATCTGGATTAACGACCGCTATCATTATATGCCCTCGCCCATGATCATCGGCGTGTTTGAATTCACCATGATGCGAACAGGCAAAGACGCCAAACCCGCAGAATGGGGACCGCTGTTTTATCGAGTGCTCGAGAACAAAGAGAGTTTCTACCATCCCAATGCGGGAGCAGATCAGGTTATGTCACCGGCGAGAGTCTATCTTCATGATGAATCTGTCCTGCCGGATGAATACACGCGCATATTGGACTACGAATCGGCCACACACATCATAGATACATCCTCGAAATGCGCTATAGGTATCTGTTCCTGCCGTCATGAAAAATTGCATGCGGGCGTAAAAAAATGCGACCTGCCTCTAGAAACCTGCGCCAGTTTCGGTTGGGCTGCCGATTACCTCGTCCGCCATAAAATGGCGCGCGAGGTTACGAAAGAACAGATGAAGGATAATATGGCCCTATCCCGTGAAAAAGGTCTGGTCTTTTGCGGCGACAATGTCCGGCGCAATGTAACCTTTATCTGTCAATGCTGTTCCTGCTGCTGCAACCTGTTGCTGGGAGTTAACCGGCACGGCTACCCCAATACGCTTGTGACATCAAGCTTCATCGCCACGGTGGATGAAGCTGCATGCACGGGCTGCACCAAATGTTACAAGGCCTGTCCGGTAGAGGCCATTGAAATAATTGAAAAGCAAGCTTCCGCCAAACCCCGCAAACTGGCTGTCGTCAAAGAAGATTTGTGTCTCGGATGCGGCGTATGCACAATGCAATGTGCCCAAAAGGCTATTAAAATGGAAAAAAGACCGGAGCGCTACATTCATCCGGAAACGACTTTTGAGCGGGTGTTGCTGCAATGCCTGGAGCGGGGCACGCTGCAAAACCAGATATTCGACAATCCCGAGAGCCTTTCTCAGGAATTCATGCGTGGTTTGATTAAAGGGTTCATGAAACTTGTACCCGCCAAACAGATTGAGATGAATAAAACATTACGATCCAGTTTTCTGGCTTTGGGCGGAATGGTCATCAGCCTGAAGAACAAAAGCTGGATCAAGGAACTTTAAATAAATACATGAAGGAGATTGACATGACGAAGAAATATTACGGCGGCTGCGATGTCGGCTCCACAACCGGCAAAGCGGTCATTCTTGATGAAAGCGGCAACATGGTTTCCAGCGCCATCGTTCCCAGTGAAATTGATCCGGAATTGACCTCTGTATTGGCTCTGGAGAAGGCCTGCGCAATGGTGGATGGCTTAAAAAGCTACAAAGAGCTGGCTTATCTTGTGGGTACGGGCTACGGGCGGAATGAGGTCTCTTTTGCCAACGAAAATATTTCTGAGATCAGCTGCCACGCCATGGGGACTTTTTCCTGCGCGCCTTTAGTCAAAACTATTGTGGATATCGGCGGGCAGGATGTAAAAACGATTTCCTTAAACGGCGATGGTTCGGTGCTGGAATTTGCCATGAACGATAAATGTGCCGCCGGTACAGGAAGATTCTTCGAGGCCATGAGCCGTATCTTCCGGATGGATCTCAATGAATTTTCATCGCTGTCTTTGAAGGCCAACAAGATTATTCCGGTTACCGCCCAGTGCAGTGTCTTCGCGGAGAGTGAGGTCATCAGTCTGCTGGCGCGCCGCAATCCTCCCGAAGAAGTAGCAGCAGGAATTCAGGCGGCGGTTTCCAAGCGCTGCTTCACATTGCTCAAACGAATCGGTATGCAGCCTCTGGTGACCGTGACGGGTGGATGCGCCAAAAGCAAGGGACTGATTAAATCATTGACCAAAGTCATTGGCATGGAAGTGACGCCTCTGCCGGTAGATCCCCAGATAATTGGCGCACTGGGAGCTGCTGTATTTGCCCGACGCCGGCAGTGAATATAGTAGTTGATAATTTTGGTGCTTTAAAAATTAAATTGGAAAAGAGGCCAGTCTTATTCGGAAGCAGGAACAACGTATTTATGGTGAGTCTTACGTGAAGTTTAATACTGCCATTGACGACACCATGACCAATATCTTGCGCCTGCCGGATTACGTGAAGGGTTTCCTGAAGCGATCGCTCATCGGATATCTTTTCAGTGCGTCGCATCCGCGGGATGTGCTTGTTTTTACAAAATATTGGATCCTAAACTGGGTGGCAATTTTGCATTGGATAGGGCAGTCCATCTTTAAACTCGGTCCCATCGTCCTTGGCCGCGCTTTGATTAAGCATCCGTGGATATTGATTTTACTTCGTGTCAATGGCCTCACCAATCGTGTGGCGCGCGGTAAAACCGGTGTGTATCATGATGCGCTTTGTCTGATTGTTCACACCATTTGTTTGGGCGTTATTGAAGAATTGCGCAACATGCTGTTTGATGCGGAGCATTTGGTCATTTTCGAAGATCTTGTCCCTTATGATATCGGCAGGGGCATGGGTTTAAATTGTTACATGCCTGAACTGTGGGGTATTATCCTGCCCATTCTAACATCCGAGGCCACCTTGAAATATATTGATGAAGCTGAAAACTCGGGTATGAATCCCGACGCGTGCAGTCTGCCTAAGGCCACGGTGGGAATGGTTCTCAAAGGTCATGTTCCCAAAGGCATTGCCATGGTCTGTTCCAATATGCCCTGTGACGCTGGCGCTGCTTCCTACTCGGTCATTCAACGCGCGTTTGGCAATATACCGGCCTACCGGTTGGACGCGCCTTATAATTTTTACAATGAGCGCGCGGAAGAGTTTTTTGCCAGAGATGTCATGGGCATGATCTCCTGGTTGGAGAAACACACTCCCGGACGGATGGATTGGGGTCGGATGCGAGAGATATTCCAGGGACGCAACCGCATGCTGGAGCTTGAGACGGAACTTTGGGAAATGAACCGGATCAGACCGGCTCCTCTGGCGGGTGCCGCGGTCTGGTTGAGTCACTTGTGGCATTTCAATGTCTCGGCCGGGAGTCCGGCATCGGTGCGATACTATGAAAAGCTGGTTAAACTGGCACGCAAAAATTATGAAAATAAAATTCCTGCCACAAAGAATGAACGATACCGGGCGGTGCTCTGGAACCCGCCTTTTATGCATTTCAGTGATATTTTCAACTGGGCTGAACAGAAGTATGGCGTTTTAATAATCAACGACAGCATGACCTACAATCACCATGAACCCATTGACACAACGTCACCGGAAACCATGATAAAAGGCTGGGCCAGGACTATCATGCAGGGTCCTATGGTGCGTCACACACGCGGACCGGCTGAAAATTATCTCGATGATATTTTCCGAATGGTCGAGCAGTTCAGTCTCGATATGGTCTGGGTTGCCAACCATGTGGGGTGCAAGGGCGGTCAGGCTATGAACGGTATCCTGCGGGAACGGTGCCGCGCCAAAGGCATTCCCCTGCTCATTCTGGATTATGACCTCTCCGATCAAAGGATCGTATCGCACGACAACATGATGCGGCAGGTGGATTTTTTTATGGAAAACATCATGAAGGCAAAGTGTATCGATAAGTAAGGTTGTTTTTATTTCATGAGGCATAGGAGACATGCGTATGCATATGGCCACTAAAAAGACAGCTTATCATAAGCTGGGGGAAAAGATAGACAACCTGCATGTAAAATCACCCTGGAATGAAACATGGCATCATATCCTTAAGGAGTTATACACCATTGAGGAGGCTGATGTGGTGGTCGGGATGCCCTATACTCTTTCAACACTGGAAAGAATATCGCAGATAACCGGAATTGAGGGCACCAGACTTCAGAACATTCTGGAGAGCTTGTGCAGAAAAGGGCTTGTTATGGATGTATGGAATGTGGATCACGGCCGGTACTATTATCTGCCCTGGCCTATAGCCATAGGGATTTTCGAATTTACCATGATGAGGACCGATAGAGATCTCAACAAGAAGAAAATAGCGGAACTCTTTCACGAATACTTCGGTTCCGTGCACGCTGCTAATTTTTCAAACGATGAAAAAATTTCAGCGCTACGCGTCATTCCCGTTGAAGAATCTATATCCAACGGCAATCATACGGTGTTTTTCAATTACGAAAAAGCCACATCGATCATCGAAAGTTCGGATAAGTATGCCATCGGCCTTTGCTCCTGCCGGAACGAAAAACTGCATGCTGGAGCCGGGACTTGCGATGCGCCTATGGATTCCTGCAGCCTCTTGGGGATTGGTGCGGATTACGGGATCAGAAATAAACTCGCCAGGCAGGTCACGAAATCTGAAATGCTGGATAACTTAGCCCGGTCAAAAGAATATGGTCTGGTATTCTGTGCCGTCAACACTCAAAAGAATCCGGTGGCCATCTGCCACTGCTGCAAGTGCTGCTGCAACTTTTTAGGCGGATTGACCAAATACGGATATCAGAATTGCGTCGTTACATCCAATTTCATTTGCCGGATCGATGTCGACAAGTGCAAAGGATGCGGTCGATGCGTTAACGCATGTCCGGTCAATGCTTTGAGTATGGTGTCGGCAAATGATCCTCGGAACATGAAAAAGAAAATATGCCTGCTCAATACGAAAATATGCGTGGGCTGCGGTGTTTGTGTAAACAAATGTGTCGGCAAGGCCATTGAGATGATACCGCGGGAGAACAGGGTTATTCATCCGGAGTCTCTTTTCGAAGTGATTATGATGGCGGCACTTGAACGCGGCACCCTGCAGAACCAACTGTTTGATAATCCATTGAGCATAACGCAGCATTACATGAGAACCTTTGTCGGGGCGTTTCTGAAGCTTGAATCGATCAAACAGGTTTTTATGAGCAATCTTTTCCGATCCATATTCTTATCATCGGCAAGGGGAATTGCCAGAATGCAGGGCAAGCGTTGGATGCTGGATCTATAAAGCTAGGAGAACTTTTTCATTAAGCGAAAAAATAGACTTTCTATATCGTCAATAACCAGCCACAATCATTAAGCATTGGAGTTGAAAATAAAAAAATTGACAAAAAGTATTAAAATTTTTTACAAGGAGATCATTTAAAAGGAAGAAAGAAGGCATTGCTGCAAATCGATGAACAACTGGTAGCCATCAGAGGCTCAATTTTACAGAGGGAAGTAAAAATACAGGGGAAAAATTAGTTTCTAGCAAGGATGATTAAATGATGAAAAAAATCAGTACAGATTTTTGGGAGAAAATGTTTTTTATCGGCGCTTTGTGGAATATCGGCATCGGCCTTAGCGGTCTCTTATTCTATGATTTCAGCATGAAGATGCTTTTCGGAGAGCAGGCGGCAACGGCCAATTTTCTGACCCTGTTTTTTTTCCGGTTCTTTATGATTGCGGTGATTATCTTTGGTGTTGGTTATTATATCGTCTCCCGTGATCTTAACACCAATCGGGCCGTTGTGTGGCTGGGGCTTGCGGCAAAACTCATCATCTTTTTTACCTTCGTTTATTACTATATTTTGGGACAAGCTACCTGGTTTTCCGTGTTTGGCTGTTCAGGCGACTTCGCCTTTTCCATTTTGTTTATAATCTTTCTTTACCAGACAAAAGAAGGCGTTCAATAATTTTTAATAGGATAAGAGGCGAACAATGGCAAAAAAACCGATAGATAATCTCTCCCGGCTGTATACGTATAAAGAGGGTATGGAATGGAATCCTGTGGAAAAGGTCATCATGGAGCGGCGCAGTATCCGGAATTTCAAAAAACAGCCGGTTCCCGACAATATGATCAGAAGAATTCTTGAGGCCGGGAGATTCGCACCTACGGCGGGTAACGCCCAGCCCTGGAAATTCGTTGTCATCAAGGATCAGGCGCTGATTGCGGAAATGGAAAAAGAAACAATCAAATTCAGTAAATTGCTCATGTGGTTTGTTGATTATAATCGCAATGCCTTCCGGAGCGTATTTCTTGCTCCTTATACAAAGTTTATGACGCGGTTGATGCCCAATAAGCTTCATCCCATCCCTTTCAACCTGCTCCAGCAGATAGCGGCGGAAAAAACACCGGTTTACCACAATGCTCCGGTGATGATCCTGCTGATGATAGATAAAAGGGGCGTCGGCAATCCTGTTTTGGATACGGGAATCTGCGGACAGAACATGGTTCTGGCTGCCCACAGTTTGGGCTTGGGAACCTGCTGGGTCGGCATGATAACCGTATTGATGATGAATCCCCTTTGGCGGAAAAAATTGGGAGTAGCCTCTCCTTATGAACTTACCGATTGTCTTGTTTTAGGCTGGCCCAAAGGCGATTATGACGGCGAGGTGGAAAGAGAGGTCCAATTGGTTGAGTGGATTGATGAAAACGGAGTAAAAAGAATAGAGAGTCAGGGAGTTTGATTGATATGTTAAATTTGGCACTGGGTAAAAAAAATAAGATACCGAATTATTTCAAAGAGAATCAAATGACTTACGGCATTGTAATGTTCGATCCGAAGGCGTGCACGGGTTGCGGGATTTGCGTCTCCCTTTGTCCGGCGCGGGGCTTGATTCTTGCCAGAAGATCCGAAGATTCCAAAAAGAAAATTCCGTTGATGATACAGCCGGCACTGGGAATATCGCTGTGCATGGCCTGCGGAGATTGCCGGGCTGCCTGTCCCGAAAATGCCATCAGCATAAAGCAGGGATTCAATACCAGGTTCTTTTACCGAAAGTTGTCTCAAAAACCGGACATGACCGGGCCTAAGAAATATTAGTTTTGCAACAAGGAGGAAGTAAATCATTGAAGCCGACCCCTAAACCTTTCGAATATCTCAAGTGGAGCGCTGATTTCCTGAATCTGGGCTATTACGTCAGTGTTTTCCCCTCTCTGGCTTACTGGTCGATGAAGTTAACCAGGCCTCTCTATGTTCAGGGGGAGAATTTTTTTAACCGCAAGGTGCGCTGGTCGTTTCTCACCATGGGTGCCGGCGTTGCTCCACCTGAAGACATTCGTGCCTACCGTTATGGAGTAAGGGCTTTTGTTGATAATTTTAAAAATGCCATGAAGGCGAATGAGGATGGCAAGCCGGTTGTGTGGGTCGAATGGATACTGTCCTCCGAAATCGTCGGGGCCTTCGATGCTGTAGCTTTCAACCCGGAAACGCTCAGCGTGTTCGGAAATATGTCCGGTAAGGACATACCGTCTATGTTGATAGAAGAAGCGGAAAGCAGAGGGTTTGCTTCCGAATATTGTTCTGCCATCAAAGTCACGGCGGGAGCCTACATGCTGGGACAAAGCCCGCAGCCTGCGGCAATAGTTGCAGGCTCTCATCCCTGTGATACGAATGTTTCCGCATATCAGAGTATTGCCCATCTTACGGGAGCACCGGTCTATTATTTTGATGCCCCCTACTGGAGGGACGAGGATTCCTATAATTACTACGAAACAAGAATGTGGGATCTTGTCGCCTTTTTGGAAAAAAATCTTCACCAGAAAATCGACTGGGACAGGCTCAAGCAGATTGTGGATAATGAAAACAAATTTAATTTTTATCTGCACGAAATCTGTGAGATGATGCGGGCCGTTCCTGCCCCGGCCAGCATGATTACGCTTGTTTTTGCCTGGATCGTGCGGGAAATAGGTATCGGTGATTCCAACGGAACCGAGATGGCCAGACTCATGTATGAAAACACCAAAGACCGTTACAAAAACGGCAGGGGTGTTGTCAAAAAGGAAAACATTCGCGTCTTATGGTGGAATCCGCCCATCGCTTTTTTCAGCTATGTTTTTAAGTGGATGGAAGATGAGTTTGGTGCCGTTGTTGTCAAAGATTTTATTGGCGATGTTCAGGTGCCCCAGATTGATACCTCCACGGAAAAAACCATGATTCGCGGATTGGCGGAGAACCATCTCTTTCTGGCAATGGCCAGACAATGCCGTGGACCGGTGGAATTCATTATCGAGGAGTTGGAGCAGGCCATCGAAGAATATTCGCCAGACTGCCTGATTTTTGCCGGACACGCGGGTTGCAAACATGGCTGGGGCGTTATCGGCATTATCAAGGATGTACTGAAAAAGCGGGGCCTGCCGTCTTTATTTATGAACATGGACATCATGGATCAGAGGCACGCCACAGAAGATGATATCAAAGGCTGGATAAGGGAATTTTTCAGGAGCAATGGATTCGCATGAAAACAATACTTGATAAAACAAAAGAAATCTCCTCTTCGACTTCCAACCATTATCTGGACGAAGCCAAAAAACAGGGAAAGGGCATTATCGGATATTTTTGCTCTTATATGCCTGAAGAAATCATTCATGCCGCCGGATTTATTCCGTACCGCATGCGCGCGGTGAAAAGCAAGGGAACAACGAAAGCTGACGCTTATTATTCTTCAATCAATTGTACCTTTGTCAAACATTGCTTCAATAAGGCATTAAACGGCGAATTTGATTTTCTTGACGGCGTGGTTTTTCTCAACGGCTGCGATCATTCCCGGCGTATGTATGATAACTGGCGTTATGCCGGAATCAGACATTCATTCCTGCATATGTTTTTTGTGCCTCATGTTATCAGCGATAGTGCTTATGAACATTTCACTCTTGAGTGCAAAAAGCTCAAGTCATCTCTGGAAAATCATTTTAAGGTGTCCATTAGCGACGATACACTCAGGAAATCAATCGGTCTTTATAACGAGAAGCGGCGGCTTTTGACGGAGATTTATGCCTTGAGAAAGAAAAAAGATGTTCCCGCCAAAGCCAGCGAGATTTTGGGCGTTTTACTGGCAATCACGGCGGTACCTCTCGAACTGGCCTTAGAAATACTGACAGAAGTAAAAGATTTTCTTAAAGGGCGTGTCGTTTCCAAACCCGGGGAACCACGTCTTTTTCTCTCAGGAGGTTGTATCGAGGAGATAGAGCATCTGGAACTCATCGAAGATTGCGGCGCTTCCATTGTGGCCGATAACATCTGCCTGGGCACGCGTCATTTTCTGGGTGAAGTGGAGCTGGAAGGAGATCCCTGGCAGGCTGTCGCTCATCGATACTTAAATCATCTTTCCTGCCCGCGAATGATGGGCGAATTTAACCGGAGATTTGATTATTTAATGAATATTAAAGATGAATACAGCATTGATGGCATCATCATTGAAAAATTGAAGTTTTGTGATTTATGGGGAGGGGAAATATATCTCTATCGCGCAGAATCAAAAAACAAAAATATTCCTTTGCTGTTCATGGAGAGGGAAGTATATGGAGGCGGCACCGGACAGATCAAAACAAGGGTACAGGCTTTTCTGGAAAAGATTAAGAATAAGCAAACGACGGATGAGAGTTTAGTTCAGGCGGCCGGAGCTGATTATAGACCAAAATTATGAAGTAAATAAGGAAGGAAATTATGAACAAAGCAGGAAGTGATTACGAATACATAATCGTCGGTACGGGACCCGGAGGCGGTCCTGTGGCCAGAGAGTTAGCCAGAGCGGGCAAAAAAGTGCTCATGGTGGAAAAAGGAGATTACCACAAAAAGTTTCTTGGTCTTCCCTTTGGTATCCGATTATTGGAACGTTATATGCTTTTTGCAAGGTCCTTGGAAGGCGTAATTATCGAGCGCGGCATTACGGTCGGCGGTTCTTCCATGGTTTACCAGTCCAACGTCATGGAACCTCCCAAAAAGTTGATAGACAATATGGGAATAGATTTCAGCCCGGAGGCAAAGGAACTCAAAAGTGAAATCGGTGTCGAGGTCCTGCCGGAGCGCTTTTACCGGAACAACAAGGGGCTGTCCCGGATGCTGGAAGCGGCCGAAAAGATGGGTATACCCTTCCGGGAGCAGGAAAAATTCGTTCATGCCGATAAGTGCAAACTGGGCTGCGACTGGTGCATGCTGGGTTGTCCGGAAAATGCCCGCTGGACAACAAGAGAGCATGTGGAAGAGGCAAAGTCATACGGCGCCGGACTCATTTATAATTCGCCCGTCCACAATGTCCTTTTTAATGCTGGTAAAACAAAGGCAACCGGGGTGCAGTTGAGTAACGGTACCGTCATCAACGGTGATAACGTCATTCTCGCCGCCGGAGGAATCGGTTCTCCGGCCATTCTCTTAAGATCGGGAATAAAAAAATTGGGAACACAGGACGTAGGGACGAGATTCTTCATGGATCCCATGAACATCATGCTGGGTTACAGTAAAGATCCTGACGGTGGATTGTGGGGGATACAGACCTTCACGCACGCCATTGAATCTATGGCTCAGAGCGAAGGCTTTATGATCGGGAACTGTTCCGCCTTCGGAACATGGACGGTTTTATCTTTCTTCCGCTTGAAAACAGCAAAAGAAAATCTGCCCAAATTCCCTATCATGAGAAGGGGGATGGGATTATTTCTGAAACTCTCCGACGAAGCGCGCGGTCAGATTTATCCAAATGAAAAAACCAGCAAGCCGTTCACGGAAGTCGATGAGAAGAAGCTGAAGAAAGGAACGGATATTATGCGGGAGATCATTATAAAATCGGGTGGTGATCCCAAAACGATTTCCATTCTCAAGTGGGCAGGCGGTCATCCCGGCGGGACGCTTGCTATGGGGCAGGCGGTCAACAGGGATTTCTCAACCGAGATTGAGAATCTCTATGTCTGCGACGGCAGCACCATGCCCGTGTCGCCCGGCGCTCCGCCTTCGCTTTCCATTTGTTCCATGTCAAAGCTTCTGGGAAAGATGCTTTTGGGCAAGGTGAAGGCTGAAGAACGGTTCGTAAATAAATAACGACAATTCCTTTAAGGGGATTAACTTTCTGATATACGGAAAAGTTCTAAGAAAGTTCTTAAAGAGCATTTTAGCCCGAATGTTGTTCATATTGAAAAACTGAGCAAGGAAAAGGAGTAAATCAATAGTATTTTGTTGACATAATTATTTTCATCCTGTAGCGTCGACAATAATCATTATTAAAAAAGAGAAACAATGGCTGAAAATCACGGAGAAGAAAAGCCTTACAAAATCAAGTTTGAACAGCGTGAAGGCTACGTGTACGCTTACGGTCAGGCGAAACAGGATAGTTTTGACACGTCACTTGGCTTCTGGATGGATATAGCGGCATATTGTAAAGAAAACCATGTTTCCAGAGTGCTTGTCGAGGAAGATTTCGGGACGGACAACTCGATGATGGATACTTATGAAATTATGATTCAGGGACAAAAGATTGGCTTTATTGGTGTAAAGGTAGCCTTTGTAGATCGTCATCCCAATCACATGGACACTAATCTGTTTGCCGAAACTGTGGCCCTGAATCGCGGTCTCATAGCTAAAGTGTTTTCCAACATCAAAGAAGCCGAAAAATGGCTCCTTTCATAAATCAATCGTAATTAATCAATTTTTTGTTCAGTCAGAATAATTCTTTTATGTTAAGAGTATAAAAGCTTTCATTATTCCTGCGGTTGTTTGGCAGTTAATGGAACGCTGTTCTGAACCAGCTTGCCGCGGGCAACCTGGCGTTGTGCTATCAGGATTGCCCGATATTTCTCCACATCCATGGCTGTATTTTTATCGGAGTTTATCAGAAAATCCATCAGCAATTTTTTTTTGATGGCAATGAATTGTTCCATATCTTCTTTGTTGACGCATTCCAAGTATATACGGAGTATATTTCTTCGCAGAGGTCTCGATGAATTAAATATGAGCATCAGTACCGTGTTGTTGACTGCAGCGGCAATAAGATCCTGCTCATCCAGCCAAAGTTCAATAAGTTTTTCTTTATCGTCAAAACTGTTTATTTCGATATCCATCAGGTCGGACATGGCCTTAAGGTCGCGGGATGAAGCACGCTGGGCGGCCAGTTTCAGCATTTCGGGGAACAAAATAATCCACCATTCCCATACTTCATCAATCATGAACATATCCATATCGATGTCTTTGCCCTGTTCTGATTTATTATGGGAGAAAAGAACACGCAAGAAATCAATGCCGGCGTGTTTTAAAAAATCCTTTACATAGATTCCGTCTCCGGGACGTATATCCAGCAATTCCATTGCCTCCAGTTGCTTTAGCGCCACGCGTAAAGATGTCCTGTCCACATTCATGGAATTGGAAAGTTCCCGTTCTGACTGGAGTTTTTCACCTGGCTGGAGTTTGCGCAGAAAAATATCACGCATGAGGACTGTTGAGACCTTCTGGTGGGTTTGCTTATTAGCCATTGATATTAAAATCCTCCGGATAAGATATTAAACCAGTAATGTCATTATTTAGTTATTTTCTTGACAAAATCAAGTAAAATATGTATAAACTGGTTAAACCAATACGGTGAATAGATAAGACCAAATAATGTGGGGTTCAATTTTATGAGAGATGTATATGTTATAGGTGCTCATACTATCAAATTTGGAAAGTATTTTGATAAGAGCATTAAAGATCTTGCTGCCGATACGGTCATTCCCTGCCTGACAGATGCCAATCTTGAAAAAAAAGATATACAGGCTCTCTGGTTTTCCAATTCCGCCTGGGGATATTATAAAAGTCAGGATTGTATCAGGGCACAATGTGCTCTCCGTCCCATCGGAGTAGAAGCCATTCCCATGACTAATGTGGAAAACGCCTGCGCCGGAGGTTCTACGGCTTTTCATCATGCATGGATGGGTGTTGCCAGTGGTCTTTATGACATTACCATGGCCGTGGGTGCCGAGAAAATCAACCATCCCAATAAAATGAAAATCTTTGCAGGATTTTTAACGGGTCTGGATATCGAGAACATCGGTAACAATATCGACAGTATGACTACTTTCTTCATGACGGATGAAGACAAAAAAAATATGCAGGAATGTGTGGCGAAATATTCGGCTCAAGTAAAGAAAGAAAAGGGTAAAAAGAAAAGGAAACAATCCTTTAAGGAAAAATTGGATGAATATTACAATATGTTTACTGTGTACATTCACCTGAAGGATAATCTGGGCAATGAAACGGTCAGCAAGCTGCGCAAAATGATGGGAGGCGGAGATCATTCTCCCTTCATGGATGTCTATGCTTACGCGGCGCGGCAGCACATGAAAAAATTCGGTTCTACTTTCGAACAACTGGGTATTATAGCTTCTAAAAACCATTTCCATTCTTCACTTAATCCCAACGCTCAGTATAATTTCCTCGTTTCTCTGGAACAGGTGCTGGCCGACCGGATGGTCAGCTGGCCATTTACAAGGGCGATGTGCGCGCCAATCGGGGACGGTGCCGCGTCGGCAATTCTTTGTGATGGAGAAACGGTAAAAAAGTTGGGGCTAACGTCGCAGGCGGTCAAGGTGCGCGCGTCTATTCTCGGTTCAGGACGTGCACGCTCTTTCGATGATATTGATATCGGTGAACGTTTGAGCAAAATAGCTTATGAGAAGGCTGGGCTTGGTCCGCAGGACATGCATTTTGCCGAAGTGCATGACGCGACCGCTTATGGCGAACTTCATCAGTCGGAGGCTTTGGGTTTCTGCAAGGAAGGTGAAGGAGGAATCTTTGCTGAAAGTGGTGCGACGAAGCTTGGCGGCAAGGTTCCGATTAACATCAGCGGCGGGCTGGAATCGCGCGGCCATCCTATCGGAGCTTCGGGACTGGCGCAGATTCACGAGCTGGTTACACAGCTTCGCGGCAATGCCGGTTCCCGGCAGGTGCAGAGGGCGAAAATCGCGATAGCCGAAAACGGCGGCGGAGCACTGGGACAGGAAGAAGCCGCAATGTGCATCCATATCCTGGAGGCTCCTTCGAAGTAATTATTTTCAATTATTGGGGAGGATAGAGCCATCGAAAGAAGCAGTTTACAACGAGGTTTGAGGATTGCCGAAATAGGCAAGGATGTTTTAAAAACTTTTGGCAGATTCGTCAAAGAGGAAATTTCCCGTGGTACTTTGATGAAAAATCTTGAAGGGCTCAGCAGGGTTAAAATACCTGTGGATATGTCTTGGGCGGCGCTCCTTGAAGAGCGCGCCGCTCAGTTTCCGGATAAAACATTCCTGCTTTATGAAAATGAACGCTTTACCTACAGCCAGATGGATCAGAACGCCAACAAAGTGGCGAATCTGATAAAGTCTTTCGGCGGCGTTCAGGGCAAGGGTATCGGCATTTTCATGAAAAACTCTCCCCGTTATCTGGATGTATTCTTCGGAGTTCAGAAAATTGGTATGTATGTGGTGCCGCTTAATCCCGAACTGAAGGGTGATGGCCTGCAGTATGTCATTGACCACAGCGATGTGGAATTCCTTGTCGTGGACGGTGAGCTGTTTGAAACACTGGAAGCCGTGAAGAAAAACCTCCCCAAGTTGAGACATGTATTCGTTAATGATTGTGAACCGGGTACCAAAGATATAAAAGTTCCCTTCGGAATAAAAAAATTAAGCGCTGCCAGGGAATATCCTGGCACCAATCCGGGTGTTGGTTACAATCTCGAAGATAAGTGCCTCATTATGTACACCTCGGGAACAACCGGAAGAGCCAAAGGCGTGGTCTACCGTTACGGCCGTTCCAGTGTGAAGAAGCTATCGTTGCTCTCCGGCCTGTTTGTCAAATCCGATGATGTTTACTATACGGCCATGCAGCTATGCCACGGCAACGCCATGTTCCTGACGGTGACATTTTCATTGGCCGGTGGCAGTACGGTTGCGCTGGCGCGTAAATTTTCCGCCAGCCGTTTCTGGGAAGACATACGCTGCTACAACGTTACCATATTTAATGTCATCGGTTCCATGGTGCCGATCCTGATGAAGCAGCCGCCCGGTCCCCTGGATTCGCAAAATCATGTACGTTGCGTCATTTCGGCCGCCTGTCCCGCCGATATGTGGGAAGCCTTTGAAAAGAGATTCGGCCTGACAATTTATGAAGGTTATGGAGCGGTGGACGGGGGCGGCAAGGTGATTATGAATATCGGTACCGGACCCGTGGGTTCCATTGGCAAACCGTCGAAGAGTATCGGTGAAATCCGTCTCATTGATTCCCATGGGAAGGATGTGAAAAAAGGGGAGCCCGGAGAACTTGTCTTTGTCCTCGGAAACAAAAAGAAAAATTCGGAAAAGAAAAATGAATCCGGTGATGGAGTCGAATATTACAAAAACGAGCAGGCGACCGGTGAAAAGAACAAGGATGGCTTTCTTTACACAGGAGATCTCCTGCGTAGCGATGAAAAAGGATATCTTTACTTTGTCGGCCGGAATACCGAAAGTATGCGCAAAGGCGGTGAGAATGTCAGCGCTTTTGAAGTGGAACATGTGATTATGGATCATCCAGCAGTAGAAGAGGTTGCCGTTTACGCGGTGCCTTCCGAAATGGCTGAAGATGAAATCATGGCTTCCATCAAACTGGTAGAGGGGATGACACTGGATCCCAAAGAGCTGATGGCCTTTCTCAAAGACCGTCTGGCCAAGTATGCCGTGCCACGCTATATTCGCTTTGTTACAGAATTTCCCATGACCAATTCCTTCAGGGTCGTGAAAAAAGAACTCGAAAAAATCGGCGTTACGCCGGACACTTTTGACGCTCAGAAAAACAAGGGGTAAGAGGCTCCGGCGTTTTACCCCCTGAATATATGAAGCTATTCCTTTAATTTAATTATAAGCAGTTTTGATTTCGAATAAAGCATTAGTATATCCAAAGGGAGGATGCATGATATCGCCAAAGGAGAACCAATCTTTATTGGAACGGGAACCGCGTTTTGAGGACAGCTTTTGCAGTGTTCAGGCCACGCCCAGGATTCCCAAAATTCAGCTCAGCCATGCCCGCAGGTTTAATGATGAAGTAGTCAGGCCCTTGGCGTTAAAAACCGATCTCACGACCTTTGAAGATCCGGAATACCTTCCCTGGGATCTGGTGAAGAAAGCGAATGAGTGGGGTTTCTATACCATGTTCATTCCCAAATTATTCGGCGGTCAGGGATGGAGTCTGCCAAGTCATGCTTATGTGATTGAAGAGTTGTCCTCGGCCTGTGTGGGCATTGCCAATGTAATCTTTGTTCACTATCTTGGTTTTATGACCTGTCTGGCATCCTGGAACGTGCCGCTTGTCAACAGAATATGCCGCGATGTGGCCGAAGGACAGCGCACAGGCAATCCCTGCCTCATCACTCTGGCTATCACCGAACCCGGAGCAGGCACTGATGTGGAGGAAGTGGAACTGGTTGACCGCGGCAAGGTGACCTGTTATGCCGAAAAGGTCAAGGGAGGCTATGTTGTCAACGGCAGCAAGATCTTTATCTCCATGGGACATGTCTCCACCTGGCATGCTCTTGTAGCCTACACCGATCTGAAAAAACCTTCGGAAAATACGGTAATCCTGGCAGTCAAAACAGGAACAAAGGGATTTAAGTTCGGCAAGCACGAAGACAAGATGGGTCAGCGGGCATGTCCGGCCAGTGAATTGATTTTTGAAGATTGTTTTATTCCCGATGATTGTGTGTTGTGTGATTCCCGTGACATACCGGACTCGAAGATACGAAAAACAGCGGATCTGGTAAACCAGATCATCCATTATGTCGTGGAAGTCACCCGCGCCTCGGTGGGTGCTTTTGGAACCGGGGTTGCACGTGGAGCCTTTGAACATGCTCTTCAGTATGCCGGAGAAACAGAAATTGACGGGAAACTTCTTGTCAACCATGAATGGGCGCAGATCATGCTGGCCGAAATGTATAAGAATGTTATTGCGGGACGGCTCGCTTATGTTGAGGCCAATTATTCCAACAGTCTGAAAGGAGGAATTTTTAATTTCCTTCAAATGAAGCCGCTATACTATTATCTCAAATACATTCCACAGTTCGTCATCGATATATTTTTTGTTCCTTTCTATAAATTTAAATTAGTGGATTCGCTGATGCGTCAGATTTATGTGGAAGGGCAATCCATTCAAGCTCAGCACCGATGCTCCGGATGGTCGTCCATTGCCAAGTTTTTCGGTACCGATATGGGCATGAAAAACTCTCAGATGGCGCTGGAAATGATGGGGCAGGCGGGATTGAGGCACGAACGCGGCGCGGAAAAGATTCTGCGTGACGCCAAACTGCTGCAAATCTACGAAGGTACCAACCAGTTAAATAGACTCAATCTTTTTAATTGCCTGATCGCGCGTTGTGTACCACAGGCTCGCGTATTCGAAGAATAGGAGGAAACAAGAATGCTGACGACAGTAAAATGCGAACTCAAATCCTTTGAAGATCTGGCGCACAGTTTCGCTGCCAAAGAGCTTGCCGCCAACAGGGAAGAACACGACCGCTATCCTTTTGGCCCTTTCTTTGAATCCGTTTTAGCCAAAGCCTACGAAGTTGGATTGCTGGGGGCCACGCTGCCCGAAGAATGCGGCGGTATCGGCCAGGACATCAGCGCCCTGTGCGTTATCCTCGATTATATCAGCGTGGCTGATGCAAGCCTTAGCGGAATTATTTTTACCAACGCCCTGTCTCAGGAAATCATACTGGCGTCGGGAAATAAAGATTTGCTTGCCAATATTACTGGAAAAGCAACCGACGCGAAGGCAGCGCTTATTGCCTGTACATCTTTTGCAAACCCTTCTGAAAGCGCAATTCCACTGGAGGCTGTCGCAATCAAAGACAGCTATAGTCTCAATGGTAGAATTGAATATGTAGTTCTGGGCGATATTTCCGGTCATGCAGTTGTCCCGGCTAAAATCAGAGGGAAAGAAGGCTATTCGTTCTTCCTCATCAATCTTGCGGATAAGGGAGTCAACAAGAGCCAGCCTGTTTTCAGTTTAGGATTGCACGCCTGTCCGGTTGTTGATTTGAATCTGTCGGAAGTTACCGGCACGCTGGTGGGTAAGGAAGGAGACGGTGCAAAGTATTTTGGTCACGCATCCGATCGGATGCACTCAGCCGTTGCTGCCATTCAGTGCGGAATCATGAAAGGTTCTTTTCACGAAGCCCTCGATTATAGTCAGCAGCGCTGTCAGGGGGGCAGAGAGATTATCAAATGGTCGGGATTGAGGATGCTGTTGGGTCAGATGGCCGTGCAGGTGAAAATTGCCGAAATGGTAGTGTCGGAGGCGGCCATGGCGGTGGAGAATAAGGAGAATCAGTGGAACCTTTACTCCAGGGCGGCGGCACTTCACCTGTCGGAACTGGCCTGCAAGTTGACGGCGGACGGCATACAGTGTCTGGGCGGGAACGGCTACATGAAGGATTACAGTCAGGAGAAACGGTTCCGGGATGCTAAACATGTGCAGGCACTGCTCGGATTGGCTCCCATGCGCAAACTGTCCATGATTAAGGATATGTTGACATAAAGAATTACGATAGTCCTACCCCCCCCCAATGTCGGTAGGTAACCGAAGGATGCTCCCGATGGAGCCTCAAGGCTTTATCGGGAGCATTCCGATTATTTAGAAATTAATAAATTCGTAAAAATTGAAAGAGGAATATCAATGGACCTGAACAAAAAATATCCCGAAAAAAGAGTGGTTATTACCGGCGCGGGCAGCGGTTTGGGGAGGGCTTTGGCGCTCGAGTTTGCCAGGAGAGGGTGGAAAATAGCTATCGCCGAAATCAATGATGAAAGGGCTAAAGAATCGGCGGGAATGGTGAAAAAAGAAGGAGGAACTCCACTTACTATTCACTGTGACGTAACAAAGCCGGAAGATTTCGAAAATGTTCTGAAAGTAGTTGAAAAGGAATGGAAAGGCGTGGATATCCTGATTAACAATGCCGGAGTCGCCTCGGCGGGATGGTTCGAAAAGATTCCTTTGGAAAAATGGGACTGGATTATCGGAATTAATCTGATGAGTATTATTTACGGGTGCCGCACGTTTATCCGCTATTTCAAGGAATCCGGGAAGGGCGGATATCTTGTCAATGTGGCATCCAATGCCGGTATTGCATCGCTTCCCGAGATGGTTAGTTATAATACGACGAAAGCCGCAGTCATATCGCTTTCCGAAACCCTGAAGATTGAACTGTCCAAAATCAATGTCGGCGTTTCCGTCGTCTGTCCTACTTTTTTCAAAACGAACCTGATGGATCAATTCACTTCGCCGGATGAACGCCAGCGGAATATGGCCAATACTTTTTTTGGTAACGCGAAAAGTACATCCGAACAGGTCGCCATGCACACCATCCAATCCATTGAGAAGAACCGCCTGTATGTTTTGACGCAGAAAGACGGCAGAAATATGTGGATGCTGAAACGCCTTACTCCGGAAACATATTTTAAGGTATTCTGTTTTCTGTACAAAAAGGGAATCTTTGAAAAGCATCTGGCAACATTATTAAAGATAATGAATATCGCAGTGCCGAGATTGAAGTAATTATATAAAAACTGTTTCAAAAATATTTTAAAAGATTTGAAGAATCCATTCATTGCAAACCGATTTGATTTTTTATTAAATTACTGTATTATTTCAAAAATAAGATTAATCTTAGTCGTTTCATCGTATAAGACCTGAAGTGTAATGAGAGAAGTACAAAGAAATAACAGTTAATCAAACAAATTTTTACCGGGGAAATCTTATTCAATGGGAGTAGCCGGAGACATTGTCATTATCGTCATGTCCGCACTGATAGGCGGTCTTATCGCACAGGCTCTCAAGCAGCCGCTGATTCTTGGCTATATATTGGCTGGGGTATTGGTCGGTCCTCATACCGGTGGTATCACGGTTTCCGAAGTGCATAATATCGAAAAACTGGCGGAGATTGGTGTTGCGCTCCTGCTTTTTGCTTTGGGTCTCGAGTTTTCCTTCCGGGAGTTAAAACCGGTACGCGCGATAGCTCTTCTCGGTACCCCGGTGCAGATCGCTTTAACAATGCTCTATGGATTCGGCATCGGTTGGATTTTGGGCTGGTCCTGGACTTCTTCCGTCTGGTTTGGTGCTCTGATTTCGTTGTCCAGTACGATGGTCATGATAAAAACGCTGGAAAAACAGGGTATGATGGGCACGCTGTCTAGCCGTGTGATGATAGGCGTTTTGATTGTTCAGGATCTGGCGATTGTCCCCATGCTGATTATCCTGCCGCAATTAAACAATATCCAAAGCGGCGTTTCGATACTGTTAATAGCAGCCGTCAAGGCGGCCGTCTTTCTTCTCGTCATGATTTTAATCGGCACAAAGATTATTCCCGGTCTGATGCGATATATAGCGAACTGGAATTCACGGGAACTGTTTCTTATAACAACGACCGCCATTGGTCTCGGTATCGGTTACGGCACCTATGTTTTCGGTCTTTCATTTGCCTTCGGCGCCTTTGTGGCCGGTATACTTTTGAGTGAATCGGATTACGGCTATCAGGCTTTAAGCGACATCATTCCATTAAGAGACGTTTTTAGTTTATTGTTTTTTACTTCCATCGGCATGCTGCTGGATATTGATTTTCTGTTTGCCAATTGGACAACGATATTGTCAATCGTCGTGCTTGTCATGCTGGGCAAGGCGTTGATTTTTGCCGTTTTAAGCAGATCATTCGGCTATCGGAATGTTATTCCGTTGGCGATGGGATTGGGGCTTTCTCAGGTTGGTGAATTTTCTTTTATTCTGGGCCGGGTCGGTGTGAGCACAAAATCTATATCCGCGGAATTTTACACCCTGGTCCTGACCATGTCCATTATAACCATATTGCTGACACCTTTTGTATCAGGGCTTACATCTCCGCTTTATGCTTTTGCCCGGCGCTGGATTAAACCGCTGAAACTGGCGCCCATTCATTTTCCCAAAAGTGGTTTAAAAGATCATATCGTTATTGCCGGCGGGGGGCGCGTGGGCATGTACATTGCCAATGTCTTACACCATATGAGCATACCCTTTGTGATTCTGGAATATAATTCCCGCCGTGTTCATGATGTTAAATCAAGCGGTTTTCCTATCATCTTCGGAGATGCAGGAAAGGAAGTAATCCTGCAAGCCGCTGACTTGAAGAGAGCAAAGCTCTTGCTGATAACAACGCCCGTGGCGGTTATTTCTTTAGGAATTGTTTCGCAGGCACAGAAAATAAACCCTGATATTCAAATTATTGCCCGGGCGGAAGGAACCCAACAGATGAAAGAACTTTATAAAAAAGGCGTGACTTATGTCGTGCAGCCGGAATTTGAAGCCAGCCTGGAAATCATCAACCAGACGTTACTTAATCTAGGCATTCCCGCCGAACAACTCAAAGAGCTTACCGAAGATGCCCGTCAGAAACTAAACCGGCCTTGATAAATTTAAAGGCCGGAACTCATGTTATTCTAATCCATAATAATTCATTTGAGTTTATTTTAATTGACATTGAAAGGTGATTTGATTATAGACTTTCAGTCCCACATCTATCCCTAAAATTTATTTAATAACTTAAAAGGTATTCATGCGGCAATGTTGATAATTATTTTAACTACAGGAGCCTTATCATGAAAAAAATAGTTCGAATTATTCTAGTGCTATTGCTTGTCTCTTCAATCTTTACCTCATGCAGCGAAAATAACAGCACCACGAATACGAATGATGCAAAAGCCATTACCTCATTCTCTTTTACTAATCCGGCAGCATCGGCTACCATTGATGAAAATGCAAAGACCGTTTCCATTACAGTACCGCATAACACAGACGTGACTGCATTAACAGCGACATACACAACAACAGGCGCGAAAGTACAGGTTGGTTCGGTTGCTCAAGCAAGCGGAACAACCCCGATTGATTTTACTAATCCGGTATCATACGTTGTAACAGCCGCAGATGGCTCAACCGCAACTTATACCGTTACGGTGACGGTGGCATCTGATTCCGCAAAAGCCATTACTGCGTTTTCAATTACCAATCCGGCGGTATCCGGGACCATAAATGAGGAAACCAAGACAATACTCATAACCGTTCCCTATAAAACAAATGTAACTGCATTGTTCGCATCGTTTATTACGACGGGGGCAAGCGTACAGGTCGGTTCGACAGTTCAAGTAAGCGGGACAACCACCAATGATTTTACCAATGCGGTTTTATACGTCGTATCGGCCGCGGATGGCTCCACTGCAACCTATACCGTGACAGTGGCAGAGGCTTCTGATTCAGCGAAAGCCATTACTGAATTTTCGTTTACGAATCCAATCGTATCGGGAGTGGTCAATGAAGAAGCAAAGACGATTTCCGTTACGGTACCATACAAAACAAATGTGACTGCCTTGTACGCGAAATTTACTACAACTGGCATCAGAGTGCAGGTGGGATCAATCGTTCAGGAAAGCCGGCGAGCGTACAACGACTTTACTAATCCTGTATTGTATGTCGTAACAGCCGCTGACGGTACAAAAGCCACATATACCGTAACGGTAACCGTGGGCCTTAATCCTGCAAAGGTTATCACAGTCTTCTCATTTGCCAATCCGGCAGTGACAGGGATTATCAACGAAAGTTCAAAGACCATTTCTCTAACCGTGCCCGGCGGGACGGATTTAACTTCATTAATTGCATCATTTGCAACAACGGGAGTAAGTGTAAAAGTCGGTTCCACTGTCCAGGTGAGCGGAACAACACCCAACAATTTCACAACCCCGGTTATCTACACAGTCACCGCCGAAAATGGCTCGACGGCAAATTATGCGGTTACGGTTACGCTTGCATTTCAACCAAATTATGTAAGCCTGCAAAGCGATTCCGGAGATTTCATAGGTCAGGGGAAAAAATACTATTACACACAGGCCAATTCTATAATTAAAATAAGTGCCTCTAGCGGTCGTCTTTCAGTCAGTGTTACCGGAGATGAGGATTGGAGGGGTGATTTCCGGGTGCCGAATAGCCTCAGTCAACTTCAGACCGGTTACTATGGAAATTTTGAAGGATACCCGTTCCATGATCCCGCTCTGGGCGGACTTGAATGGTGGGGTGATGGGAGAGGTTGCAATCGTCTTAGTGGATGGTTTTCTATCGATAATGTAACCTATTCCAACGGAAATCTAACCGCAATTGATTTGCGTTTTGAACAGAATTGCGAATGCGGCTCCACAACGCTTCATGGCCGGATTCACTGGTCGTCAAGTGATACAACATCACCCCCGGGTCCGATTAATCCTCCTCCGGCCGGTTTGTGGCAACCGTTATCCGGATCCACACCATCGAGCGGAAATTATATCTATTTAATAAGTGATGCTGGAGACTACATCGGTCAGGGACAGACATACACCTATACACCGGCCAATGCTACGATTACCGTCAGCGCCACGGGAAATCATCTTACAACCAGCATTTCTGTAAACGGGAATTGGTGGTGGGGTGATTTCCAAACTATGAGTTTTTTAAGCCAGCTTCTACTGGGCTACTATGGGAATCTCCAACGCAGTCCATTTCATAATCCAACGCGTGGCGGCCTTAGCTGGGACGGTTTTGGCCGGGGGTGTAATACTCTCACCGGCTGGTTTGTCGTCGATAATGTCACATATAGCAGTGGTGCTCTTACAGCAATTGATCTGCGTTTCGAGCAGCATTGCGAGGGCGGAACTACCGCTCTTCGCGGTCAAATTCACTGGGTAAAATAATATACGATAATATGTTTAGTATAGTATTAGAAGCGCAGATCGATTAGATATAATGGAGATAACAGTTAAACGAGGGCTTACTTAAAATTTATTAGACAATATCTGCAAGATTTTTTAAACCGGCTGCGGGGTTTGTCCGGAAGTGGAAGCGGATGATTCTTCTTTTAGCTTCTGTTAAAGCCTGCCAGTCGCCCTGAGCCTGGAAGGCTTTAAGCGTGCCGAAGGAAAGGGAAGATTTTTCTTCGCCGGGATTGTCTGGAATATCTATATCCGAAGAATAATCCTGCGTCAGTTGAATAAACAAGCCATTGCCGGAGTCGCCTTTATGCAACTGGCCGGTGGAATGCAAATAACGCGGGCCATAACCGCAGGTCACCGGCAAAAGATACTTTTGAGAGATGGCTTTCCGCAAGCGGCTTATCGCCTCGTCAACTTCCGGCGAGGGGCTTAAGTATACCTGCAAACAAATATAGTCACCGGATGTTCCCTGTTTTAAAAAGTTTGCCAACACTTCGGCGGGATTTGCACCGCTGATATTGCCGAAGATTTCTCCCTGTTCAAATATCAGCGCGGGCTTTTGATTTTTCGTGCTGTTTTTCTGATAATCAGTAATCATGGCGCGGGTATGTTTCTTGGTTGCTTCAACATCCGGCTGATCAAAGGGATTAACACCCAGAAAATGCGAAGCAACAGCCGTGGCCATCTCCCAGATAAACATTTGTGTACCCAAATCATAATCGTTCTTAATCTCAATTGTAATGACAGGATGCCCCGCTTTTATCAAAGATTCTTTTTGAGGCAATATGATGTTGTCTTTATTTTTAAAAATGACAAATGTACAGTCCTTTCCATTAACCGTATTTTCCGCAAGCGGTTCATCCAAAACCGGCAGAATTCCTTTTCCTTCCTTGCCGGTGCTCTCCGCTATCAATTGTTCCAGCCAATCGCCGAAAACTCTCCATTGTGGCGGCAGGACAAAAGTCAGCTTGTCGCGTCCGACCTGAGCCAGTATTCCCAGAGCTGCTCCCAGAGAGGCACCCGTTGTGATGAGTTCTTCCTTGTGTGAACAGATTCGCTCCAGTAATTGTCTTACATCAATACCTGTAAAAGCGGCCGGTACTATACCGGTTATGGAAAGAGCCGAATAACGTCCGCCGATATCGGATTTGCTGAAAAAAGTGTAATGCGCCGATAAACTTTCAGCGGTTTTAACCAGAGGGCTGCCTTCATCCGTAATAAATATAAAATGACTTCCCGCGCTTTTTCCGGAATTTTTATAACATAAATTATAAAAGTACTTTAAAAGAGAATTTATCTCCAGTGTCGTGCCCGATTTGGAAGAGACCAAAAAAAGAGTATTTCCAAGATCAAGATTTTGGGCGACGGTGGAAATAGAAACCGGATCGGTGGTGTCCAGTATATGGAGCTTGGGATAGCCGGTTTTACGGCCAAAGATTTTGCTGAATACTTCGGGAGCTAGAGAAGAACCGCCTATTCCCAGCAAAACAACATCACGAAAACTCTTTCCCCTTAACGGCTCAAAAATGGCGAGAATGTAGTTAACCTTTTCCAGGGTTTCCTCGGTAATATCAAGCCAGCCCAACCGGTTAACGATTTCATTCGGCGCGGGTTTCCAGACTGTATAATCTTTTGCCTTGATGCGCTCAATTAGATTATCTTTACGCATTTTTTCCCAGCCGCCGTTTACGGCGCTTTGGTATTCTCCAAGAGAACAATCAATGCGTATATCGTTCATTTTATTCCCCTCTAGTTACGATGCAGTAAATCCCAGGCTTCCGCGATAATACGGTCGACGGTGAAACCGAATTTTTCATAAAGAACCGGTCCGGGGGCTGAAGCGCCGAATGTCTCCATGCCGATAACTTTCCCGGAAAGACCTACATAATGTTCCCATCCCAGCTTGATACCCGCTTCCACGGCAATCCTGACGGTTACTGCGGGCGGTAAAACACTGTCGCGGTATTCGCGCGGCTGGCGGTCGAATACTTCCCAACTGGGAAGCGAGACGACTCTTGTCTTTGTTCCGCTTTCCGCAAGTTTACGGGCAGCGGTAAGCGTAAGTGCCACTTCCGAACCTGTTGCTATTAAAATCAATTCTGGATTGGGAAAAGATTCCCAAAGAATGTAGCCGCCCCGTTTTGTTCCGGAAGCAGAACCGCATATGTTTCTATCCAGCACCGGCAGATTCTGTCGGCTTAAAACAAGAGTGGTCGGGCCGCTTGTATTGGATATAGCCATTTTCCAGGCTTCCAGTGTTTCATTGGCATCGCCGGGACGGATAACAATCATGTTGGGTACCTGGCGCAGGTTCATAATCTGCTCAACGGGCTGATGAGTCGGGCCGTCTTCCCCAACGCCGATACTATCATGCGTGAAAACAAAAACAGCGCGCAAACCCATCAATGCGGCCAGCCGCATGGGAGGACGCATATAATCGGCAAAAGTCATGAATGTTGCTGTGTAAGGAATAATTCCTCCGTGAAGGGCAAGACCAACAGCAACGGAGCCCATGGCGTGTTCCCGCACGCCGAAATGGATGTTGCGCCCTTCATAACCCCAGGGACCGCCAACCATACCGTGCAATCCTTCGTTGGAAAGTAGGGGACTTTGAAAATCTCCCAGACCCTTAAGCCAGGTAAAGGTGGAAGGATTGAGGTCAGCCGAGCCGCCGGCAAGTTCGGGAACTTTCGCGGCAATCGCCTGCATCACGATTTCCGATGCTTTGCGCGTGGCTACATCTTTCGACCCGTTGGGGAATTCGCTCAAAGTAGATTCCCAGTTTTCGGGCAGCTTGCCGCGCATGACGCGCTCAAATTCCGCGGCAAGCGATGCGTCTTTCTGTTTATAAATATTTAAGGTGTTCTGCCACTGTTTTTCATATTTTTTCCCGCGGGAAAGCGCTTTGCGGAAATATTGACTGACTTCTTCGGAAATGTAAAAAGGCGAATCCGCAACCCAGAACAGAGCCTCCTTTGTTTTGTTCAGCTCATCGGCTCCCAGCGGGGAGCCATGCGCGTCGCAGCTTCCCTGTTTGCAGGGAGAACCGTATCCTATCGTTGTCGAAACACAAATGAGTGATGGTTTTTTTGTTTCGCGTTTGGCTTTTTTGATTGCCCGGTCAATGGCGGTGACATCATTGCCGTCGGCGACTTTCTATACCTGCCAACCGTAGGCTTTAAAGCGCTGCTCGATATTTTCCGTGCACGAAAACGCCGCGGAACCGGCCAGAGTTACCCGATTGTCATCATA
>CAYMWM010000004.1:0-43260 GCA_964394185.1 uncultured Smithella sp.
GCCTTGTGGCGTTGCAATGTGCGCAAAAAGTACGCCTCACTTCCAAGGCTTCGCGTGCCTAGCATCTGAGCATTTTAAACAGCCCCTTTATGTACGGGTTCTTTCAGATTGAACCTTGATTTTAAATCCTGGCAAAAATATCAGCGCAATTTTCTTCGTTTAAAAGTGAAAAAATATAATCAAGTATACTGGACTCAGAATTGAAGAAATGAAATTCTGAATGCACTCATATGTAAAAATAATGGTTGACAAAAATAGTATCAATTGATACCATACATACAAATGATACCTTCTCATAAGACGATAGTCAGGAAGCTGGCGCTGGCAAAACAGGCAATTTCAAAAGGTAATCTTCTTATCATTGATCCGGGTGTAATCGCTGCCGATCTTATTGAACTTGGATGCAGTGTTGACGATCTGCCCCATATTCTGAGTAATCTTCTGACGGTCACAAAGCCTGATGATTATACGGGCGCACACCCGCCGCAGAGGTCTTATAAGCCGGTTATTACGGGTTGTGAAATGTATGCATTTAAAACAGTAAGTAAAATTATCGGATGTACCGTTTATTATAAATATACAATCAAAGAAGATTATTTATGGTTAATCTCATTACATAAGGATAGACCGGAGAAAAAGAGGAAGTAATATGGAAAAGAAAAAGATGAATTGTCCATCCGGACATGGAGCAATGAAGATAATCAATAAACGAAAAAGCACGACTTTCAAGGGCGTCGATATTTCTTATTCAATGAGTTGTTTTGTTTGCCCTGTTTGCGGTTTGGAGGCCGGAACGTTGTCACAGGCCGCGGATATACAAAAGACGATAGCGGATGCCTATAGAAAGAAAGCCGGATTAATGACGGGCAGAGAAATGATTGAAGGACGCAAGAAACTGGATTTTACCCAGCAAAAATTGGCAAATATGATGAAGGTTGGCATTGCAAGCATTAAACGATGGGAAGGCGGCATCATACAAAGTAAATCCATGGACAGAATGATTCGGCAGGCGCTGTCCGGCGATGTATGCGGCGATTGGCTTTCAGGAAACAGAATTTTATCTATTGAGCGCATCAAGCTGGCATTGCGCTATCTTGAAAAAGTCTTGAATATAAAAGTACTCAAAGAAAACGACAAATTTTTTTATGCTGCGAAATACATGTGGTATATCGACATGGAAGCATACAGGCAAACCGGACAGAGCGTTACCGGAGCGACATATGCCGCCCTGCCATACGGTCCCCAACTGAATAACTATAAGGATCTGATAAAGGAAATAATCAACGCCGATGACAGGCAAACAGAACCTTTGACTGATGAAGAGAAGTGCGTCATTGAAAAGGTTGCTAATGCATTTCCTACCGCGAAAAAAGTTTTTGATGCCGCGCATCGCGAATCCGTGTGGAAAGAAAAACTGCGTGGACACTTTATTCCCTATTCAGATGCTTTTCGGTTAACAGAATTACAATATTGAATCAGTATGCAGGTTTGGGCTGTTTCATTTATTTCTCAACAGCGTTACTCTCCATCGTTCCCAATTGAAAAATGTAATTAAGTATCCCGGGAATTCCATGTATAAGAAAGGCAGGGTCAATGTAATCCTGCCTTTCTTATATTAAATCATGTATAGAACTTCTTTTGAAATTTTTCAGCGCAATATTATTCATTCATTTAATTTTACGTTGATGACAACCGTCAACAAGTGTTATTCGCATTACAGGATGCTGACGATATTTGCTAGTTTTACTCGACAAAGCACTCTTTTTCGCACTCTTTGGTGCGGAGGTATTCGCCCTCCTTGTAGTAGCGTTGGAGGGAGCTATGGCCGCAGTCGGCGGCACAGCGGTAAACGTGATTGTCCCAGATCATAAACTGGCATTCCTCACTGCAATACTCGTCGTTTTCTCCGCACGTGCTTATTTTGCTTTTGCGGTAAAGTTCTGGCATTTCTTCTGCGCTCCCTTTTCACAGCGCCCCGCCGCCTTGGTATTTCCCGGGCTAGGAAACCGCGTCCCGGACCTCAACCGCTGCGGCCGAGGGGCTCGCTATCAATCGACATTCCCATGTTCCCCCGTAGGGACGTCTTCGTTTCTCCAGTGTATGTCCATCGAAACGGAGCTTCTTCAGAAACCGGAGCTGGGCGGAAATGCCGTCTTGCGGATATCCTGTTTCGGCTTCGATCTCCGCGAGTGTCCGCCACACGCCGTCTTTCATCAGATTGAAGATGCCGCGTGTCTGTTCCGCTAGGCGGTCGAAGTCCGTCACGGTGTCTGCCGGACTTTCATAGCGAGCGTCATCAAGATAATCTTCAATCGTCAGTTGCTGAGGGTCTGCCGTCATCGCTTCACCATCTGCTGTCGTTGCGCGTAAAATTCCATGACCCTGTCAAAGCCGGTAAAGAACAGTTGAAGCACCAGAAACGCCGTCACGATTAAAACGGCCAGAACAGCCAGTTCGCGCCCGATTTTCATATGCGCGTCGCAATCCCGTGCAGGAAATATCCGGCGGCGAAAAATAAAAGCTTCAGGTAATGCCGTTCGATAAAGGCGTTTGCCTTGTCGAACCATTTTATGTTTTATCGGTAATGACCCCCTCCGGCGGGAACCGCGCTCCCCCGCGCGGGAGCGCAATGTCCCTGACAAAACGTATTGCAACTCCATGCCGCTTCACGGCGCCCTAAGTACCGTGCCAAAGATTTCAGGCCGGTCGTCCATGTGATTCCGGTTTTGCGGGGCAGCGCAAGGCTTAAACGCTCTGCTGTTTGGCGAGAGCACCCCAAACGTAATCGGAGCTTCGGGCGTTTGTTATGATATTACATAACAAAATGTATTATGTCAAGAACATATTACATAATCAAGTGTATTATGTATTCGGGTGAGCGGTAGAATGCTTCCTGCTGAAAAACCATTCATCATATCGCGGAATAATTCACTCCGTTTCGTATGAATCATTCCTGAAGGCATTTTTGAAGTAATCTTCATTGATATTTTGAGGATAGTGTGACAAGAAAGCGCATTCTTTTTTTGTGATGTTTCTATTTGCGTATTAAAGGAAACCGTATCCGGCGATGCCCGATAAGATAGAAATGAGTCCCAAAATAAAAGTGATTCTCATCTATGCCGTTTTGACGGTTGTTACAATGGCCGTTTACGGGCAGGTACACCAATTCGATTTCGTAAATTTCGATGACACGGTTTATGTGACGGAAAATCAACATATCCAATCCGGCATGACCAGTGACACAATCCGCTGGGCGCTGGGCACGCAGTTTCCCATATGGATTCCGCTTGTCTGGGTGTCTCTGATGTTCGATTATCATATCTTTGGCCTTGCGGCAGGCGGCTGCCATGTCACCAATCTTATTCTGCATATTTTGAGCACACTGCTGCTTTTCCGGCTTTTTGGCCTCATGACGAAAGATGTCTGGAAAAGCGCCTTTGTGGCGGCATTCTTTGCGCTCCATCCCCTGCATGTGGAATCGGTTGCCTGGGTCGCCGAAAGAAAAGATGTCCTGAGCGCTTTTTTCTGGATACTGACTTTGTTGTGTTATGTCCGTTACACGCATAAGCCCGGCGTGTGGAGATACACGGCGGTTGTGTTTTCATTTGTTCTGGCAATGATGAGCAAGCCGATGGTGATTACCTTGCCCCTGGTGATGATTCTTCTTGATTACTGGCCACTCGGCCGTTTTAAATCATGGACAGGAAGCGCTATCCTGCGGCGGTTGAAGGAAAAGGCGCTCTTTTTTGTCCTGTCCGCAGTGCTGGTTGTCTTTACCATTTATAACAGGGACAAACAGGAGGTCTATATGCCGCCGCTGCCGCTGGATTCCCGGCTCGCCAACGCTCCCGTTTCCCTTGCCGCCTATCTGGAAAAAACTCTCTGGCCTCACGATATGGCCGTTTTTTATCCTTTCCCGGAGTTGTTTTCGAACTGGCAGGTCATCGGAGCTGTTCTGCTGTTGATGGCCGTTACGGTTTTTGTCCTGTTCAGGATGAAACGCCTGCCGTTTCTGTTTGCCGGCTGGATGTGGTTTACAATCACCATTGCCCCGGTTACCGGAATCATGCAGATATCCTTAACCGCGCCATACGCCATGGCCGACCGTTATCATTATCTGCCTTCCATCGGCATATCGGTGATGGTCGCCTGGGGTGTTTCGCATTTGTTTTCCGGCGAGGGCATCCGCAGAAAGATATTATTTCCCGCGGGAATCCTTTTCATTGCCATATTGTCATTCATCACGTGGACGCAGTGCGGTTACTGGAAAAACAGCTATACTTTATTCCATCACGCCCTGAGGGTGACGGAAAACAACTATCTGGCGCATAATAATCTGGGTCTCGCCCTGACCTCCAGAGGAAAGTATGATGAAGCGATGCGCCATTATAATCTCGCTCTTCGCATCAAACCGCGCGATCTGCAGTCCCTGAACAATCGGGGACTTACTTACTTTTTTACCCGCGATTATCGGGATGCTCTCGCAGATTATAACAAAGTCATCAGCATCAATCCGAATATTGCCGATACGTATTATAACCGGGGATTGGTTTATACGAGTCTGGGTCTGAACTGGCTAGCCCTCGAGGATTATCATAAATCGATTGCCCTGAATCCTGATTTTGCCAACGCATACAATAACAGAGCTTTCATCTTTGTCAGACTCGGCGATTACCGGCGTGCCGTCGAAGACTATAATGAAGTCCTGAGTCTTAATCCGCGACACGCCGATGCCCTGAACAACCGGGCTTTTGTCCACCTGAAAACCGGGAACACGGAAGCGGGCTGCATGGATGCGCGCAAAGCCTGCGAACAGGGCGTCTGCATAACGCTTGAAACTTATGAAAAACAGGGATACTGCCGCGGGGTCGCGAGCCTGTGGATTCCGTAGGAATCCCAAAGCGTAAAGAGTCTCTCTGAAAACAAGCGCAGCGAAGATGAACAATCCCGCCGCAAGCAGCGTGGTATCCAAAGGAACTTGCGCTCCACGGGGGGAGAATTATATCCACAATTATCCCGCTCGGCTTCGCCTCGGGGATAATTCGATCATCAAATTTCAGTGCACTTCATTTCTGAAATTTGGGTCTCATTAAAGAGCAAGTCGAATTATCCAATGGTCATAGGCTATTGGGAACTATCCCGCAAACGAAGTGCCGCGGGGTAGTGAGCCAAACGTTTCCGGTACACATTTCAAGCGGCAATCTTCAATTTTCAATTGTGTCATTTTATGCTAGATTAACACATGTGATCAGAAAACGTTTCCGATGATGAGCCGGTTTTGATGCCGATTCCAGCATGTTTAAAGAACCGGTATGAAAGGATATGACATGACAGCTATTTCACTTTTCGTCATTTTAGCCGCTGTTTGCATTTTTGTTGTCATCCTTTATAACCGCTTTATCCGGGACCTCAACGATGTTAAAAATGCCTGGAGCGCCATCGAAGTGCAGCTCAAAAGAAGGCATGACCTGATTCCCAATATCGTTGAGGCCGTGAAAGTCTATGCCGCTCATGAGCGTCAGACGCTGGAAGCTGTCATCCAGGCGCGTCAGGCGGCGACGACATCATCAGAAAATGTTGAAGCAAGGGCAGGGGTGGAAAAAACGCTGAGCCGCTCCCTTCGTGCACTCTTCGCCCTGGCTGAAGCCTACCCGGAACTTAAAGCCAGCGAAAACTTCATGGCGTTGCAGGCCCAACTGGCCGCGACGGAAAATAAAATTGGTTTCACCCGGCACTTTTATAACGACTGTGCCATGCTGTACAAAAATCATATAGAAATGTTTCCCGGCAATATTGTTGCCGGTCTATTCCATTTCCGGGCCGAGCCGTTCTTCGAGACGGAAGACAGCAGGGAACGCGAGGTTGTGCAGGTTAAACTTTAAATCGGACGAAACAGGATTATAAACTTAAAAGAAAGGAGTATCTATGACCGAGACGGTAACCAACATTGGATGGTCGGTGGTTTTTTCGCTGATCGGCGGTCTGATCGGTATGGTTCTGGTGCTGGCAAGTTCCGCGTTCATCCCCAGACTGATGGATAAACTGACGCCGAAAATCGATGAACAGAAGGAAATTATCCGGGGCAACGTGGCGGCGGCCGAATACTTCGGCAGAATTGTGGGAGCGTGCATTATCGGGCTGAGCATCGTTGTGGCCGCGGCGGTTCTTGGCGGCATCATCGCGGCGCTCCATTAAACGATACCTGTTTATCCGCGAACAGAATTGTACGTAAAGATTTCCCGATTTAATATTGAAGAGAAAGCGTATGAAGAATTGGATTTTTATTCCGATAACAATAGTTTTCTGCCTGTTGGTTTCATCTTCCGTGTGGGCGCGCGGCGGCGGCGGTTGCCTTGCCAAAGGCACGCCCGTCATGACGCCGTCGGGTCCCGTCGCCATCGAAAAGATCGGAATCAATAATCCGGTCTGGAGTCTTACAGGAGGGAAATTGCACCGGGCCGCCGTGAAGGCCCGGACGAAAGTCCGTCCCGATGATTATGTGGAGATAACGGCAGGGAAACATAAAATCCTCATGACCTCCGAACATCCCGTCATGGCGGGACCGGGAGTGTACCGCGTTGCCCGTCTTCTCAAAGCCGGTGAAAATGTTTATCAGGTGCTTGACGGCAAACTTCATGCCGTTGCGGTCGATTCGGTGCGTCGCGTCGCGTCGGGTGAGCCTGCCTACAATCTGTTGGTCATGCCCGGAGGAACGTTTATCGGTGACGGTATCGTGGTGCATAACAAGGGCTGCTTCCTTCCCGACAGCGAAATCATGAAATCCGATGGAACGAAAAAGATGATCGGCAAAGTCCGGCGCGGCGATGAACTGCTGGCGTATTCGCCGGAAGGCAATGTCGTTCACACGAAGGTCCGGGAGATTATCCGCCACAACGTTGACGAATACAATGTTGTAAAAACCGCCCATGTCACTTTACGGGCAACGGCCGAGCATCCGTTTTACACCGGGAACGGAACATTCAAAACGCTGGAAGTCCTTAAACCCGGTGATACGATTTTCGCCTGGGACGGTCAAACCCTGTCGGGACAGCAAATCGTTTCCATTCAAAAAGTCCGCAAACGCGTCCGCGTGTTCAATCTGCAGACCGACCATCCCAATACGTTTTTTGCGTCGGGAATTGCCGTGCACAATAAAGGCGGCGGAGGAGGCTGTTTCCCGGGCGGCACTATGATCCGCACGCCTCAGGGACGGATTCCCATCGGGAAACTTGCGGCAAACGATACGGTACAGGCCATTAACCGGGAAGGGCGGATTGTCAATGCCCGCGTCGGCAAAGTATTCACCTCTCTGGGCAGTGTCTTATCGGTCATCACCAGCCGTGGCGTTCTGCTCACCACAGCAGAGCATCCCGTCGGACTGACTGACGGAACATACCTTGAAGCAGGCCTGCTTCGTTCCGGTCAAAGCGTGCTTTTCAGTGAAGGGGACGTGCTCGTTGCAGCCACTGTTCTTTCAACAAGACTGAGCGGGGAAAAGGAGCCGGTCTATAACCTCAGCGTGAACATGCCCCATACCTTTCTTGCGGACGATTTTGTCGTTCATAATAAGGGGGGCGGAGGCGGCCATTCGCGTTCCCGCAGCTCCGGTTCAGGCGGCGGCTCTTCCGCTGATCCCGCGGGTGTATTCGTTTTTATTATAGTGATGGGATTTTTTATTTTTTTCGCCGTCGCAAAAGGCAAGAAGACCGGTAAAGATGAGAATCTGGATTATCTTTACAGCCGGCCCGAAATAGAAAGGAAATCCGTAAAAACCATGAAGCTTCTTGATTTCATCAGCCGCCAGGACCCGTCCATGTCGCCGCAGGAACTGCGCAAAGCGAGTGAGGCGGCATTTCGCAAACTTCAGGAATGCTGGCAGGCGCGGGATTACACGCCCATGAAAACGCTGCTCATGGAATCTCTCTTTGCGCAGCATACGGCGCAGCTTCAGGGGCTGGTGCGAAATCACGAAATCAACAAGCTCGATGATTTGCAGGTCAGGCAGATAGACATTGTCAATGTCCGCTACACGGAAAAGCCCGATACGCGTGAATTTACCGCGCTCATCACGGCGTCGGTGCGCGATTACTATGTTGACGACCGCAACAACATGTTTCTGCGGGGTGACAGGACACCCGCAACGTTTCAGGAATTCTGGACATTTCAGCGCCGGGGGAAAAACTGGCTGCTCAGGGAAATCGAACAGGCCGGCGAATCCGATATTCTCAAGGATGAAAACTTTTTCGAAATGCTGACCGACAAGACCGTTCAGGGCGTTTACCGGGACGCCGCGAAGGAAGGGGAGGCCGGTCCCTGGCTGGAAAAGGGAACAGAAAAGAAGGCCACGCGCATTGACCGCCTGCTGAACTTCCTCGTGCAGACGGATAAAATATGGGACAGGCAGAAGATGCTGGAGCAGGCCAGAAAAACATTTCTGGATGTCTATCTGGCGCGGGAGAAACGGGACGTCACCATCATCGGGACGCTGGATGTGTTTCCGGACGTCGCGGAGAATCTGCAAAGGACCCTCCGCGAGTGGGAGATGGAGGGGATGACGGTGGAGTACAGGAATATCTGCGTGCGCAAAGCGGAACTGATTCTGGTCAGAAACTACGCCGATCCGGCAAAGGACGAATTCACCGTGCGCCTGAGCGCGCATGCCCAGAAAATTATCCGCAAGGGCAATATCGCCCTGACCGAACAGCCATATGTAACGCCTTTTGACGAATACTGGACATTCGGCCGCCGCGGCGATACATGGAAGCTCAGGGAAGTTCTGCCCCGGGCGCGCGGTGAAAAGATGATTGCCGAGGAAAACGTGGATGAAGACAGCAACCCTCAACAGATGCAGTGGTATTACCGCCAGACCCGCGCGAACTGATTGTGATCATCATGGGAAGCGGCATTCCGCATATGAAATGCCTGAATCCCGAAAGCGATGCGGATGATGAACAGATTTTTTAAAGGCATTATCAATTTTTTATATCAGTCGGCAACCGGCGCAAAGAGAGTGCGTTTGATGCTTACCCCGGTTTTCGTTCTGGCTTTTTTCTGTGCGGTGCTGCTGCTGATAGGGATTTCTTTTTATGTCGATCGTTTTCTGGGATGGCCGGAGTTCATCTCAAAGCCTTTGAGCACGGCGCTGTCCCTGCCTTTCCTGATTGGAGGGGCATTGTTGTGGCTTTGGTGCGTGGGGAAGTTTTTCAGGATAAAAGGAACACCGGCGCCGGTCAATCCGCCGCCGGTGCTGGTGACGGACGGGCCGTACGCCTATTCGCGCAATCCGATGATGACCGGCCTTTTTCTGTTTATATTCGGAACCGGCATATTCAGCGGTTCGGTGACGCTCACCTTCATCATGACGCCGCTGTTTGTTCTGATGAGCGTCCTGGAATTCAAATATATCGAAGAGCCGGAATTGGCGAAGCGCTTCGGTGGGGCTTATATCCGATACCGGGAAAAGACGCCGGTGATTATTCCCCGGTTCCGCCGGAAATGAAAACGCGGGGAAATGCGGCAGATTTCCTGTCTGAGTGAAAATGCGCTTATTTCAGTGATAAAGAGGATAAGAACGAAGCGAAACAGTTCATTGCTTTTTTTGCATAATTTCCATTAGGAAGCGATCCATGAATATCATACCGGTCTGTTCGATAACGGACGAAAATCTGACTTTCGCGATGGCAACCATGATGATATCGGCGCTGGAAAATGCCGCTGAAACGACTTTCTAAAAGTTTCACTGTTTTATTTCGGGAAAAGTTTCCACGGATGACCGACAGAAGCTTTTATCCATGGGAGCGTCCTATAAAAGATTGTGGCCGCCAACCGGAAAATGCCGGAAAAGGGGACAGCTTGAATCAGAAGAAAAAAGTTAAATATGTCAAGCATGTCAGCCGGGCGTTTCATATGTCCTGGGTTTTGACGAATTCGTGCAATTATGCCTGCAGGGATTGCATTACGGCGAATAAAAGCGCGCAAAAACCTTTGAATCCCGAACAAATCGAGACAGGCGCCGTCAATCTGGCAAATAAAATAAACCTGCTGAACCCCTATAAATGCCATACCCGGTTTCTGGGCGGCGAACCGACGCTGGTTAAAAATCTGAGCAGGGTCATGACTTCTTTTCACGAGACGCTTACCGCAAAAAAAATAAGCTGCTGTCTGCAAACCAATATGTCGCGTTCCTACGAATATTACGAGGACTTATATGCGCGGCTTTATGATTCGTGCCGGGATAAGCAGGTCAATTATTCCATACAGTCGGGGGTCTATACGGAATATACGGAAGTGAGTGAGTTTTCGGCAAAGCTTGAAAAACTGCGCCGCAGATTTCCAAAGCTTTCACTATCTGTAAAATTCATTGCCGACGAAACCAATTATGATGAAGTCAACCGGTTGTTCCACAGGTTTCAGGATAAAGGTTTTAAGGCCGATTTTTATCCGAATATGGGAAATATTTTCAGCCTGAATCAGGATTTGTCGAAGGAAGATGCGGATGTTTTGAACAAAACATCATTATCCCCGGAGCAGTTGCTGAAATTCAAGCCAACCAGAATCTGGCGTCCCGGCCAGTCGCTTGAAGTCAGGTTTGAAGATGATTCGATAATGTATTTCAAAAATTACAACCAGCTCCTCATCTATGCGGGTCTGGAAAATCTGGTGTTTAAAAATGATTACTGTTCGGCGGGATTCAACTCGGTGAGGATAGAGCCGGACGGTTCCGTCTACCGGGCGCAGGCGCCGTGCATCAAATTACCGGAGTCGAGGCTGGGATCTGTCATTGACGGTTTTGAATTCAACGACAGGATTCTGAAATGTTCCGTTCCGATAGGCTGCAACTGCATGAACAGACTTTATTCAGGCGGGGAATATCCGGCATACATGACGAAGGATTATGTTTCCCGGCACCGGTATCCCGATATAAACGGCATGAACCTTGCCCTGTCGAAGCTTGCGCGTCTTTTGCAAAAATCGCGAAACTTCAAGAACAGATTGAAAAGAAGGTTATTGAACGGCATACGCTGATTTTGCAGACGTTGCACTGCCTGACGGTGAATATCCGGGAGAAAATCACGCGGCAGCCGGCCTTTAACTCATCCGGCCGTTTCTCCGGCAATTAATAAAAACTGCTGAACTCTGATTTGACGTGTGATACATAAATTGCCATGTTGAATAAAGGAAAAGCTAATCCCGGCGTACAGAAGTTGATGATCTATGTCGTTTTGATACTGGTCACGCTTGCTGTATACTGCCAGGTGCGTCAGTTTGATTTCACGAATTTCGACGATAACTTTCTGGTATTCGAAAACATTCATATCCAGTCGGGCATCACCGTGGATGCACTGCACTGGGCGTTCACGACAAACCACGGCGATTTGTGGAATCCGTTTCTGTGGCTCTCTTTCATGTTGGATTATCAGCTCTACGGGCTCAACGCCGGCGGCTATCATGTCACCAATCTTATCCTGCACATCCTCAGCGCCCTGCTGCTGTTTTGGGTGTTCGAGCGCATGACGAAAGCCCTCTGGCCTTCCGCGTTCGTCGCCGCCGTGTTCGCATTGCATCCGCTGCATGTCGAATCGGTGGCCTGGGTGACCGAACGCAAGGATGTTTTGAGCGCATTTTTCTGGATGCTGACTTTGTGTCTTTATGCACGGTACACGGAGAAACCGGTTCTCAAAAGCTATCTGCTTGTGCTTGCGGGTTTCTTCTGCGCCCTGATGAGCAAGGCCATGGCCGTCACGCTGCCCGTCATCATGATTCTGCTGGATTACTGGCCGCTGAACCGTTTTGAAGCGCGGAAAGGCAGTCGGATTCTGTGGCAGGTGAAGGAAAAAGCGCCTTTCTTTTTTTTATCGGTTATTTTTTCTTTTATTGTTTTTTATGTTCAGTATTACCGTCCCTCGCTGAAGCACTTGCCTCAGATGACCTCTCCTCCTTTGGGATCGCGGCTTATCAACGCGGCGGTTTCCTTTGTGACTTATCTGGAGAAGACATTCTGGCCCCATGACATGGCTGCCTTCTATCCCTTCCCGTTTTATCTTACCGCGCAGGAAATCATTGTATCCGTCATGATTATTATGGCGGTCACCCTTGCCGTGACAGCGAATGCGAAACGCGCGCCGTATCTTTTTACCGGCTGGTTCTGGTTCACGGCAGCCATTCTGCCCGTTATCAAGATATTGCAGGTTGGTAGCGACGGCATGGCCGACCGCTATCATTACCTGCCTTCCATCGGCCTTTCCGTCATGATTGTCTGGGGCGTTTCTTCGCTTTTCAAAAGCGAATCCGCAAGGAAATATATCCTGTTCCCGTCCGCCCTGGCGGTGATCGCGCTGCTGGCGGCTGTGAGCTGGCACCAGTGCGGCTACTGGAAAAACAGCGTCACGCTTTTTAATCATGCCCTGAAGGTGACATACAATAATCACCTTGCGCACGGCCAGCTCGGCCAGGCCCTGCTTGACGAGGGAAAGAGCACGGAGGCCATTGTACATTTTAACGAAGCCCTCCGCATAATGCCGGGTTATCCCGAAATCTATAACCAGCGGGGAGCCGCTTTCATCATGCAGGGAGAGTACCGGCGCGCCATCGATAATTTCAATGACCATATACGTTTGTCGCCGGATGATCCGAATCCTTACAATAACAGGGGATATGTTTACAGCATCCTTGGCCGGTACGATCTCGCTCTGGAGGATTTCAACAAAACCATCAAACTGAACCCGGATGACGCCAACGCGCACGTCAACAGGTCTTTCATTTATCTGAAAGGCGGTGATACGGTTTCCGGCTGCCGCGATGCGCAAAGCGCCTGCGAACTGGGAAATTGCATGGCTTTGCAGCAGGCGCAGGCCAACGGCTTCTGCCGTAATGAGCCAAGCCGAAAATGAACACAGTGAAATTTGAGGCGTAAGGCGTAGAGAGATTCTCTGAAAACGAGCATAGCGACGTTTGAGGAGTAAATCGAACTATCCAATAGCCAGAGGCTATTGGGAATTATCCCCGAAGCGAAGCGAATGGGGACCTTGAGCCAGGTCGAAAATGACACTCGCTGAGAGCAAGTCAAACGCCGCTCGTTCCTGCCACGAAGAGTTGCGGGATAGTGAGTCTGCTGATTCCGCACGGAATCGTGAAGCGACGCAGCCTTCGTCTTCCATTCATACGGTTCGACTCTTCGAAAAAAAAAATAAATAACTGAAATCCGGTCAAACATGTGATATAAGCACCGGCAAAAAACAATGCCCGAAAATATGAATATCAACTCATCAAAACAAAAACTGATCGTTTATATCGTCCTGACAGTCGTCACCATTGTTGTTTACGGCCAGGTATCTCATTATGGCTTCATCAATCTGGACGACAATATGATGGTTTATGAAAACGGTCATATTCAGACGGGCATCACAGCGGATGCGCTGCGCTGGGCTTTCACGACAAACCATGCCGACCTGTGGAGCCCGCTGCTCTGGCTTTCCCTGCTTGCGGATTATCAACTTTACGGACTCAACGCCGGCGGCTATCACATCACCAACCTCATCCTGCACCTGCTTGGTGCTTTGATGCTGTTCTGGTTTTTCGACCGCGCGACGAAATCGCTCTGGCCTTCCGCGTTTGTCGCCGCCGTGTTCGCTCTGCATCCCCTGCATGTGGAATCGGTGGCATGGATTACCGAGCGCAAAGATGTGTTGAGCGCCTTTTTCTGGATGCTGACTTTATGCCTCTACGTCCGTTATATTGAAAAACCGGTGGCGGGAAGATATCTGGCGGTTCTTTTCAGTTTTTTCTGTGGCCTTATCAGCAAGCCGATGATTGTTACTCTGCCTGTCATCATGATTCTGCTGGATTACTGGCCGTTGAACCGTTTTGAAGCGCGGAAAGGCAGCCGGGTTCTGTGGCAGGTTAAGGAAAAAGCGCCTTTATTCATCCTTTCGGCGGTTTTCTCCCTGATTACCTTTTATGTGCAGTATTATGTTCCGTCAACGAAGGACTATTCCTTGCAGACTCCCATCCCTCTGGATTTGCGCCTCTCCAACGCCGCGGTTTCCTTTGTGAGTTATCTGGAAAAAACATTATGGCCGCGAGACATGGCTATTTTCTATCCCTTGCCCGCTTCCATTCCGGCATGGCAGGCGTTCGGCGCGCTGCTGATGATTCTTGCCGTCACCGTATTTGTCATCGCAGCGATAAAACGCGCGCCGTTTCTTTTTGTCGGCTGGTTCTGGTTCGCGATAGCCATTCTGCCCGTTATCAAGCTATTGCAGATAGGCAAAGACGCCATGGCCGACCGCTACCATTACCTGCCTTCCATCGGTCTTTCCGTTATGGTCATCTGGGGTGTTTCGACGCTTTTCAAAAGCGAATCCACGAGGCGATACATTCTGCTTCCGTCCGCCCTGGCGGCGGTCGCGCTGCTGGCGGCTGTGAGTTGGCACCAGTGCGGCTACTGGAAAAACAGCATTACCCTGTTCGGCCACACCGCACAGGCAACAAAGGATAACTATCTGGCATACAGCCGCCTGGGGAACGCCTACGGCAGGGAAGGAAATTTTCAAAAAGCCATTGCCTGTTTCGATGAAGTCATCCGCATCAGGCCTGATTATGTCATTGCCTATAACGGCAGAGGATTATCTTATAACGCATTGGGCATGCCGCAGCGCGCTATTGAGGAATTGAATCAGGCCGTCCGTCTGGATCCGAAATACGCACCTGCCTACATCAACAGGGCTATTTCATATCTCGTGCTGGGTGATACGGTTTCCGGCTGCCGCGATGCGCAAAGCGCCTGCGAACTGGGAAATTGCATGGCTTTGCAGCAGGCGCAGGCCAACGGCTTCTGCCGTAATGAGCCAAGCCGAAAATGAACACAGTGAAATTTGAGGCGTAAGGCGTAGAGAGATTCTCTGAAAACGAGCATAGCGACGTTTGAGGAGTAAATCGAACTATCCAATAGCCAGAGGCTATTGGGAATTATCCCCGAAGCGAAGCGGATGGGGACCTTGAGCTGTGTAACAGCAGGAATCACCATCCCTGAACCGCAGGGCCAACGGATTTATTTCAAGCAAAACGAATCAAAAAATGGCTGGACTCCGGCGTAACTTATGGTAGAACTATACAGGAGAGGTTGCCTGCCGTTTCCGGATTGCGGATTTCATGAACGGAAAAGCAACCCCCATGATGGTTAATCATTTTATAAATTTCATCAACTCCGGAAAACCGGTAATCTATATTAACTTATGAACAAAACCGGCGAAAACACCAATGCAGTCAGCGGACTCAGAAGCGCTTTGGAAAAAGCATCCCTTTTTCGCGGCATCGATTTCAGCGCAGTGGAATACCTGCTTCAGTGCTGTCAGGTTCTAAGTCTCAAAGAAGGAGACGTGTTGCTGACGAAGGATCATCTCAATGATAATGTTTACGTCATCCTGTCGGGAAATTTTTCCGTCAACCTGATAGAATCCAAAGACCTGGTCATCAAAACAATCGGTGCGGGTGAATGTCTGGGAGAAATGTCCGTTATTGACGGCAGGGCGGCATCGGCCAATGTCACCGCCGCTGAGGATTCCGGCGTCCTGCAAATCCCCAAAGACGTTCTGTGGTCGATGCTCAACGTCTCCCACGGCATGGCGCAAAATCTTCTTTACATTCTTTCCCAGCGGATACGCACCGATAACGAAATGATTATCGAAAATTTCTACCTGCGGCAGGAGATAGAACAGGCGGCCCAGTCCGACCCGTTGACCAGCCTGCACAACCGGCGGTGGTTCGATGATGCTTTTGCACGACAGATCAAACGCTGCAATCAGGACGGCGCGCCTTTTTGCCTGTTGATGCTCGATCTTGATTACTTCAAGAGAATCAACGACACCTACGGCCATATTGCCGGAGACCGCACGCTGGTCGCTGTTGCCCGGGTGCTTTCCGCCAGATTGCGCCCAACGGATATGCTGGCGCGCTACGGCGGCGAAGAATTTGCCCTCGGGATGCCTGACACGAATCTTGACCAGTCCCTGGCGATTGCCGAACGCCTGCGGCAGGTCGTCGCATCTCTTACACTGCCGTTTCGCTCCGGAGAGCCCCTGCCGCATTTGACGGTCTCCATCGGCATTGCGCAGATGCAGGCGAATCAGACACTGGAGTCGCTGTATTCCGATGCGGACGCGGCGCTCTACCGTGCCAAGGAAGCCGGACGCAATCGCGTGGTGACGTAATCTTTTCAATTGTTATTGCAAACGAAGTGACGAAACAATCTTTCTTCTTTCGCGGGGTGGGCAAAGCCCTCGTAAAATATCTCTTGACTATTAATCCGTAACGTGACCAGACACTACACAGAGCAAAATTAATTGTGTTTATATTATTGAATGTTGAACCTTTCCCAGTTAAACCTTTCCTAATACACAAGACACAACCATTCAAGCTTTGGATAGCATTGTGGTTTTTCGCTTTGAGCGGCAACGGGCTTTTTAAAAAGCTTCAGAGGTAAGGCATACAAATCCCTCACTTTTTCCTTCCTTCTCAACCGGGAGACGGATGGGGGTACTATTGATGCTTTGTGGGGCCCCATAGGGGGAATGAAGGAACAAGAAGTACTAAAAAATAAAGGAGAAAAAAATGAACAAAAATTTGTATGTCGGCAATCTGTCTTATAAGATTTCGGATGAGGATCTTAAAACCAACTTTAGCGAGGCGGGAGAAGTCGCCTCCGCATCAATCATTAAAGACAAGTTTACAGGCCAATCCAAGGGATTCGGTTTTGTCGAAATGAAAACGGAAGAAGGCGCGGTGGAAGCCATTAAACAATTCAATGGCGGAACGCTTGACGGCAAGGCAATCACCGTTAATGAAGCAAGGCCGAAGAAAGAATTCGGCGCAGGCGGCGGAGGTTCCAGAGGCGGTGGAAACCGTAACGGCGGCGGAGGTTATGGCAGAGGCCCCAGAAGCGGTGGCGGAAGATACTAGTGAGCCAAGCTGAGAGCAAGCCTAGCGAGAGCTTGTCCCTGCCATCTTTAGGTGGCGGGATAATTCGACCATCAAAATCCAGTACGCTATGCTTCTGAATTTTGGGTCTCATTAAAGCGTAAGTCGTAGTGAGACTCTCTGAAAACGAGCATAGCGATGTTTGAAGCGTCAGTCGAACTATCCAATAGCCAACGGCTATTGGGAACAATCCCCGAAGCATAGCGGAGCGGGATAGTGAGCGAAGTATATAAAGAGCAGAAGACTGTTAACAACAAATCTTCTGCTCTTTTGTTTCTTCGATATCAATTTCGAAATGATGAATGTCTATAAAAACAAGCGGGTTGAAGAAAGGGAAAAAAATGAAAAAAGAAGATTGCATAATGTTCAGCGGCGGAGCTCAGGGTGCTGAAGCGGAATTTGGCGCAAATGCGGAGCGCTTTGGGATTGAAGAAGTAAATTTTACATTTAACGGACACAGCATCAGCCGCAAACGGGGATTACGTGTCCTCAATCACGAAGAACTGAAAAACGGCGATGTGAGCCTGGAATACGTTTCGAAATTAATGAATCGCCGTTACACGGATAACGAAACTTTCCGCAAGATTCTCCAGAGTATCTGGTATCAGATTAACAACGGTCAGGAAACGTTTGTCATTGGTGAAATACTCGACGATAAGACCGTCAAAGGCGGCACAGGATGGGGCGCCGAATTCAGCAAAATCTGCAACAAACCATTGCATGTTTTTGATCAGAAGAAAAACAACTGGTTTACCTGGAATAAACTGGAATGGGTTGAACACAAAAAAGGGGATGAACCTGTCATCAGCCGGGTCCATTTCACGGGAACGGGAACCCGCTTCCTTGAAGAAAACGGAAAGAAGGCGATCCATGAATTATTCGCCCGGTCTTTTGCGTAACGTATTGCCGGTAAACGCTGAAAATTCTCTTGCGGGTTCAATCTTGCAGGTGGAACCGGAAACATTTCGGAAATATACAAGGGAAAGGCTTCAAACCGCTCCAATGTCCTCCTCTGGAGGAGGTGTCGCTTAGCGACGGAGGAGGAAAAAAGCAAACGTGTCATTGCAAACCGCGTCTCACGCGGTGTGGCAATCTCCAATGATGTCCTCCGCAGGCCTTGGTATCACATCGTGACGGAGGTGGAAAGATGGCATCAGAAAACCGGTATCGTGTTTTGTCTTAAATTAGTTTTTTCTTTTCATCCTTATAAGAAAGGGGTAATATTTACCTTTCGTAGGCTAATGACGGGTGAGAAAATGAAAGAGATCAAGACAGAAATTATTATCAATTCAAAGCCAGAAAAGGTTTGGGGAATTTTAACAAATTTTGAAAAACACCCTGAATGGAATCCATTCATTGAGTCTATTTCAGGGAATAAAAAAATTGGTGAACAACTAATAATAAAAATCCAACCCCCAGATGGCAGTGGAATGACTTTTAAACCTTTAATTTTGAAGTTTGAACAAAATAAGGAATTTCGTTGGTTAGGAAAACTATTATTCAAGGGACTTTTTGATGGTGAACATTATTTCAAGTTATCTGATAATAATAATGGTACGACCACCTTTATACACGGAGAAATATTTAGCGGATTATTGGTCAGATTTTTAGGTAAAACTTTGGATAAGACAAAAAGCGGTTTTGAATTGATGAATGAAGCAATAAAAAAAGAATGTGAGAAATAAAAAAACACATAACAAATCACTGCACTGAATTTTTACTCCGCTGCGATCCGTAAAAACCAGTGGGGTATAGGGAAAACCGGGGACGCCTTACCAGTTTTTTAGAGGAATGGAGTGCATTCTGTACTTAATCATTCAATTAATCGCTACGCTCGTTTCAGCTTGTCTCTCTGGATTGACCAATCACGTTGGGCAATGACAGAGGAAAAGGAAAGATTGCCACAGCGGCTGAGAGCCGCTTCCGCGATGACACAAGGAGCAATGATCAGGAAAATATTTGATTGTCAGCCGATAAAAAAAGGGGGCGGCTGCCCCCTTTCGCGTTCATGTTCATACTTCCCCGAAAAAAATATTTTGCGTCTAGAGACTTTCTTTTACAACGATCCCACCGTCATATCCGCCCGGATCTACAAAAACATCACTGGAGGAACCGCCATTGGTCTGTGCCCACACGCTTACGGTATGCGATCCGGCGGCAAGACCCTGAAAAACAGCATATAAAGACAGGAATTCTTGAGCGTCACTCGTTTTAATACTTGCATGATTATCAGATGATGCTCCAATCGTATCATCAATCTTCACCCAAAACACGATTCCAGAGGCTCCGCCGCTAAATGTGCCCCCATCAAACCTTGAATTAAGAAAGATTTCAATATTTGTGTCACCGCGGCTTTTTGTAAATGTTCTTGTCCCTATATTCAGTTTGGTGGGCGTTGTCGTAACAGTAACACTGCCGGAGTTTAGATTCAAAAATCTGGTAAAGTTGGTAACCTGTAAAGGATCTATGGCATCCTTTACCGCCGTAAAATTGGCATTCATCTGGCTTGAACTTATCGTTGAGCCGGACGAAAATGTATTCGGTATGGTTACCGTTGCGTATGAAATGATGGCTATTCCTGCAAAGACTATGGAAAGCAAAATCACAACCTGCCTCAATGAAAATCTTTTTATGCTGAAGTAACTCATGTCATCCTCCTTTTTCGAATGTCTGAAAAAAATATTATTTTATGAATTGATCATCTTATTCAAATCACATCTCCTGTTTGGAAAAATAATCAGTGATAGATGAAGTTCATGGCCCGTACTGGGCGCTATCCCATTGAGAAGTGTCCCAGACACCGGCAGTGCCGGTTGCGACGGTTGTCGTAGTGGAGCTTGTCGTGGTTGTAGTCGTTGAACCGTCGCTATGACTGCCTCCGCCGCCGCCTCCACCGCAGCCGCAGGCCATCATGGCGAAAAGCAACATTGACAAAAAGACTAAATACTTTTTTTTCATTGCCTCCTCCTTTCAAAACTTAATGATTAAATTTTGCATCCCCTGAAACACGCGAGTTTTACGACCACTGCTGATGTTATAAAAAGAAAAAGATTAACTTATGAATACTGTTAATGGGAAATGAGTTTACTGATCAATGCTTGTAATCTAGCATAAAATTATAAATAGGGGAATGCGGATTTCAGAAATAAAAAAAATCCGCCCGGCAGATTGGGTAATGGATTGGGCAAGGGCAGGGCATTGAAAGTTGAGCGGCTAGCGGTAACTTTTATATCCCTATGTCTTCGGTATTATTAATATATTATGGATTTGGGGCTGAAAAACGGTTTGCGCCGCGATACGCAAAATTAAAAAGCTTGTAATATCAATATCTTGCAGTGACGATCTTTTCTGAAAATTCCAAAATCTCTTACATTTCCTTACATTTTCTTACTTTTTTCAGGGCAAAGGGCGTCATGTCGGGGAGTTTCGCAAATCTCCCAATCCGTCCTGAGTCGTCCTGTTTTGTCGTGGAAAGGCAGACATGGTGCGGGTCTTCATATTTTTTGAAAAACGAACCTTAAGGTTCGCTCTGTATTTTGCCTTCGACCTCTGGGGGGGGGGAGCGCCCCTTCGACAAGCTTAGGGAACCACCCCTTCGACAAGCTCAGGGAGCACGTCACCTGCGGAGGACAATTAAAGGGGTGGCTTCGTCACTATGTTACCTGCGATGACAAAAGATTAACTGGATACCGTTCTGCGCCGGTATAACGACAAAGATTGCCACAGCGGCTGAGAGCCGCTTCGCATTGAAGTCACCTTTGTCTCTACTTCGCTTTCTTCTTCGCCAGTCTGCGTGTCTGTTTTTCCACCCATTCGAAGTATGTTTCGATGACGTAAAGGGCGTCCTGAATGGTGGAGTAAACGGGGAAGCCCGCCTTGCGCATGGCGTTGAACGTCGCGATTCGGACGCGTTCCGCCTCGATGTCGTTTTCCAGAAAACAGGACAGGACGGGAATGACCGGCTTTTTGATTTGTCTGGCCATTTCCATGATGGTGTCGGCGCTGTTGGTGACCTGAAGAAACACTTGCGCGTGCATGATGTATTCAACGGAGAAGTAGGGAACAATCACGTCGATGTTTTCATCCTGGTCGAGGGCTTTCATCGTATGCAGCATGACGTTGAGGTCGAAACCGTACGCCCCCAGATCGACGGGATTGGTTGTCGACGTGTTGACGCCCCGGATTTTCTCGCTGATCATCTGCTGGGTTTTCTCGCCCAGTTCCGGAAGCTCGATTCCCGCGGCAACAGCCAGGTCGGTGAACAGAACCGAAATGCCGCCGCCCGCGCCCATGAATCCCACGCGCCTGCCGCGCGGCAGTCTGGTGGATGTGCCCAGCATCGCCAGATTCATCATCTCTTCGAATGTGTCGACCAGAACGCCGCCGTGCTGTCTTACCGCCGCCGCCCAGATGGTGTAATTGCCCGCCATGGCTCCCGTGTGGCTGGCCGCCGCCTTCGAGCCCAGTTCCGTTTTGCCGCCTTTAAGAATAATCACGGGTTTTTTCTCCGTTGCCCTCGTGAGGACTCTGAGAAATTTATTCGCGTCCTTGATGTCTTCCACGTAACAGGCGATGAGACGGATGTTGTCGTCCTCACCCAGATATTCAATGTAGTCTTCCACGCGCAGGTCAATCTGGTTTCCGTAGGAGACTATTTTGTTGAGCCAGATGCCTCTGGTTGTCGCCATGGCCGCGAAGCTTGATGTGATTCCGCCCGACTGTCCGAGAAAGGCGATGGCGCCCGGTTCTTCCTGATTCTTGGTGAGCCTGAAGGAAACTTTCGATTCGAAACACTGAACGCCGATACAGTTGGGGCCGACGATGCGGAGGTCTCCTTTGCGTGCTTCCCTGACGACCTCGTTCTCCAGTTCCACGTTTCCCGTTTCGCCGAAACCGGACGTGAAGAAGTGGATGAATTTGATTCCCCTGCGCACGGCCGCCTTGACGATGTCCATGGACTGCTCGACCGGCGCGGCGACGATGGCGAAATCCACGGCTTCCGGGAGTTCGTCGATGGACGCGCAGGTCTTGACGCCGCACACGGTATCACGGCGGGGATTGACGGGATAGAGCCTGCCCGCATAACCGTTTGCCTGAAGAATCAGGAAATAGGGCAGTCGTCCGCCGCCAAGATTTTCGGACGCGCCGATGACGGCCAGACTTTTGGGATAAAATAACTCATCAAGACTCATGGTGTTTCTCCTTCATGTCTGCAATCGTAAATCAAAGGGCCGGGTCATTTTTGCGTCTTCAAGTTCTTATGGCATTATGCTTTCCAAATTCAGAATCTGCAGGCCATCAAGTATAAAAAGATTGGGTGTATCGTGTAAGAGCTAATAAAAGCTTTTGAAAACGACGGACAGTACCCGGTTATTGCTAATCTCCGCAAGCATCTTTTTTAAAACTGGCGTTATCATACAAATTTGAAGAAACATTGCAAGCGAAAACAGGAAAAAATTGGCTGCGAATCAAAAATGACGGCCGGGAAGTCAGGGTTCAGGTTTGAAATATGACCAAAGGACGGAAACCGGCGTCTTGGGGGTTGTACAACAGCCGCTCTTTTCCTGTTTATATGCCGGGAGGGGTCTAATGCGGGTGTTATAATTTTTCCGTGTCCACCGTTTGTCAGCGGCAATATCCCCCGCTTTGAGCCTCTTTCATGGCTGCGCAGTCCCCCAAATCACAGGCTCTGTTCACGTCGCGGCAGCCCTGCTTTGTGTCTCCCCGGGTAAGATATACAACGCCCCTGTTACTGTAAAAGACCGCGTAATCCGGCTTCAGGCGTATGGCTTCGTTATAATCTTCCAGCGCCTGTTGATAGCGTCCCAGTTTGGCGAAAGCGCCTCCCCTGTCGTTGAAGGCGCCGGCGTCGTCCGGGTTCAGGCCGATGGCTTTGGTAAAATTTTCGATGGCGCGCTGATACCGGCCTTGTTTGTACCAGACCGTTCCCGCTTTCTTATAATTTCCGGCATTATCCCGCAGAGATTTAACGTCCGTGCTGTAATCGTCCACAGCATTTTCCGGGCCGGTAAATGCCTGCCCGCCTGGCGGTTGCTCTTCTTTCATGCGCGGATTCCCCGGCAATAACCTGCCGGCCAAGAGATGATCATGTATTTTCTCCATGATGATTCTGTGACCCAGCGGGTTGGGATGCGCTCTGTCCAGAAAAAACGGCGTCGTATAAATCGGCGACCGTTCAGTCATTTCCGGTATATTCACGAGGGGAATATTGTTTTCCCCGGAAATATTTTCCAGCAATACCCTGTAGGGAAAGGCATAACTGTACGGATAGCCTTCCTTTTCCAGAGGCGGTGAAATCAACACCAGTACCGCGCCGTTCTTCCGGCATAATCCGTTCAATTCCAGAATATTTTTCCTGAAATCTTCCAGCTCAACCCGTGTTACTTTTTTAAAGGTATTGTCTTGTTCACGGCCGAGCGCGCGATTGATATATTTGCGGAAGATTCTGTAGGAATGCAGGCTTAACAGAAAATTGTTCTCCAGAGATGCCCTGATGGCTTTCGCCGCACCTCCGTCTTTCTGCATAAGTTGCCTGTCGCTGAGGGAATATTTCTTCTTTTCATCAGTCAAACCGAAATAAAAGGTTACAATATCCGGCGCGTATTCGTATCCTTTGAGTCTGTAAAAAGCCAGACCCTGACAGGACGAGTAACCTTCCACGCCCGCGTTGATGACTTCATATCTTGTCTTGCCGCCGGATTCCCTGTTCAAGCGGTCTTCAAGCCGCGCGGCGTATGTTTCCTGCTGCTGAACGTGAACCCCGAATGTGCTGGAATCACCCAGACACAAAATCCTGAAAACATTTCCGTCTTTTTTTTTCGTGTATTCCCTGCCTCTGAATCCCTGTGAATTGATGATGACGCCGGCGTCTCCGTAATGCCGCCCCGGTTTTAAAGACCACATCAGGAAAGGGTCTTCCTGAATATAATCCACGCCGTAAAATGCGCTGTCCCGGGTAATGAATTTAAAATCCGCGTCCAGTTTTTCCGACAGGTCAAAAATTCTGCAAATCATTTCGGCAAAGCCGGCAAATAAAACGATGCTTAACAGGGGCAGCCATATTTTATAATATTTCATGATGCCGAGCATAAATTCCGACCATGCCTCTTTCTCTGAATTCAAATGCGAAAATTGACCTGACATTGGTGTGCGTATCATATTTTATACAGGAATTCAGCTTTTTGATTCTTTGATAAGCTTGCGGCGGCGTGTCCGGTTTCTGAAATCAGCGGATGTCTCCGGCGCGATCATATTTCTTTTGACATATGAAATATTTATTTGTAAAATATCGTATCTTTGGAAGCATTCACCTTTATAAATCATTTTCGTAAAGAAAGGACCGGCCGATGAAGGAACAACTGATTCAGGTGTTACTTGTTGAGGATTCGGAAACCGACGATCTGCTTTTGATCCGCGCGCTCAGAAAAAGCGGATACAATATGATGTCTCAACGGGTGAAAAACGCCGCCGCGATGAAAAAAGCTCTCAAGGATAAGGAATGGGACATCATTCTCTACGATTATCATATGCCGAAATTCAGTATTACTTCAGCCATGGACCTTTTAAAAGAAGCCGATGCCGATATTCCCGTGATTATCTTATCCGAAACGATAGGCGCGGAAAAAAACATAGACTATATGCGACTGGGCGCCAGGGATTATATTACGAAGGACAACCTGTCCCGTCTTGGTCCGGCCATTGCCCGGGAGCTGGAACAGGCCAATGCCCGCAGGAAACAAAAACAGGCGCAGGATGAGGTCATCAAGCTGGCATCGATTGTCCGGTGCAGCAGCGAGCTGGCGGGGCTGGCCTCTCCTGAAGGGAAAGGAATTTTCATCAATGATGCGGGTGCCAGGGTATGGGGGATCGAACCGGAGAGGGTCGGCGATTACTCTATCGCGGATTTTATCCCCGAGGAGCGTCTGCAGGTGGTGATGAAGGAAATCGGCAAGGTGTTGAAGACCGGAGACCCGTGGAAAGGCGACCTGACGTTCCGCAGCCTGAAGACAGGCGCGATGACTCATGTTGACGCGATGGGGTTTGTTATCAGGAAGGATGAAACCGGCGAGCCTCTTTATCTGGCCATTACGGCGCATGACATCACCGATCGCAAACGCATGGAGGAGGAACTGCGGGAAAGCGAGCAGAAATATCAATCGCTGTTCAACAGTTCTCTCGATCCGATTGCCGTTTTCAGCGGCATGCCGCCAAAAATTCTCTTTGTCAATCCCGCATTCGTGAATCTGTTCGGTTATACGCTGGAGGAAATACAGGAAAGTTCCGCGGATGACATCTTCACGGGCGTGCATCCCGAGGACCGTCAGATGGTCAAAAAGCATCTGCTCGGAAGATTCCGGCAGGAAGACCCGCCCAGTCAGTATGAATTCCGGGCGCTGACCAAAGACGGCAGAGTTCTCTGGCTGGAAGTAGCCGCTTCGATGTTTACCATCAAGGGAAAAATTTACGTTCAGGCGATATACCGCGACATAACCGGACGCAAACGCATGGAAGAGGAATTGCGGGAAAGCGAAAATCTGTACCGGAAATTTTTCAGCACGTCGAGAGACTGTGTTTTCATTACTTCAAAAGAAGGGGATTTTATAGATGTCAATGATGTAGCGATTGAATTATTCGGTTACTCCGGCAGGGAGGACCTGAAACGGGTCAATGTTTTCAACCTCTATGTCAACGCCCAGGACCGTATCAAGCTTACCGATATGATTATGGAACTGGGTTATATCCAGGATTACGCCGTTGATTTGCGCAGACAGGATGGAGAAGTCATCCACGCGCTGGTAACCGCGACACTCATGCATGACGACCACGGCAATGTATCGGGATTCATGGGAACGATAAAGGACATCACCAGACAGAAAAAGGCGGAAGCCCAGAGCCGCACGTTCGCGTCTGTGGTGCGGTACAGCAACGATATGGTCAGCCTGGCCACACTCGAAGGGAAAATGATATTCCTCAATGAGGCGGGCAGAAGGATACTGGGAATCAGCCCGGACAAGGTAAGCGACTACTCCATTTATGATGTTGTTTCCGAGGAGTTTCAGCCGGTAATCACGGAGGAAATCCTTCCCACGCTGATGATCGGGAACTTCTGGGAAGGCAATTTGCAGTATAAAAACGTCAGAACGGGAGCCTTGACCGATGTCCATGCCATGACCTTCACCGTCAAGGATACGGATGCTGGAAATCCTCTTTACCTGGCCAATATTTCGCACAACATTTCAGACCACGGCAAAGCAAGACAAGTGAAACCGGGCAAAAGAAAATAACAGTCAGCACCCGATGACCGGCGCGTGCCGGAGGGCAGGCGTAATCATAATCATATTGACATATACAGCCGCAGTCCTTATAGTTAAAGCATGCCGGCTGATGCAGGCCGCTATTTATTTTAAGGAGCAATGTGATGGAGGCGCAGGCCTCGGCAACTCTTACCGACGAAAAGAAACCTTCGGCGCATTTCGAAGGCATCAAGAGGGAACTGCTTGCCTCCAAAGTCCGGCTCTGCCCGGAGCGGGCATCCCTCATTACCGATTATTTCAAACATCATGCCGATAAAATAGACTCCGTCATTATCCATCGCGCGAAGGCGCTCAGGCACTTTTTCGAGCACAAATCGGTGCGCATCCATACAGGAGAGCTGATTGTCGGCAACATGGGCACTGAACGGATTTCGGCCATTCTTCAGCCGGAGCTGGCCAGCGTTTTCATGAGCGGGGAATTACTCTGGATAGACAAGCGAAAGACCACGCCTTTTCAAATGCCCTGGAGCGAGCGTCTGAAGCTTCTTCTGAGGATTTATCCCTACTGGCTTATTCGCAACATGGCCGCGAAGGCTTTCTTACCGCATGTTTTCAAACTGATGCGCTACACCGCCGAACAGATGAATGCCACTTATTATCTTATCAACGAGGCGGGCGGCATAGGGCATTTTCTGCCCAACTACGAAAAAATCATCAAGATAGGCGTCGAAGGCTACCTGAAAGAAATGGAAGGCAAAGACAGCGATTTCCATAAAGCCGCGCGAATTACCTGCGAGGCGCTTTTAATTCTGGCAGACCGTTTTGCCGCCGAGGCGGACAGATTATCCGCCCGTCAAAAGGACAAAACGCGGGCGGCGGAGCTCAAAGGCATCGCCGACATCTGCCGCCGGGTGCCCCGAAAACCGGCGGTGACATTCCATGAGGCGCTGCAGTCGCTGTGGTTTGCCCACATGGCGGTGAATATGGAAGGGCTGAATTCCGCCATCTCCTTCGGCAGGATAGATCAGTACCTGTACCCATATTATAAAGCGGATTTGGAAGCGGGCCGGATAACACCGGAGTTAGCAAGGGAACTGCTTTTGCTTTTCTCCGCCAAGGCGGTGGAGCATGTATTTCTTCTGTCTGGGCGCACCAGCCAGTATCACGGCGGCTATCTTGTTGTGCAGGCCGCCATCGTGGGCGGCATGGACAGGGAAGGGAACGATGCCGTCAATGATTTGACCTATATCTTTCTGGATGTGATGGAACAGTCCGGGCTCCGGGACCCCAACTATCAGGCGCGGGTTCACAAGGATTGCCCGCAGTCCTATCTGCGTCGTGTGGTGGATGTGGCCAGAAAAGGAAACGGTGTTCCGGCGCTTTTCAACGATGAAGCTACCATCGCGGCGCTCACGTCCCACGGTTTTCCGCTGGATGAGGCCAGAAATTACGGTATTGTCGGCTGTGTGGAGCCGTCCCTGCCGGGAAAGAGCTTCTTTTCTACCGACGCGGGACTTTTCAATCTGCCGCTGTGCATGGAACTGGCGCTCAACCGCGGCAGGAGATTCGGAAAAATGTGGCGTTTGGGTGCAGCAACACCCGACCCTAAAACTTTCACCACTATAGAGCAGGTCATCGAGGCCTTCCGGACGCAGGTTGATTTTATGGTTGCCCGGATGATCGGCGACCTTCAAATGATGGAAAAGGGGAACCGCGATTATCATCCCACGCCGTTTTCTTCCATGCTGGTGGACGGGTGCATCGAATCGGGCAAGGACGTCACCGCGGGCGGCGCGATTTACAACTCCAGCGGCGTGCAGGGAGTCGGGGTGGCCGACGTGGCCGATTCTCTGGCCGCGCTCGCGGAAGTCGTCTTCCGGCAGAAAAAGTATTCGATGGAGGATGTGCTGGGTGCCCTCTTTGCCAACTTCGACAATACGCCTGTGATGAAAGCCCAATTGCAAAACGCGCCGAAATTCGGCAACGACAACCCTCTGCCTGACGGCTACGCGAATCTTACGGCAAAGATATTCCACGACGCTCTAACCAAACATAAGAACACCCGCGGCGGGAATTATGTTCCCGGATACTATTCGGTCACATGCCATGTGGCCTTCGGCAAACGGACACCGGCCCTTCCCAGCGGCAGAGCCGCCGGGGAACCGCTGGCATCCAGCCTCGGACCATCCAACGGCAAAGACCGTTTCGGACCCACGGCAGTGCTCAACTCGGTCGCCAAAGTGGACTCCCGGATGGCCATGAACGGCTACGCGCTGAATCTCCGTTTCGATCCCGTAACCGTTGCCGATGAAAAGGGCGTGAATGTTCTTTCATCCCTCGTGAAGGGATTTTTTTCACAGGGCGGCATGGAAATGCAGCTCAATGTTCTGGACCCGGAAATACTGGAGGACGCACGCAGAAATCCCGGCAAGTACCGGGGGCTTGTCGTGCGCGTCGCCGGATACTGCGCCTACTTTGACGATCTTCCCGATGACACAAAAGCGGAAATCATCACCCGCACCCGCCTGCAGGCATGAAAAAGGTAAACCTATGAGCCGCTCAATGAAATACCGCGGAGTTTATCCTGTTGTTCCCACCCCTTTAAAAGAAGATGAAAGCCTTGACCTTGCCGCGCTGGAGCATCTTGTCGAATATTATATAGCCGAGGGCTGCCACGGCCTGCTGATTCTCGGCAGCGGCGGCGAATCGCCTTATTTTACCGTGGATGAAAAATGCCGCGTTGTGGAAGCGGTGGCGAATAAAGCGAAAGGCCGCGTCCCCGTCATCGTAGGTTGCACGTTTTTCAGTCTTGCCGAAATACTGAACTTTTTCCAAAAAGCCGACCGTTTTGCTTTCGACAGCTATCTGGTGGCGCTTCCTTCGTATTATCCTTTGCGGTTTGAAGACGTGTTTGCCTTCTATGCCCGCATCATCCGGCAGACAACAAAAAATGTTTTCTATTATCATTTCCCGCAAATCACCGGACTGTTCTTCAAATCGCATGAAATGAGCAGGCTCTATAATATCGAAGGACTGGCGGGAGCCAAGGAAAGTTCGGTATGCGTCAGTGAAATGAAACGGGATATAGGAGCGGTCGCCGACAAGGATTTTTCATTGTTCAGCGGGACGACCCAGCTGATGCTGAAAAATCTGGATTTGGGCGGTGCGGGAGTCATGTGTCCCATCCCGTCAGTTGCGCCCCGCGCGGTTGTCGAATGTTATGACTGCTGGATGGCCAGCGATTACTCCAAGGCGCGCCATATTGAAGATGCCATTTATAAACACATCGGACTGATGAATACATTTGACATTCCCGCCGGCATTCAGAAAATCGCTTTCAAGGCGATAAGCCGCCTGCCTTTCCCCACCATGATCGGCAGAAATTCCCGTCAGGCTGTCTTTAAGGAAACCCTGCGTCAGCTTGGGCATCCGGTTGCTGCGAAAGTCAGAAGCCCCCTCCCGCAGATTACAGACAAAGAACGGAAAAATGTAGCGGCGCTGATACAGCGCTCCGAAATCCTGCACAGTCTTTAATGGGTGACCCCAATTTGCCGGGACATTTGTAATCATCAATCCATCTGTTTTTAAAACCTTCGGTCTTTCATGCAGGAAATAAGAATGGCGGATTTTGAATTGAATATGGTACATATTTCTTAAGAAGGTCATCCCGGAGGCTGTGATGAAAAAAGTCGCTTTGTTGAAGTGTGGAGATTATCAGGATGACATTCTGTACAGAACCATCAAAGAAGGACTCGTCCAAACCGGCTTCGATTTCGGACAGCTGAAAAATGCCCGGGTCGGTTTGAAACCGAACCTGCTTTTGGCCTCCAGACCCGAAAAAGCGATTATTACGCACCCTGCCTTTTTTAGGGCTGTTGCCAGAATCGTCATCGAAAACGGCGGTACTCCCGTTCTGACGGAATGCGGCGGATTAAGTTCACTCAATTTAGTGACGAAAATAACCGGTTTCGGGAATGTTGTTGCGGAACTCGGCGTGGAAGTCGGCAGAATGGAAGAAATTGCCGTCCTTCATTATCCCGGCGCAAAACTCATCAAAAGCATCGAAATATCAAAGGCATTTTTCGATCTCGATATAATCATCAATCTTCCGAAATTGAAAACGCACGGGTTCACCTACATGTCCGGGGCGGTGAAAAATCTCTTTGGCACGATTCCCGGATTAAGGAAGACGGCCATGCATATGCGATTCCCGCAGCCGGATGCGTTCTCTGAATGGCTGCTCGACCTCAACGGGGCTCTGCTGAACGGATTTGAGAAACCGAAGAAAATTATCCACATTATGGACGCTGTCATTGGAATGGAGGGCGAAGGGCCGGGACCCTCAGGCACGCCCAGACCAATCGGCGCGGTTATCATCGGCGCTGACCCGGTTGCCGTTGATTATGTCGCCGCTTCAGTTATAGGCCTTGATTATACAAAGATTCCCTACATTGAGCTTGGGTTCAAACGGGACTTCATTGCGGTATCATCTCCGGAAGAAATCATTATAACGGGCGAAAGAATAGGGGATATGCGTGTGAAGGATTTCAAGCCGACCAGGTCTTCGATTACGTCGCACGTTTTAAGGGGATGGCTGGTCAGCCCGGCGATGAAAAATCTTTTCATCCAAAAACCCTGGCCCGGTGAAGAGAAATGCACGCTCTGTTATAAGTGCATGGCCGCCTGTCCGGCGCGGGCAATTTCTAAAGCCGCTGAGCACAAAAAAATCCCCGCCTACGATTATCAGAAATGCATCCGCTGCTACTGCTGTATTGAATTCTGCCCCGAAGCGGCCATTTCCCTGAAAAGAGGAAAACTGCAATGAATGATGGGAAAATAAACATCAGACGCCGCAGGAACATTTTCATGCCCGGCAATTCCGGAAACCGTGCGCCTGATTCTTCACTACTTTACCAGCCATTCCTTCGCTTCTTCTTCGTTATCAAAGGCCCGGCCTTCGGTTTTGCAGAACGCATTGAACGCAGTCAAAAGAACTTTTTGGATACTGGTCAGACCGATCGCCGCATTTTTCATCGTCATCGGAATGATAATTTCATTTCCTAGTTCTTTTATGCGGGCCATATATGCGGGCGAAGCCTTTGAATTCCTGAAATCCGAAAGCGTGAGCCCTTTTTCCTTCCATGTCTTCATTTCCTGAGCTACGGCATCCAGGGTTGCCAAGTTTTCATCGCCGTTTTTATCCCGGAAATCAATGTAAAGAATATTTTTGCCTTTGTAGTTGATGTATTTGAAAGACATTGTAACCTCCTTGTGATGCCGCCAGAATTGAGGATTTTATGAAATGTCCCTTTTGTTTAAATTATATCATATGGCGGAATAAAAAATAACAAAAATCATTTTGCCCCGGACTGAAGACTTCGGATAAAATATTTCATAGATGAAATTTATTTCTTTATTTCTGCAATCTTCAATTTTCAATTATGTAATTATGTGATAAATTAGAACAGTAAAATCTGAGAAAAAGATTTGTGAAGAATCGATATGCAACGTACCGTATTCAATACGCCTGTCCTGACATATTTATTGCGCGGTTTATCGCTGTTGCTTCTGAAAATATGCGGATGGAAAACAGCAGGGAAAATGCCTGACGAACCGAAATTTGTCATGATTGTCGCCTGGCATACATCCAACTGGGATCTGTTTTACGGTGCGATTGTGGCGCTGGCGCTGAAGGCGGATGTCGTTTTTCTGGCAAAACAGGAGCTGTTTCGTTTTCCGTTCGGTCCGCTGATTAAATGGCTCGGCGGCATTCCGATTGAAAGAAAGGAATCGCATCATATCGTCGCTCAGATGGTCCGGTATTACAATGAGCATGAAAGATTTGTCCTGGCCATCGCCCCGGAAGGAACCAGAAAAAAAGTGCAGTACTGGAAATCGGGCTTTTACCATATCGCTTACGAAGCGCGTGTTCCCGTGCAACTGGCATTTCTCGATTACGGAAGCAAGAGCGGCGGCGCCGGGCCCCTGATGCATTTGACGGGCGATATGGAGAGCGATTTTAAAATCATCCGGGAATTTTATTCAACGGTCAGGGGAAGGCATCCCGACAAGACGGACGCCTCCGCCATTCATCCCGAAAAATAATCCCGGCGGTAATTATTTTCTGCCGGAAACAATGATGTCATAAAAACCTTTTAATCGAAATGCGGTTATGCTAATCCATATCCGGTTACCAATCCATCAATCAGGTTTATGCAAATTGTCTGAGGTCTTCATGCGGCGCTGTGCCATTTGTTTATTTGTGAGTTTTATTCTGACATGCCCGGCTTTCGCGGAGGTGCGGGAAAATCTGGAATACAAATACTATGATGTCAAAGCCGAAGTCGGCGATCCGCTGAGACCGCATATCTTTGCCGCGTCCCCGATTAAAATGGAAGGAAAACAGTATAGCGGCGTCGCGAACTACAATATTAAATGGTATCCCCGGTTTGAAAGCGACCGTAACGGGGCGTGCCATATTACAGGTGTGTCCACGGTTCTCAATGCCGTTATTACCCTGCCGAAACTCATCGGCGGAGATGACCTTCAGAAGACCAACTTCGAACGGTACATCAATACCCTTCGTGAACATGAACTGAATCATTACCGGATAAGTATGGAGGCTGCGCAGGAAATCGATGCCAATCTGATGGAACTTCCGCCGATTTACGGCTGCGGGGAATTAAAAGCGCTGGCGGATAAAATCGCTTACAGCACTCAGGATTATTTCGAGGATAAACAGCGCCAATATGACCGCAGTACAAAGCATGGTCATAAGGAAGGGGCCTGGGTTCATTGAAGGATTCATTAAGGGATTTCGGGCCGCTGGACACATCGATGTATGCACAGCGGCGGATACGGTTAAAAGTGGAGAAATGATGAACATAAAAAAGTTTCCACCCGTTGCGGGATTCATCATCCTTTTCATCGCGGTGTTCGCGTCTCTTTCTGATGCCGGCATGTCCTATATCTGCGTGGATGATAAAGGCGGCGAATCCATATCGGATTATCCTCTGGACGGCCTGACCTATACAGAAATGGGTGAAATCAGGGAAATCACCGCTGAAGAAAAACAGGAATACGAAAGAGAAAGAAATGAGAAGGCAAGAAAGGAACGCAGGAATTCCACGAAGAAAAGCCCGCTCAAAGCCTGTTTTGAAAACGCAAATGACTTTTACGGGGAAGAGTTGAAAAAATACTGCAAGGCAAACGGGTTAAAAGACAAATGTGAAAGCATGGCCTTTCAATCCGCCCGACCGGTACAGGAAGCCTATATCCGGCAAATCAACATCTGCATTCAAACCCATAAAACCGCGAAATAACATAAGGGAGAATAACGTCATTTATTTCCGTGCCATGAAAAGAAACCTTTTAACATTCATATTGATTTTGATCCTTTTTGGGGGATTGGGAAGCAGCCCGGTTCTTGGCGGGGGTAAGGAGAAACCCGCCAGACTTCCCGCGAAGGTTGCTCTGCTCCAATCACATATTCAGGGAATGAGCGGAGAAGAAACGCATTTGTTAACTTATGTAGTTCTTGGATTACCTGCGAGAAATGTGGGGTCTGGAGTCAGTATTGAACAATGGGACATTGATGGCGGTGTTTTCACATTTCATCAGTTTCTTGGCCCAACTTATCGTGATGCCGACGGAAAAATAACATGGTTGATCTTCACCCGGAACGAATTGGCGGCTAATATTTTAGATCGTTTTGAAGTGACGTCGCTTGGAGAGCAAGATCCTTATAAGAAAGGGAATCGCTTCTGGCTTGGTAACATTAGACTGAATTCATCGGGGCACTATGAGTATAAGGACAGAGGGAGTACTTATAAAGAAAAAAAAGTGTTTCCACGCCATTTTTTCGAAGATCACCAAAAAGGAACATTTCATATTGTCTATTCCAAAGGCATTAAGCCGACAGATGCCTTGGAAAACATTCCTGATGATACAGAAGTCTGCAAGATCAGGTTTATATCCGGGCGGACTGAAAAAACGTTTGGTATCGTTACCTCAAGATCAGATCGAAGGTTGCGTTTCTCCTCTGAGGGACAAGTTTTTGAGGCCGCTAAAGGCTGGAATGAATACTGGCCGAAGCCGGCAAAGGGATGGTGGCACAGCCTGAAGGAGTTCATACATCCTGTTACACCATTGGTCTGATTCTGATTATAAATCGACACGAGGGGTGAAAAACATATGGGCACTATGAATGCGTTATACCTCAGGAAAGGCAAGGGAATACCCTGGCCGGATATCAGGAATCAATGTACCGAAGAAAATGATGAGTGGTGGTATGCCCTCTTGCCCGATTATCAATTTGAATTCGATGATGAGAAATTAAAAGAGCTTTCTCTAAAACATGGAACGGCTTTATTTTTGTCGTTTCAGAGTCTTGTAGATGCCTTTCAGTTTATCCTGGCAGAGAATGGTGGCGTTGTAAGGAAACTGATTTACGGATGTTTTGTTTCAGAACGTGAATGGGAAGTTATTGAGGGAGTACCAAAGGAATGGGAAGAAATGCTTCTCAATAAGGATGATCTTAACGTTGGTGTAGAGGCATCACTTGATTCCAAAGAACTGTGTCGAAAAATTGCAGAATTCTATACCCTGCCCGGATGGTGAGAAAACATAGAGTAGGAAAATAAACTTTTTATAACAAAATGCAAAAATGGAATTCTCGTAATCTCAATTTTCAATTGTGTAATTTTGTGTTAGGTTGGAAACGGTAATCAATAAATAGTATCATATAAATCTCAATAATTAATTGGAGTTCATATGCGAACAATTCGGGTAATAATAATTTTAGCCGTTATTATTTCATGTGGTTTGTCAAATGCCGACTCTTCTTCAACAAAGGGATCTGTCTGCTTCCCCCCGTCATGGGATGGGATTGTTGCCGGTTACACTCTCGATAAAGATATAGTCAAAATCTATGGAAAAGGGAAATTTGTTGATCATGTGGGCCACGGTGGCGGAAGAGCTTATCTTGATTCAACAAAAAGTGTGGAGATGATAACAGCAATTGGAGTTAATGGTGTAATTGAATATATCGAAATAATATCGACAAAAGACAGGGAATCAAGTTTGAAAAACATACCCGTTTCCAAAAGAATAAATAAAAATGCGGGTTTTGGAGTGTGGGGGAAACTCGGAATTGGTTCTGAAGTGAAAGAAGTAACGGAAAATTTAGGGCAGCCGCAAGAACGAGAGACAAATGAAAAAGGCGATTTAATCTGGCACTACAATACTGATTATTCCAATACCGACTGCTATGCCTACGCGGAAATCGTTATTACTTTTAGAAGCGATAAAATATATTCTGTTTTATTTTATAATGGGTGTTAATAAAGCAATTGCAGGATTTCAAAAGCCCAATTCTTCTCTTTATTTTAAAATCCGAATGCTGCTAACATTATACCTTTAAACTAATAATACTCAAATAAATTTCAAAACATAACTGTTTCTTTGTAAGTCAAAGCAACGGAATCGAATAGCAGGGTAGGGGATGTGAAGGCATCTACCCATTATGAGTTCAAATTGCAGTTGTTAATTTAGTTTCACATTATTTTTTAGAATCTTACGCATAAATCCTTCAATAAAGTAGTTAATCTTTTTATAGCGGATATTCAATCAATATATATTTATATAAATAGCGGAAGCAGTGGATCGTTTCTCCGGTCTTCATTCTTGATTCTGTATTTTCGATAAGTGCTTTTTGAAGAACATTTCAGGAGCGACCGGTAAACTCTTTTCAGACACGGATTAGACTTCGTTTGACCAATAAATGCCCTGAAGCGGTGTACGAAGCCTGCCGCCCCTATCATAACCCTGCATTTCGAACGAAACAGACAACTTGCTCGAATAGGTGAATCCTTTTCCCTGTGTCGATCATGGCTGATTCAATATCCGATACACCATACTTAAATACAAATTCCATATCTTGCCGATTGACACGGCATTATTTATGGTGTATGTAATCAGAAAAAAGTATGTATCAATTTTAGGAGTATGTATTGATATGGCTAAAAAAATTACGATTAGCGTCCCGGATGAGCTTTATGAAAAAATGACGCAATGGAAAGAATCCATGAACTTTTCAAGAGTATTTCAAAACGCCATTGCGGGGATGATTCAGAAGAAAGAGGCTCTGACATCCAAAATCCGCAACGAAATGGATTTTTCATCCATCGTCGACCGCCTGAAAAAGGAAAAAATCGACTACGAATTCAACTTTATGGAATGGGGAAAAAAGGACGGCCTCGAATGGTGCAAGACCGCCCATTACCATGAACTGCAATACGCGCTTGCGTGGGCTCCCTATAAAGATCCCGACCGGGATGCAGAGCTGGGCGATTATTTTTCGGCCATGTTTGAAAAGTATAAAAAGCGGATGGAGGCAACGGGCAAAAAAGCTCAGGATTGCGTCAACGTTTTTACCGAAAAATATCTGAATGGATGGAAGGAAGGGGTCGAATTGTTCTGGAGTGAGGTAAAGGACAAGCTGTAACCGGCTGAAACCGGCGAACCGGGTTGAATTTGAATAATTATCTGAGCGGGGGAAATGGTATGGGTCTGGGAAACACGGCGAAGGAATTTCTTGAGGAATACCGGCGGAAATATTTAAATGACCGGCAGAGAATTTCAGAAAACATCAAGTCACTGGTTGAAAAGAACGAAGACTGGATAGCCCGGACGGGTTACCAGCCCTATAAATGGCTCTTTGTTCTTCCTTTGCTGATTACATCCACTTTTGCCTGCGGCATTCTGGCCATCATCACATCAATACTTTTCACACCGCGTACCGGCGGACTCTTTGCTGTTATGTGGGCAAGAATCAACAGTTTCTGCACCCCGATGACCGTCAATGTCGTGGGAGCCGAAAACATCGAATCCGGTGTCTCCTACGTTATTACAGCCAATCATCAGAGCCTTTATGACATCTATGTCCTCTACGGCTGGCTGGGTATGGATTTCAAATGGGTCATGAAAAAGGAACTGGAAAAGGTTCCTGTTCTGGGCATTGCGTGCAAAACCCTCGGACACATATTTATCGACAGGTCGGACTCAAAAGGCGCCGTCGATACCATCAATGCCGCCAAAACAAAAATTGCCAACGGAACATCCGTTCTTTTCTTTCCCGAAGGCACGCGAAGCGGCGACGGGAAAATGAGAGAGTTCAAAAAAGGCGCCTTCAAGATGGCGGTCGATCTGGGGATACCCGTTCTTCCCGTCACGATTAACGGCACCAGAAACATCCTGCCGAAAAACAGCCTCGATCTGATGCCCGGCGGCGTAACGATGATTATACACAAGCCGATTCCCGTAAAGCATAATGATGAAAGCGTGACCAGACTGATGAATGAGACCCGGATGATTATCAGCGCGTCCATGGATTAATTAGACGTTTTTTATCAATAAGATAGTAATCCTTCGTTAGCCTTCCGCCGCGGCTTTTGCCGGAGTACAGGTCCATCCGGTATATTTTCCTGATTTCATATTGCCCAAACAGTTTGGCTAAGTTCTCCGTTTCTTCCAAATCGACAATCATGGCGAATTTCCTTTCAGCGGGCAGGTTGAGCTTTTCACCCTTCTTTTGCAGTACCGGCACGGGTTTGCCGAAATCCCAGATAAACTGGGGAGCCACCTCCGAAAGGCTGTACGTTTTCACCCCGATTTCCTTTTCCAACTGATGCGCTCTGGCTGACGATGCGTAATCGGGATTATAAAAGAATTCCTGGGAAAGAGGGAACAGCGCCACCACCGCCCCCGTGAAAATGATGATCATCGCATAAAAAATTTTTTGGAAGTTCTCTTTGAGCAATCCCCGGATAATGATAATGGTGCATGCAACCAACAGCACCGAAGAAGGAACAACCCAGAGCAGGTAATGGATGATTTTTCCCTTCAGGTAAATGGTCAGCGCGACAGGATAGGCAAAGCCAATCAAAGCGATGAGGCTGGAAATAAAATAAACGATTTTCTTTTCCCATCCGGCCATATTCGCGTTGAAGCTTTTCATCAGATATTCGATGTAAAAGCCGGTGGTCAGCGCCAGCGGAATCAAGACCGGCACCAGATACCTGACCTTCTTTTCAGGAACGGCCGAAAGAAAAACAAACGCAAGCGCCGTCCAGAGAAGCGCGAAACGGTAGGCTTTCAGGTTGCTCACCCGGCTTTTCAAATAAGGGTAACACAGGCCGATAAGCGACGGGATTGCCCAAATGCCGGTTTGCAGAAAAAAGCTCCAGAAATAGTAAAACGGCTTTACCCGGTAGTTCAGCCAGTTCGCCGTCTCGCGCGATGATATCATACGAAACGTTTCGGGGTCCTTCAAACGGACATAAACAAACCACGACGCGCCGATAACCACGCCAGTCAAAAGCAGTCCCGTCAGGTACGCCCATTTCTTTTTGAAAGGGATACGGTAAACGATTCCATAGCTGATAAGAAACGGCAGAAAGAGAACATAAATCGAAACCGGCCCCTTGCTGAGAATGGAAAGCCCGAGAAACACTCCCGCAATGAGGCCGTTTCTCCATGGATTCTTATCTTCCTGAAACAGTTTCCAGACGAAGAGAATGCACGCCAGCATGAAGGCATGCGTGTACATGTCCCATTGATTGTCGCGTCCCGACAGGAAAATATGAAAAGACGTCATCAGAATCAGGGCATTTTGCAGAGCGTGTTTTTGCCCCAGTCCCATTACACCGGATAAGTAATAAAAAACAAAAACCAGAAAGATGGTAACAGCCACGACCGGCAGGCGCATGGCATAAAGGGAATCGAAACCCAGCAATGCGCCGGATGCCGCCGTCAGCCAGGTCGGTAACGGAGGCTTTTCATACCGGGGTTCGTTATTGAACGTGGTCATCAGATACTGCCCGTTCTGAACCATTTCACGCGCCGAAACAAAGTTGCGCGCCTCCATGATATTCACCTCGATTTTTTCCAGGCCGGTAAGCAGCAGCAGACCGCAGACTAAAATCAAAATGGATACGTGTTTAAGCGACATAAGCTTATCAACCGTATTTCTTCAACAGAATAATATTTCTGCAATAGATGATCATGCCCGACAGATGCGCGACAAACAGAACAGGGTCTCTCCGGAAAATCGCATAAATGAAAATAAGCAAAGAACCGGCAAGACTCAAAAGCCAGAAGCCCATGGGGAGTTTGGATTCCTGCATCGACTCGGAATACCACCACTGATACACAAACCGCAATGTAAAAAGCACCTGTGCGGCGATGCCGAAAATCATTAAAAACAGGGGAATCTTCTCGTTTTTGAAAAGATGGATACGGTCGGGCACGCCGTTATTGAATCCGTAAATGAGAACCATGACCGGGAAAAGATAGATAAACATGCGCAGCCAGCGCGGTAGTCTCTCCCATTCGCGCATGATTTGAATATTGCGGACGTAAATGCAGTAGGTCAGAATCTGCCCCAGCATGATGGCAAAATCGTGGCGCAGGTAGCCGTAGGTGAACAGCAGGCAGGAGGCAAGCAGGCTGATCTCCCAGAAAAGCCTCGGCGTCAGCACTTTTTTGTGTTTCTCGGAGACAATCCATTGCAAAATAATGCGGCTCGAGAATAATGCCTGCGCCAGAAATCCAAGTCCGAAAACAAGCCAATGGGTTATAGATTCGATTCTTTGACAATGTAATTGATGTATTTATTCTTCATCCAGAGATAGGCAAAACAATCCGTCAGAGGACCCATCAGGCGGTTGAACAAATTGTATTTTGACTGACCGGCCATCCGTGGAAAATGCCTCACGGGCACCTGTAAAACCCGCCCCTTTTGCAGCAATATCATGGCGGGGAGGAACCGGTGCAATCCGTTGAACATGGGAATTCGTCTGGCTATGTCCGTTCTGATGATTTTCAGGGGACAGCCCGTATCGTCCATGCCGTCGTTGGTGAATGCCCGGCGGATGCCGTTGGCGATAAGGGATGACAGGTTCTTCACAATAGAATCCTTCCTCTCCTGCCGGACGCCGGTAATCAAATCATAATTTTCAGTATGCGCGAGCAGGAGATGGAAATCTTCCAGTGACGTCTGCAAATCGGCGTCAATATAGCCCGTCCAAGGGGGTGTCCGAATAATCGAAACCGGCCTTGATGGCTGCGCTCAGGCCATAGTTCCGGTCGAAAGAGCAATAACGAAACAAATCGGACCGCGAACAAATCTCCCGTATCTTTCCGAGACTGCCGTCAACGGAGCCGTCGTTGATAAACAGGACTTTTGTTTTTTTCCGCGCCGATTCCATAAAGGCGCTCATCTGCTGATAAACACGCTCGAGGTTATTCTCTTCATTGTGCACCGGAATAATCACTGTCAGTTCAAAGTCCATATTTTCCGCTTAAAAATTATTTTGTTGGAATGCTGTGTCGCGCGGGAAATAATAGGGCAGGAGGAATTGCCTGTCAATACAATTCTGCCGCACGGTAACCCCCTGATTCCCGGATATGTTTCAAGGTGTCAGTCTGTTATTTGCAGAAGATTGATTTTGTGATATGATAAACCCGTAATTCTAATTCGTGAGTTCTTCCATGTTCTGCTGTCGTTTCACTCTCTTTTTCCGGATATTGAATTTATAAAAATTTATAAACTTTTTTTCGTGAGCGAAGGTAACGACGATGAAAACTCAAGTATCTGTTGAAGTGTTCGATGACTATCTGAAAATCCGTCTCTCCGGGGATAATCCTTTTTCCGAACTCGAGGAAATTCTAACGACGATAAAGGAACTATCCGAAGAACACAGCCGCACAAGAATTCTGGTTGACGCGGTGGATCTGCCCGATGTGACGGATATGGAAAAATACTATATCGGCACGCTGGGCGCTGAGATGTACAGAGGCAAAATCAAGGTCGCCATGCTCAGAAAGCAGGATCATATAAACAAATTTACGGAGAACGTGGCTGTCAATCGCGGCGGCCTGTTGCGCATTGTCAGCGATGAACAGGAAGCGCTCCGCTGGCTGCTAAGTTAGATTCATCATGGACATTGCAGAATCCGGAAGACCGCATCATTAATTGTTCAACGGTGACATTTATCATTATTTTCAGGTTTGCTCCGGCTGAACACCTTAACTGAATTTTTTCGGGCGTTTTATTCCGATTGAACCGTTTCCCTAATTTTGTTATGAATGAGCCGGAAGCTGCATGACGTTTGCGGTCCGGGCGGGAATATCAAACAGCAAATGGAATTGGAAAGGTTCAATGTATAAAATAGAAAAAATCATATCGGGCGGGCAGACGGGAGCGGACAGGGCCGCCCTCGATTTCGCCATTGATCACAATATTCCCTACGGCGGGTGGCTTCCCAAAGGCAGAATAACGGAGGACGGGACGCTTTCCTATAAATATCATCTTCAGGAAATGCCCACCGGGGATTATTCCAAAAGAACTCAAAAGAATGTGCTTGATTCCGACGGGACGGTTATCGTTTCCAACGGATTTCTTACCGGCGGTTCGGCGGTGACCAGGGAATACGCCATAGAGCACAAAAAGCCCTGGATTCATCTTGATTTGAAAGAGCTGTCTGTGGAAGAGGGGACGGAAAAGATGATTTCCTGGCTTGCGGAGCATGACATCAAAGTTCTCAATGTTGCGGGACCCAGGGCTGGCAAAGACCCGGCCATTTATGATATTGTATGGCGTCTTTTAAATGCGGCGTTGTCGGCTGTATGAAAAACAGCATCAATTTAGTGAAGGAAGGAAACATTTACGATGACCGAAGAAATCGAAGACGATATTAACGAACTGGAGCTGGAGGATGACGCTCTGGAAAAGAAAATGAAAAAGCTGGAAGCCGAAGTTTCACGATTGCTGAGCCATTCCAATGAACTGCTGCAGGCCGTTGACAAGGAAAGGGCGAAGCTCAAGGAGGGCGAAGAAACGGAACCGTCTTCCACAGAGCAATGAAAATAAAGAATACAGGGCATGGATGACTAAATCGACTGAAAATAAAACGGATGTCCGGGAACCTTCCGGCCTGAGCAAACGGGCGGAGGAAGCCTTCTGGGAGAAGGAGGAGAAGTACCGCTGGGTGCTCAACAACATGGCGGATCTCGTCGCCATCATGGACATGAACCTGAATTTTATCTATGTCAGTCCCGCCATCATGCGCATGCGGGGATACACGCCGGAAGAGGCCGTGGCGCACAGCATGGAACAGGTCATGACGCCCGAATCCCTCCAGCTCTGCGCCGAAGCCTTTGAGGAAGAATCAAGGCTGGAAGCAGAAGGCAAAGCTAATCCCGACACCGTGCGTATCCTGAATATAGAACAATACCGGAAGGACGGTTCCACCGTGATGATGGAAACCTATGTGTCCTTTATGCGGGACGATTCGGGGACGCCGGTGGGCGTCATTTCCGTATCCCGCGATGTCACCGAGCGCAGGCAGGCCGAGGAGAAACTCAAGCTTACCCTTCAGAGGCTCGAAAAAGCGATTGCGGCGACCATTCAGGTCATGGTGTCCGCCATCGAGGCGAGGGACCCCTCCACCGCCGGCCATCAGACCAGGGTCGCGGACCTTGCCAAAGTCATTGCCCTGGAGATGGGATTGGTGCGGGATAAAATCGACGGAATCCATATTGCGGGTTCCATCCATGACATCGGGAAATTGTCCGTACCGGCGGAGATACTGGCCAAGCCCACCACGCTGACGGAGCTTCAGTTTTCCTTTATCAGGGAACATCCCCAAATCGGATACGATATATTGAAGAATGTGGAATCCCCCTGGCCGCTGGCGCAGATTGTTTACCAGCATCATGAAAGGATGAACGGCACCGGTTATCCCCGGAATCTGAAGGGGGATGAAATTCTACAGGAGGCCCGCATCATGGCCGTGGCGGATGTCGTGGAAGCTATGGCGTCCATGTCGCGAAGAAGAGACTCAAGCGTGTGGAACACGCGATGCGTCTCGGGATCATCAGCAAGACCGGCGAGGTGCACCGCGCAGTATCCTTCGAGCGCGCATCTTACCTGATATGTATCCTCAAGGTC
>CAYMWM010000004.1:43270-48625 GCA_964394185.1 uncultured Smithella sp.
GTGGCGGATGTCGTGGAAGCTATGGCGTCCCATCGTCCCTACCGTCCCGCCTACGATATTACGGAAGCGCTTGACGAAATCGAAAAAAACAAAGGCGTTCTTTATGATGCCGATGTTGCCGGCGCCTGCCTGAAACTGTTCCGCGAAAAAGGCTACAAACTGGCGTAATGAGCCTCTGAAAACGGTTTCAAACTGTTGCGTTTATTATCCTCCTCTGGAGGAGGCGGTGCCCTGAGCCTGTCGAAGGGTGTCGCGAAGTGGGAGGAGGAAAAAACAAATCTGTCTTTGCGAACCGGCTCTCAGCCGGTGTGGCAATCTCGTACCTTTGCCTGTCATTAGCCGGCTCTGCCGGGAAATCCGAAATCCGGGAGCGCCTTACCCGTTTTTTTGGAAAACCGGCCACAGCCCCGCAACGCCCCGTTTTACACGCCCTCCTTCTTTAACTCTCCGGTTCACAATTGTGCGGCTTTGTGCTAGGTTTCGGCCTGCAACCGTTATCATTTACAATATCAATACCGGTCTGTATGAATCATGCCGCCGGACAGAATGGATATGGCAATGAATACGCATTCCTCAAAATACAAGCTGATTATCTGTATCGTTCTGGCGGTTGTCACGCTTGCCGTCTACGGGCAGGTGAATAAATTTGATTTTGTCAATTTCGACGACCCGCTTTATATTCAGGAAAACCATCATATCCAGTCGGGCGTTACGCCGGACAGTGTCCGCTGGGCGTTTGGCACAAAATACAACGATCTGTGGAATCCTCTCGTCTGGCTTTCCTTCATGTTCGATTATAAGCTTTTCGGCCTGAATGCGGGCGGGTATCATGTCACCAACCTCATCCTGCATATTTTAAGCGCTTTGCTGTTATTTTGGCTTTTCCACCGCATGACCGGGGCAATATGGAAAAGCGCCTTTGTAGCGGCGTTTTTTGCGCTTCACCCGCTGCATGTGGAATCGGTCGCCTGGGTCTCCGAACGCAAGGATACGCTGAGCGCCTTCTTCTGGATGCTGACCTTGTGCCTGTATGTCCGGTACACGGAAAAACCGGTTATCCAAAGATACCTGCATGTGCTTTTTTTCTTTGCCTGCGCTTTAATGAGCAAGCCCATGGTTGTGACCATCCCGGTGGTGATGATTCTTCTGGATTACTGGCCTCTGAAACGTTTTGAGCCGCAAACAGAAGGACTGTTGAAAAACGCTCATCTGCCGTGTTGCGCTGCAAACCGCACCGCTCAACGTATTAAAATATACGCCTCGCGGTTCGGCTTTTTGCGCGCCTTGCATCTGAGCATTTTTGAACAGTCCCTGAAGAATGAAGTTTCCATAGGCGGCACCATCCGGCGGCAGTTGAAGGAAAAAGCGCCCTTCTTCATTCTTTCGGTCGTCACAGTGATTATCGCGCTTTATAACCCGGATGTTTCAACAGGTAAGCTTATTCCTTTGGGCGACCGGATTGCCAACGCGCTGGTGACTTTTGTCATCTATCTGGAAAAGACGTTCCTGCCGCTCAACATGGCCGTCTATTATCCTTTCCCGTCTCACATTCCGGTGGGGCAGGTGATGGGGGCCGTCCTGCTGATTGTACTCATTACCGTTTCAGCGATTGTCATGATGAAACGTCTGCCGTATCTCTTTGTCGGATGGTTCTGGTACGCCATCACGATTGCTCCGGTTATCGGCATTATTCAAATATCCATATCAGCCCCATACGCGATGGCCGACCGTTACCACTACCTGCCGTCCATCGGCCTTGCCGTGATACTGGCGTGGGGAATACCATCCCTGATTAAAAGGGATGATATTCGAAAGAAGGTTTTATTTCCTGCCGGAGTAACCGTCATGGCTTTGCTGGCAATTCTTGCATGGAAGCAATGCGGCTACTGGAAAAACAGCACGACACTCTGGAATCACGCTCTAACGGTGACAAAAAATAACGCCGTCGCCTATGGGAATTTAGGCATTGTGCTGTCCGATGAGGGAAAATATCTGGAAGCGCTGTCTTTTCTTGACAAGGCCATCAGTATCAACCCCGATTTGAATCTGCTGTACATCAACAGAGGCGTGGTTTACGCGGAACTTGGCCGGTATCGGGACGCGTTCGACAACTTCAATCAGGCTTTGCTTTTGAAATCATGTAATGCCTATTTCTTTAAGGCCAGAGGCACTGTCTTTTACAAAATGGGACAGCACGAAAATGCCGCTCAGGATTTTAGCCGGGCGATCACGCTGGAACCGGATCGCTTTGACCTGTATTATCTGAGGGGAAATTCCAGCTTCGAGGCAGGCCGGTATCCGCAGGCCCTTGAGGATTACAACAGGGCTATCGGCCTCTATCCCCAAAGCACGGATGCCTTAAGCAGAAGAGGGACGATTTATCTGAAGGATGGCCTGCACCGGCAGGCTCTCAGCGACTTCAACACGGTCATCGCCTTGAGCCCCGGTTATTACCGGGCCTATAACAACCGGGCCAATATCTACACTCAAACCGGCCAGTACCGGTTGGCGATGGAAGACCTGAACCATGCCCTGCGGCTTGAACCGGGATACATCGGCGCGCGCTACAACCGGGCGATTCTTCTGGCGAAGACCGGTCAGTATCAGAAAGCCGTTGAAGATTTCAGCCGGGTCATCCAGGACAAACCCGATGACATGGGTTCGTATAACGGCAGGGCAACAGTTTATTTGAATACGGGGAAAATCGAAGCCGGATGCGGGGACGCCCGCAAAGCCTGTTCTCTGGGGGATTGCGGATTGCTGCAATCGGCGAGAGTAAAAGAAATCTGCCGCTGATGACATGATCCGGTCATTGCGGATGGTATCAACATGGTTGGGCGGAAAATGAATTCGCTATTGACGGTATATATTGAGATGACGAGGGAATGAAGAACGTATGAGGATCGGCATAAGATATCATTATAAAATATTGGGAATGAGGGGCGTCATCGGCGTGCTGAAGAAAAAACTGGGATGCCCGGACGTTTTGATAAAAATCGAAAGAAAGGATATTAAAAATCCGTTTTATCTGAGGCCGTGCACCAGTGACGCTGAGATATTCAATCAGGTGTTTGGTCGTCGCGAATACGATTTTGACGCCAGCCCGCCGCCTGAAATCATTATCGACGCGGGGGCCAATATCGGCCTGGCTTCCATCTGTTTTGCGAACCGGTTTCCTGACGCGAAAATCATTGCTATCGAGCCGGAGCAAAGCAACTTCAGCCTGCTCCGGAAAAACGCGGCTCCGTACAAGAATGTCATTCCTCTGCGGGCGGCATTATGGAATAAAAATGAGGAAATTTGCGTGGTCGATTCCGGGCTGGGACAATGGGGATTTATGACGGAAGAAAAAATGGTTCATGGCCAGCACCAAGACAACTTCTGCCATTATATCAAAGGGAAGACGGTGGACGGCATCATGCGGGACTATCATCTGCAAAAGGTCGATATTCTGAAGGTGGATATTGAGGGCGCGGAGAAGGAAGTATTCAGCGACACATCTTCATGGATCGAAAAGGTCGACGCGATGATTATCGAACTGCATGACCGAATGAAGGCCGGATGCACAGACAGCTTTTATAACGGTTCAAAAGGTTTCGATGATAAATGGCAACTGGGCGAGAACATCTATCTTTCAAGAAAAAAACGCCTGACGAGGCGACCGGCCTGAGATTTAGTGACTCAGTATCCTTTTCAGGCAATTAATCTCAACTCGTTAATTTTAAAAAGTTATTCAGATGTTTAACCGGAAGCAATCAAAATATTGAGCTTATGTCCAAGTTGTTGTATACTGAATTTTGACTGCAGGATTGGGCTTTTCCGGTAGCTTAATCGGCTGTTAATCTTATAAAAAGGAATCATCTATGGAATATTACACATCCTATCAAATCTTAACAGCCGTAAATGACGGCCTTCTCGAAATCGTGCTGAAGGGAACCGCGTTAAACAATGACTTTGAAAAAATGATGCATGAACTGGACTCTGCCCTGTCGGAAAATTACACAAAGGAAGTCATCATTGATATACGTTCCTTTGAGGAACATATAGATTCCACAACCATGTACCGTTATAGCAAAAAGCACAATTTCTATATTACCGGCGTCAAGACCGCCGTTGTCGACCGTCAGGAAAAAACATCATTCGCCATCGCATTAAAAAATGCCGGCGTGCCGGTGGAACGGTTTATCGATATGGATTCGGCAAGAAAATGGATCAAGCGCAACCCTATCCGGGATACGTGGGCATAGCGGGCTATCGGCGTAAAAAAAGAGCGGCATAGCAATTCTCATCATCTCCGTTTAAGAGGCAGTGGATATTGCTGCAAACGCCGGGTCGCTAAGAAGTGCAAAACATCGGTTCGACCGGAAGGATTTTCTCCATAATATTTTCTTGACATCGGGAAATATTTATTTTAAAAATTCACGTCAAGCAATTAAAATGATTTGTCTTTTATTAATTTAATGGGGGAAATTAATATGCATAAATTGTCATGTTTGAGAACGGGCTTTTTGATTGGCAGTTTGATTTTTTTAATGCTGTTCATGCTGGGCTGTTCATCGGGCGGCAGCGATCCGTTTGCCGATAACAATTATGATGATTCGGAAGGATCAGGCGGCTCGTTATTTGATGATGCCGCGGGCGCCGGAGGCGTCATTGGCGGTGCAGGCGCCGGAATCGCTCTGAGCGAAATGGCATTGCCGGCATCCAATGCAAACGCAGAGGCGCAATCCGCGACCGAAATCAATCTTAACTGGGATGCCGCTACCGGCAATAATATTCAGGGCTATAATCTTTACCGGGATGGCGCATTCGTAAAAACCGTTAACGGAACGACCACAACCGACGAGGGATTGGAACCGAATACCCGATATTGTTATCAGATTGCCGCTTATAACGACCTTATGGAATCCGGCAGAATCGAGACATGCGCCAAAACCTTCTTCACAAGGCGGTGGGGCACAACAACAGAAGACAGGGGCGGCGAAGTTGCAGTGGATGCCCAGGGCAATATATACGTAGCCGGTTATACGGCGGGTAATATGTACAAAGTGGAGATGGTCGATAATATATTCCTGACGAAATTCAACGCCGCGGGAGTTGAGCAATGGACAAGACAATTACCGGTGGCTCCGTTAAACATGAAATTTTATAATCCATTCATAGGCATTGCCGTTGATACCGCCGGAAATATCTATGTAACAGGAAATATGGAATATGGAGAACTGAATGTCCGTGTAAAAGGCACCGGAACAGGCATCGATGCGTTCCTGACGAAGTTCGATACCAACGGCGATACGCTTTGGACAAGGATATTGAGCTCCCACGAAAACGATTATGCTGCTGACGTGGCGGTGG
>CAYMWM010000004.1:48635-55919 GCA_964394185.1 uncultured Smithella sp.
CCATCGATGATATGTTCGTGGCGATGTACGATTCAAACGGAGGCCTCCGATGGGTTAACCAGCTTGATCTGAGTCCGGAAGATTATGGCTGGGGCGTCGCCGTGGATACCATGGGGCATATCTATGTAAGCGGAACAACCCGGACAGAATCTGGCCAGATCAGAACAAAATCATCATCGTCCACGGACCTGTTCCTTGCCTGCTACAATAACGCGGGAATCATGGAATGGGTAAGGCCTCTGGGTGCAACGCGTATTGATGCTCAGGGATGTCGTGTTGCCGTGGGGACCGATGGCATATATGTGACCGGCGGTGTACTCGGCAATCTGGACGGCAATACAAGCAATGGCGGCTATGATGCCTTCCTCGTGAAGTACAGTTTCGCCGGATTTAAGCTGTGGACGCGTTTGATGGGCGGACACCAGAATGATTTGGGCTCAAATCTTGCCACGGATAATCAGGGCTATATTTATGTGACCGGCGCCTTGGATATGGGTTCCTACGATTATATGTTCCTGGCCAAGTATGATGCCGCCGGAAACAGCCAGGGAGCTTTAATTAGTTTTGGCGGGGATTCTGATGATAATGGATTGGGTATTGCCTATGCCGGAGGGTATCTCTTTGTGGCCGGCACGACCCATAGCTCTGAGTTCGATGGAAACAGTCAAATCGGAAACGCCGATCCATTCCTGATGAAATTTGATGCTAACAACGGCGAAAGACAGTAAGACGATATTGCCGCGATAAGCCTTGCGGTGAAAATATTTTAACAACAGGCCCGCCCCGGATGCAATCTCCGGGACGGGCTTATTTTTGTATAAAGAAGTTTAAAAAACGGAAAGATATAGAAAATTCAAACAAATTGTATTAAATTATTTGACACCGGGGTGCAATGACCCTATTTTTACAAAAAACCGGAAATCAGTTTTCTTGAACGTGAGGAGGAATTCTTCTGCCAATGGATAAAATGACACGGGCGTCGATACTGGCTTTTATAACCGCATTTACCACCCTTTTTATGCAGGTGCTGATTCACCGGATCGTATCAGCGAAACTTCTCAACAATTATGCTTTCCTGATTATTTCACTGACGATGCTTGGATTTGCCATATCCGGCACCGTTCTGACAGGCTGGTTTGACAAGTGGATTAAATTCCGTGATGATGCAACAATTGCCTGCGCCGCACTTTTCGGCGTATGCCTCATGGGAATCACCATGATATTCTATGGCATGGATTTCGGGTCGCAGCATTCCACCTCCCTGTCAAAACTGGCTCTGTTTACGCTGTTATACGCGACGCCGTTTGTATTTTGCGGGCTGATCCTCGGTATGCTGCTTTCCTCGCCTGACCTGCGTACCGGACGGGTATACTTCTGCGACCTGATCGGCTCCTCCGCCGGCGCTTTTGCCGTCATACCCTGCGTCAGCGCCATCGGCGTCGAATACAGTCTGGTTATCGTGTGTACGATGTTTGTTCTCGTGACCACCGCTGTCATGCTGCCCGTTAAAAAGACGGTTGTTTATCCGCTGTCCGTCATCTCGCTAACCGTGCTGTTGATTGCCGCCGTTTTTCACGATGATGCGTTTCGCATGCGTTATCCCGTCGATTCGATGCTTGATCAGGTTCAGAAAGCGGGGCCGGAATACGGCATAGATTACACCCGATGGGATCCTCTTTCCCGGATCGAGTTGTCCCGCATCCCGCCGCCGACGGTCAGCACGTCTTCTTATCCGTCCCTGATCGGCGGCAATGAGGAATTCCACAAGCGGTTCAGACGCCTCATCACACAAAATAATTTCGCGTTTACCTATGCCGTTGATTACGACGGCACAAGGCAATCTCTCAGGGGCATCGAGGAAACCATCTACGCGTCGGCGTATCAGGCAACGTCGGTAAAAAACCCGCAGGTGGCCATTATCGGAGTCGGCGGCGGATTTGACATTTTGACGGCTCTGAATTTTGATCCCGGTCATGTGACCGCCATTGAAATCAATAAAGCCACCGTTGATATCCTGACCAACAAATATGCCGATTATTTCAAACACTGGGTCAGGGATCCGAGGGTCAGTTTAATCAACGAGGAAGGCCGGTATTATCTGACAACCGCTGACCGGAAATTCGATATCATACAGCTTTCCGGAGTCGATTCCTACAGCGGCACCGCGGGGCTGGCCCATGTCTTTTCGGAGAATTACCTGTATACGGAGGAAGCGTTAAATTTATATTTATCCCGTCTGACCGGCGAGGGCATTCTGTGCCTGATGCGTCTGGAATATCAGAACCCGCGGGAAATGCTGCGCGCCCTGACGACGGCCGTATCGGTGCTTAGAAAGGCCGGTATTTCCCGGCCCGCCGATCACCTCGTGATGATTACACAGACCAATGGATTGTATACGGCCATGCTGGTCAAAAAAACCCCCTTTACATCCGCAGAGATCGAGCGTCTTGAAAAATGGACAGACAATAATACCCTTTTCGGTATTACGGCAGCCCCGCAACGTAATACCGGAACCAATGTTTATCAGCAGTTTTTGATGTTAAACAATACGCAGTATGAAAACAGATTTATCGAATCCTGCATTTACGACATAAGGCCTACAGATGATAACCGGCCGTTCTTCTTCAGATTCTCATACTGGAAGCATCTTGTCCTGGAGACCCAGAAAAAACAGGTCATAGCGGCGCCCTTCATGGAATACGTCATCATCATTCTGGTTTCGGTTATCGGACTGGTATCCGTTGTTTGCGTTCTTCTGCCGCTGATATTTTTATTCAGACGCGGTTTGAACACGACGCACAAATCACGCTTCGGCCTTTTATTTGCCGCGGTCGGCGTCGGATACATGGGAATAGAAATCGCGTTCATGCAGAAGTTCGGTTTGTTTCTGGGACATCCCAATTATTCGCTGTCCGTTGTTCTCGCCGTTCTGCTTTTCTCCTCCGGTCTGGGTTCCTTATGTTCGGGGAAAATTGTAAGTCTGATGGGCGGATTGAAAAAGGTGAGCTATCTCTGCGTAGGTTTCATCATTGCGGATTACCTGTTACTGCCGCTTTTATATCAATCCCTGATGGGTTTGTCGTTTTGGATTAAGGTGGTCATTGTCGCGGCCATGATTTTCCCGGTGGGATTCTGTATGGGCATGTTCGTCCCCGCGGCCATCGACAGGCTGAAGCCCGCGGCTTCCGGGTTTATCCCCTGGGCCTGGGGCATTAACGGCGTATTCTCTGTGATTGCACCGATTATTGCCATTGCGGTATCCATGACATGGGGAATCAATGTATTGCTGATTTCCGCGATTCCCTTTTACATCGTGGCGGGATACGCTTATCCGAAATCCGCAGGCTGATTCTTTTCCGTCAGCCGCCGGTATATTTCTCCAGCTTCTTGCGCAGGGTTTTACGCGTAATGCCGAGACGGCGGGCGGCTTCGCTTTTGTTGCCGCTGCATGTTTGGAGCACTTCCAGTATTTTTTGTTTTTCCATTTCTTCCAGAGACAGACCGGAGTTGCCCGGGGCCTGACGGTTTGGAGAATCCTGCGGATCATCGAAAAAAAACGTCTGATCAGCCATCGTGAAAATCAGTTCATCTTCATACACTCTATCCGTGCGGGAAAGAACAACAGCCCGTTCCACCGCATTCATCAGCTCCCGCACATTGCCCGGCCAGGAATAGCGCACCAGTTTCTGCATCGCCTGCGGCGTGAATCCCCTTATGGTTTTTTCATTCCTCAGCGCGAATGTCTGTAAAAAGCTCTGCGCCATAAGCCCAATATCCTCGGGACGTTCTCTCAACGGCGGCACGTCAAGCGTTACAACATTGAGGCGGTAAAATAAATCCTCCCGGAAACGTCCTTCACGCACCTCTTTTTTTAAATCCTTGTTGGAAGCGGCAATCACACGGACATCAATTTTAATCACTTCCTGCCCGCCCACCCTTGTCAGTTCCCGCTCCTGAAGGACGCGCAGAAGTTTGACCTGCATGGCAGGAGGCATTTCGCTGACCTCATCAAGAAAGATACTGCCGCTTTCGGCCTGAACAAATTTCCCCTCCCGACGCTTATCCGCTCCCGTAAAAGAGCCTTTCTCATGACCGAACAGTTCCGATTCCAGAAGCGTTTCGGTCAAAGCGGCGCAGTTGATTTTGACAAACGGCGCGTTTTTGCGGTTGCTGTTGTAATGAATCGCGTTGGCGATGATTTCCTTGCCCGTGCCGGATTCGCCGGTAATCAGCACGGTCGCCTGCGTGGCGGCAACCTGTTCGACGATGTCCAAAAGCCTGAGCATGGCGGCGCTCTGGCCGATAATGTTTTGCCTGTCGAACTTTTCTCCCAGTCTTTCTTTCAGATATTCATTTTCCTGTTTGAGCCTGCTGTGTTCGGTTGCCCGGATAATGGCCATTTGCAGTTCGTCAAAATCCAGCGGTTTGGTCAGATAGTCATAAGCGCCTTTCTTCAGGGCTTTGACAGCCGTTTCCACCGACGCGTAGGCCGTCATGATTATCACCGGGATGGATGGATTAATCCGTTTAATCTGTTCGAGTGCTTCGATACCCGAAACGTTCGTCATCCTGATATCCATCAGAATCAAATCGAAGGATTTTTTTTGTACTTCCTGCACTGCCACCGATCCGTCATCCGCTTCAGCAACGTTATATCCCCATCCGCCCAGAAGTTTTTTCAGCATGACGCGGTGGGCACGGTCATCGTCCGTTATCAAAATATCAAGTTTCGTTTTCATTTTTCATTCTCTCTTTCGGGATAATGCAAACCGCAGGGTTACTTTCGTGCCCGCTCCGGCACGGCTTTCGATTTGCAGAAAAGCGCCGTGCGCTTCCATGATTTTCTGTACGACCGCCAGCCCCAAACCCGTTCCCGCCGGTTTGGATGTAAAATAGGGATCATAAATTTGCGGCAAATCCTTTTCATCAATACCTGTGCCCGTATCGGAAACCACGACTTCCACAACATCGGGCTTTTGTGAAAGCTCAACACAAAGGCGGCCTCCGCCGGGCATGGCCGCCAGCGCGTTGAGGAAAATATTCAAAAGTACCTGTTTGATTTTATCGGGATCAACCTCTACATCCGGCAGATTCTCAGGCGCACGAACCTCAACCTGCACGGAATTATTTCGCGCCTCGGCCTCTATCAGTTTCTCTGTCTGCCCCACCAGAGCAGACAGAGACGTTTTTTCTTTTTGCAGCGTGAGCGGCCGGGCGAACTCGATGAGCTGGCTTATGACGCGGTTGAGCCTTTCCGTCTCCGCTATCATAATGTCAGCGGTCTGCTCATCGTCGGTATTTCCGGCCAGTTTCTGTTTGAAATAAACGGCAAATCCCTTGATGGAACTGAGCGGATTCCTGATTTCATGTGCCACACCCGCCGCCAGCGACCCGATGGCGTTCAGGTGACGGCTGCGCGCCACTTCCTTCTCCATTCCCCTGATTGCTGTTGCATTGCGCGCCAGAAGGATTTTGCCTTCGGGAACGTCTTCGTCGGCAAAGGCCGCGGCAACCACTTCCCACGTCTGTTCCACTTTTTCTTCGGAGGGGAGCGCTATATCCTCCTCAATCAATCCGGCCGGTGCATGAACCTTATCAAGCAGCCGCATAAGCACATCCGGGAGAACCCGTCCGGCGTCCTGCCCCATGATTTCGGGACAGTCAGCGGCAAACAGGCCATGGATGTGTTCATTGCACGCAATAATCCGGTTTTCTTTATCCACCGCCAGAAGTCCGATAGGCATATGCCGCACCAGCGCTTCTGAAAAAACTTTCACCCGTGAAAGCGACGTGCGCGCCAGCCGGTATGCCTGCACGAGAAAGAGGGAAATAATGGCGAGAGAACCCATCAGAATCAGGACAGCGGCTATGAGGATGGTGCGGTAAATATCTTCATGCGACGCCTTCTCGATTTTATCCATATTGAACCCGACAAAAACAATCAGCGGACGAAGAGTCCTTGTATCTGAAGTCTTACGGCAGGGAAACAATCCGCGGTAAACTTCAAAAGTTCCGGCGCCTCCGGGATTGGCCGTCTGCCGCCAGTGAATCTCCCGGCTCCGGGCGATTTGTTTCGTATCAAAATCCCGTCCGTACGGTAGTCCCAGCATGGAAGGATCGCTGTCGGCCAGAATATTGCCGTCGCCGTCCGTCACCGCGATATAATCAATATCCGGCTGCTGCGCTGTTTCCATCAGCAGCTTCTGGAAACTGAAAATATCCATTTTGCATTCCGCATGGCTTCGCAATCCTGCTTCAAAGGAACTTATCAGCGTCGCGCCTTTTTCGATTAAAAGCGTTTCGGCCTGTTTTTCCCTTTGCTGAGACTGCATAAAAATCATCAGGCCGAGGATAACGGCCAGAACGGTAATCGCGCTTACAGCCACCCATACGGAAATATCAAAACGAATTTTTTTCTTTACATCAGGCATCCTTCTCCTGCCTCGACCTTATATGGATACGGTTGAACCATCTGGATACTCAAATTGGATACTTATTATCCACTTATTATTAATAAAAGGCAAACTGAAAAACATCAATTTTTAATATTATTTAGTTATTACAAATACTTATATTTTATGGCACAGGCATTGCTATATATACAGGCAACTGATCAGCAATAAATGTACAAAAGGAGCAAGGATCATGAAAAAAATAACTTTAACATTAATGGCCGTTGTTGCAGGCCTGTTTTTAGTTTCTCAGGCGTACGCCTGGGGGCCGGGCTCGGGGAAATGTTTCGGGTCCTTCAAGGGAGCAACCCTGGAAAAACTTAATCTGACAAATGACCAGAAGGCAAAAATCGAAGCCCTGCAGGAAGATTTTTTTAAGGCATCGAAAGCTGTGCGGGAAAAGATTTTTGACAAATCCGTTGAACTGCGCCGGTTATGGCTCACACCCAATCCGGATAAGAATAAAATAGAAACGGTTCAAAAGGAGTTGAGAACCCTGCGCGGCCAGATGGAAGATAAAATGACGGCGTTGAAGCTGAACATCAACAATCTGCTCACGCCGGAACAAAAAGAGAAATTGGCCTACTCCGGCTGGGGGAGAGGCCACGGCTTTGGACCACGCGGTGCCATGAGACACCCCCATGAACTCGGCCGCGGTTACAAAGCTGATATCGGCCCCGGTATAGGGATGTGTATGTATCAATAGCCAAAGCGTACATTTCCTCCTTTCAAAAAGGGGAGCATCAGCTCCCCTTTTTTTAATGAGACCCAAATTTTAGAAACGAAGTGCACTGAAATTTGATGGTCGAATTATCCCCGAGGCGAAGCCGAG
>CAYMWM010000005.1:0-25445 GCA_964394185.1 uncultured Smithella sp.
ATCTGTTGTGTGATATGCCCCCTCAATGCCGGTAAGGATTGAGGGGGTTTTTTATGATGACCTGAAAAAACCTTTCATAATCATAGAGATGACTGCTTCGCTTCATTCACTAATGCAGAATTTGAATTTTTTCGAAAATAGTCCGACTGAATATTAAAACTACCAGCGCTCCAGAATTTCTTTGGTAAGTTCCGAACGGATAGCCTGATCCAGATGCACACTGCCGAACAGGCGGCTACCCTCCATCTTCGCGTTCAGGACAGAAAGGCCGTTGGAGCGCTCGTCGAGCCAGGGGACGTCAATCTGGTCGTAGGAAAAATCGCCGGTGAAAACCATTTTTGTTCCCTCGCCGCCGCGCGTCGCGATGGCCTTGACGTGCGAAGGCGGAAGATTCTGAATCTCATCAACAATCACGTAGCATTTCTGAATGGAGCGGCCCCGGATTTTGTCCAGATCCATCATTTCAATTTTTCCGTTGGTCATCCAGTCGTTGATTTTTTCCTTGGTCCTGTCATCAACGAGTTCCTTGATTGCGTTGATGTTGTCGTAAATCGGGTGCATCCAGGGTTTCATTTTTGCGTCAATGTCTCCCGGCGAATATCCGAGGCGGTCGCGGTTGCCCAGCTGGATGGTGGCGCGGCTGACCAGAATCTGCCGGTAATGCGAAGCCTGGTCGAAGGCGGCAAGGAGCGCGAGAAAGGTCTTGGCGGTTCCCGCCTTGCCGGTGAGAGCCACCAGCGGGACGGACGGGTCGCGCAGAAGATCCATCGCGATGAACTGGCTCCAGTTGATGTCGCCGTTGTTGGAACGCGGCCTGATGCCCATCAGGTTGACGTCACGTTCGATAACGCGGAAATAGTCGCCCTTGCGCACGGCGGCAAATGCCGGGCCCCAGACGCCTTCAATGTCGCAGTAGCAGACGATGCCTTCATTGAGCCGGACTTTCTCCAATTGTTCCACCAGTTTGGCCTCCGGCAGTTTCAGCGGAAAGGCTCTGTCGGTAATCCAGCTTCGCTGAATGTTGACGGTCACGCGGGGATTGTGGTTTTGCTTGACTTCCGTCTGATACATTTTGACGGACTGAACATCGAGGTCGAAATTCAGCGCCAGGGCTTCCAGAGAGGCGTCCTGCGTGACGAGAATGACCTTCGCGTCACTCAGTTTCTTCCTGGCATTGAGCGCGGTGGCGATGATGCAGTGGTCATTCTTGTCAATCTTGAGATCGGCGTCCCTGGCCAGATTAAAATCGTAATGGAAAAACCGGACGGAATGATCCTTGGCCCGGTAAAGATTGCGGACGTTGCGGATGACATTGCGGGCGATGTCCGCCTTGAAATCGTTGCCTGTCTTGTGGCTGTCCAGTTCCTCCCACGTCGCGTAGGGAATCAGCACGCAGTTGCGGCCTCCCTGACGCAGCTTTTCAAATACATCCATCCCGTATTCCAGAGCGCTGGTATCGACTACAAAATATTTCTCCGGAACCTTCACTTTCGCCTCTCCTGTCTCCGTTGCAATAGTTGACGCCTTAGCTTTTTTCGCATTCGTCATGAAACAGCTCCTGGGATGTTAAATTGTGAGTTATTAAAGATAGAGGTTCTGCTTTGGCCACCTCCTGATCCGGTCTTACCGGTATTTGTTGCTGCAAAGATAAGAAAAATCGTTTTGTTGATTTGATTATAAGGAACCATCCCTTGTGTGTCAAGAGGATTTTGACCACTAGATGTAGTTATAAAAGTTTGCCATTACACCCATTGCGAGCCTTCTCTCGGAAGGCGTGGCAATCTCACATGTACCCTCCTTTTCTAAAGGAGGGTTAGGGAGGATTTTTCTTTCGTAGCGAACGGTTTCAAACCGTTTTTTTATTTCTCATTGACGGATGAGCATCTGAATTTTGTCCTCATTCTCCCATCTATGCCCGTAAATGACCCACCTTTTTGAATTTTATTCGCCGTCCATTATTTTAGACAAAGTAGTGCCATGTCCTTTTTTGGAAGCAAGATGCAATCTTGATTCCGCAGGATTAAAAAAAAAGCGAAACTCCCCCGCTGCAAACTGCGGGCAGTTTCATTATTCATTTGTCAAAGAACATTCAGGAAAAAAAAGCAAACACGTCATCGCGAAGCGTACTTCTAACACTGGCCTTTCTGGCGAATCCGGCATAAGCCGGGGTACTGCCGCGTAATGATTTCCTGACCTCTGATGGTTCGTCGGTCCCAGAGCCAGTCGTCCCTGCAGCCTGAAGGCTGCGGGATAGTTCCCAATAGCCTTTGGCTATTGGATAGTTCGACTTACAAATTCCCATGCACTCCGTTTTGGGAATTTGAGTCTCACTACGCTTTGGGATCCCATTCGAGATCCACAGTCTCACTATCCCGCCACCTTTAGGTGGCAGGGACGTTCCGGGGATAAGTCGTCCAGCCAGTGTCAGTTCACTTCCTTCCTGAAGCTTGGGACGAATTATATCACGTACCATTATATACTATGTCATGAAGAGTACGGCAGAGTCAGGCCATGTACGGCAATGTTGACCTTGGAAAGACGCTATTACCCATTGCATATCAAACGTGATATTTTATTCTTGCAATGTTTTTGAGAAGTTGTAAGATGACACGCAACAAAATGTCTGTATAAGATTCCAAAATAAATTAATATTTTGCTAACAAATGAAGGGGCTTGTCTTAAATGGATGGAAAATCGCTGAACGTACCGGTCGAAAAGCTCAAACAGCTTAAAGAAATCCTGCCTGAAATATTTTCCGAAAATAAAATTGATTGGGAAAAACTCAAAGCCGCTTTAGGTGACGAAATCGAATTTAAAAATGAGCGCTATGTTCTCAACTGGGCCGGTAAATCCGATGCCTTTCGCGCTTTGCAGCAACCTTCTACAGCAACTCTTGTACCGGCACGTGAAGAATCCATTAATTTTGATGATACTGAAAACATCTTTATTGAAGGCGAGAATCTGGAAGTTTTGAAGGTGCTGCAAAAGAGCTATTTCGGCAAAATAAAAATGATTTACATTGATCCGCCCTACAATACAGGCAATGATACTTTTATTTATCCCGATAGATTTTCAGAATCAAGAGACGAGTATTTGAGCAGGATAGGCGACAAGGACGAAACCGGCTTTATGACGCGTGAAGGGCTATTCCGCAAAAACAGCAAGGACAGCGGCCATTATCATTCCAACTGGCTTTCCATGATGTATCCGCGCCTGTTTCTGGCGCGTAATCTCCTGCGTGATGACGGCGTAATTTTTGTTTCCATAGACGACAACGAATTGCATAACTTGCGATTATTGATGAATGAAGTATTTGGGGAAGAAAATTTTGTCGTACAATTAATATGGAAAAGAAGAGCTTCCTCTGCATTAGCAGATAATAATGTATCAACAGATCATGAATATGTTATTTGTTATCAAAAAGGTGCATTTAGAGGTTTTATTGGTAAAGAAAAAGATTTTAAAAACTATAAAAATATTGACAATGACCCTCGTGGTGATTGGGTGCTTGGTGATTTAACTGTTGGTATGACAGCTGCAATGCGTCCGAATCAGGCATATGACATTATTGATCCAAAAACTGGTAAAAAATATCCTTTTAATCCTAATCGTGTATGGGCATACATACCTTCTTCAATGAAAAAATTGATTGACGAAGACCGAATATATTTTCCAGAAGATATAACTAAACGGCCAATGATAAAAAGATTTAAAAATGATCTAACGCATCATAATCCATTTTCATCATTAATGAACGAAGTTGGATTAAATACTGAAGCAACAAAGTATATGCAAGAAATAATGGACGGGAAAATATTTGAATATTCAAAGCCGGTATCTCTGAACAAAACATTGCTGGAACAGGTATCTATTTTGCCTAATGATATAGTCCTCGATTTCTTTGCTGGGTCCTGCACAACCGCACATGCCGTGTTTGAGTTGAATAAGTCAGACGGTGGAAGCCGAAAATTCATATGTATTCAGTTGCCGGAAAAATGCGAAAAAGATTCGGAGGCATTTAAGGCAGGTTATAAAACCATTGCGGAAATCGGCAAGGAACGTATTCGACGCGTGATTAAAAAAATCAATGAAGAGCAAGAAGGCAAGCTCAACTTTGAAAGCAAAGGGGATAATGACCTCGGTTTCAAAGTATTTAAACTTCAGGAATCCAACTTTAAAATCTGGCGGACGAACATTGAAACAGAGGAAGAACTGGTCGAGCAGATGCAGCAGCATCTGGAACCGCTTGATGAACACGCGAAAATCGAAGATGTGCTTTATGAATTGCTCATTAAAGCCGGTGTGCCTTTGACGGCTAAGATAAAAAATGAAAACGGTTATATTCTGGTAAATGAAGATGAAATCGCGCTTATGCTGGAAAAGGTTGACGAAAAAATCATCAAGAACATTCTCGCTCACAAACCGAAAAAAGTCTTTACGCTCGACAGGCTGTTTAAGAATAATGACAAGCTCAAGACCAATGCCGCCCTGCAAATGAAAGATGCGAAAATTGAATTTAAAGTGATCTGAGGTAATAAGGTAACAAATATCGTGAAATTTCTTTTTGATCCAAATCAAAACTATCAAATAGATGCCATTAATTCTGTTGTCAGCGTTTTTGAAGGCCAGCCCTTGAATCGTGGCGCCCTTGATATTTTATTTGGCGATGCGCTTTTTCAGGAAGCCGGAATCGGCAATAGATTAGTGCTGCATGAAGATCAAATTCTTCATAATGTCAATAATGTGCAGAAATCAAACGGGCTTGCTGTTTCACAAAGTCTTGATGGAATGCACTTTTCAGTCGAGATGGAAACAGGCACGGGCAAAACTTATGTTTACCTGAGAACAATCTATGAATTGAATAAGAAATTCGGTTTTAAAAAATTTGTTATCGTTGTGCCTTCTATTGCCATTCGCGAAGGTGTGCTAAAAAATCTAGAAATAACTTTTGAGCATTTTCAGAATCTTTATGACAAGACGCCGGTAAACTATCTTGTTTACGATTCCAAACGTGTTTCTTCGCTCAGAAATTTTTCCGACAACAACAATATTCAGATTCTGGTAATCAATATTGATTCCTTTGCCAAAGACGAAAATGTCATCAATAAACCCAATGACCGGCTGACAGGGAAAAAGCCCGTTGAATTTATTCAGGTAACGCAGCCCATTGTCATAGTGGATGAGCCGCAAAACATGGAAACGGAAATCAGAAAAAAAGCCATTGAAAATCTGAACCCGCTTTGCACCCTTCGCTATTCCGCGACTCATACGAACCGCTACAATATGGTTTACAGTCTGGACCCGGTAAAGGCCTATGATTTGGGACTGGTTAAGCAAATAGAAGTTGACTCGGTCGTAACGGAAAATGATTTTAACGCAGCCTTTATTGCGCTGGAAAAAGTTACAGCAACAAAAACCAGGACAGCTGCAAAAATTAAAATCGATATTAACACAGATGATGGTGTTAAACGTAAAACTGTGACCGCGAAAGTGGGCGATGATTTATATGAATTATCCGGCAAACGCGAAATTTATAAAAGCGGTTGCATTATCAATGGTATTGATGTGAGTGACGGCTTCATAGAACTTTCCAATGGTGAAACCATTTATACAGGACAGGCAAGAGGCGGCCTTACCGATGCTGTCATGAAAGTGCAAATGAGAAAAACAATTGAGGAACATTTATCAAAGGAAAAAAAGTATAAAGACAAAAATATAAAAGTACTCTCTCTTTTCTTTATTGATCGCGTCGCCAATTATCGCAGCTATGACGCGAACAGTAATACTGTCAAAGGAAAATTTGCCCAATGGTTTGAAGAAATATACAAAGAATTGTCGGAAAGAAGCCAATTCAAGGGGGTGATTCCTTATCATGCCGATGAAGTCCACAATGGCTATTTCTCTCAGGATAAAAAGGGTAACTGGCATGATACAAGGGGCAATACTTTATCCGATGACGATACTTTTAAATTAATCATGCAAGATAAAGAAAGGCTCTTGGATATTAATGAGCCTTTGCGTTTCATCTTCAGCCATTCCGCATTGAGAGAAGGTTGGGATAGTCCTAATGTCTTTCAAATTTGTACACTCAATGAAACAAAGTCAGAACTAAAAAAGAGACAGGAAATAGGCAGAGGTTTGCGGCTTCCCGTAAATCAGGAAGGTGTCCGTATTCAAGACAAGCACATCAACCAGCTTACGGTTATTGCCAATGAAGCATATGAAGAATTTGCCAAACAACTTCAGACTGAAATAGAAGAAGAGTGCGGCGTGTCTTTTACCGGACGAATAAAAAACAAACAGAAAAGAACAACTGTAAAATATCGTAAAGGCTTTGAATTGGATGAAAAATTCAAAAATATCTGGGACAAAATAAAATTCCAAACGACATATAAAGTTGACTACGACACAAAAGAGCTTATCAAGAAAGCGGCTAAAGCAGTAAAAGATATGCCGGTAACAAAAAAAGCTGTTATTAAAACAACAAAAACGGCAGTTAAATTTGCAGAATCCGGAATAGTATCAGATGTTAGGGCATCATATAATATAACGGTCGATGGTAAATTCAGCATACCGGATGTTTTGTTCTACATTCAGGAGAGAACGGAATTGACCCGTTCCACTGTTTTGGAGATTCTTCTGCAATCGGGCAGAACCGGTGAGATAATGCTCAATGCGCAACTGTTTCTTGATAATGCTGTTACGGCGATTAATGAAGTTTTATTCGATTTGATGATTGATGGTATAAAGTACGAAAAAATTGGCGCAAAAGAATATGAAATGCGATTGTTTGAAGATTACGACATTCACATCAATGATTTAACTTTCAAGGTTACGAAGAAAGAAAAAACTATTTACAGCAATCTTGTGCCTCTTGATTCTAACGTCGAATATGCTTTTGCAAGTGAGTGCGAAAAACGTAACGATATAGAATTTTACTTCAAACTGCCTTTCTGGTTTAAAATCAATACACCCATTGGGACATATAATCCTGACTGGGCATTAATAAAGAAAAATGAAAAAACCGTTTACTTTGTGGCGGAGACAAAATCAGCAGGTCAAGAATTGCGGACATCGGAAAAACAAAAGATAAAATGCGGGAAAGCGCATTTCGACGAGTTCAAAGAAGTGACTTTCAAACAAGTTGCCAGTGTGAGTGAGTTGGATTGATTTATTATTCAATATTTGGAATATAGAAGGACACTTGATTTAGGTGTAATAGATGAAAAAAATTTTTAATAAAAATGAGCTACTATCAGAAGCACAATGCGGACATATTGGAAATGTCAAGTTGCTGATTGAATTAGGGGCAATCATAGATGCTAAATCGAAGGGTGGTCTTACTGCTCTTATGCTGGCAGCTGAAAAAGGGCATATAGAAATTGTAAATTTATTAATTGAGACGGGGGCGAATATAAATGCTAGAGACATAGATGGTTGGACAGCATTAATATCGGCCTCATATAAAGGACAATCAGACATTGTTAAATTGTTGATTGATAAAGGAGCGGATATAAATATTAAGAGTAAAAAAGGATATACTGCGCAAATGATAGCAGCCGAAAAAGGGCATACAGAAATTGTTAAGATGTTAAGTGTCAAAAGCGTTACTTAAAGAAAGAGCAAAAAAGGGGACAGTACAAATAAAAGACTTTAAGAGGTTACAAACATGCGGGTAAACTGTTAAAAAAAGATAAAAAGAGTTGAACGAGCCAGACATTCATTAAAGACTAACCTAAGGAGTTAAATATGCCGATTCCTGATTTTCAATCATTCTTCAAACCTTTGTTAGAAATTGCCGGTGATGGCAAAGAACATGCTATTAAAGACGCACGTAAAATGATTGCCGCTAATATGAAACTCAACGAAGAAGATTTGAAAGAAAAGCTGCCCAGCGGCACGCAATCAAAGTTTGATAATCGGGTCGCATGGGCCAAAATCTATTTAGCGAAAGCAAAAGTTCTGGATGTGCCACGGCGGGCATATTTTATCATTACAGATCGAGGCAGAAATTTGTTGAAAGAAGGTCATGAACGCATTGATGTGAAAATTCTCAATCAATATCCTGAATTCATCGAGTTCCATAGGACCAAGATCGACGAACCACCAACCAGTGGGACCCCTGATATACCTGTAATAGAAACACCAGAAGAGATATTGCAGAAAGCATATCAAAGCATCCGTAATGAGTCGGTCACGGACATTCTTGATAAAATTAAATCAAATACTCCTCAGTTTTTTGAAAAACTTGTTGTCGATATAATGCTGGCCCTTGGATACGGTGGTTCGCTCGCGGATGCAGGAAAATCAATAGGACGTACAAGCGATGAAGGAATAGATGGTATAATTAAAGAAGATCGTCTCGGTTTAGATGTTATCTATCTTCAGGCAAAAAGATGGGAAGGAACGGTCGGACGCCCTGAGGTTCAAAAATTCGTTGGTGCACTCCATGGTAAAAGAGCAAAGAAGGGTGTATTTATTACAACTGGGAAATTTTCTGAGGATGCACTTGGTTATGTCGTCAACATCGATCCTAAAGTAATCCTAATAGATGGCAAAACGTTAGCCGACTTGATGGTTGATTATGGTTTGGGTACAAACACAACAGCAAAATACGAGATCAGAAAAATAGATTCCGATTATTTCAGCGAAGAATGAATACCGGCAAACCGGGGACTACAACGTTTCGGTTCAGGCTTCAAGCCTGAACCAGCCTAGAGAAAGGGAGACGACCATGAAGAAATTGTTTGTTGCATGCATCACGATTTTGTTTTTGATTGGAAACGCTATGGCAGAGGAAAAGCCGATTAACATCAAAGGCCTCTCGCTGGGCATGCCCATAAGTGAAGCCAGAGAGGTATTGTCAAACGCATTGGGGGGAAACTGGAAAGTAACACAGATAGGTGATACGCAAAAAATATTATCCGATTACAGCATGGGCAACGAAAAAATATTCGGAACAAAATTCAGACCCTCTTCCGTTGTAAACATATACAGCAATTCCTCTATGGTTCCGGTTCCGGCCATCGTGGGAGATTACGGCTTTGCCATTAACAAAGACAGTTTCTATGAGGGATTTGTAAGCGGCGACCCCAAAACGCAAAAGGTGACTCGCATATCATTCAGTGGTGAAATCACCGAGACACTGTACAATTCGGATAGAAAACAGAAGCTCAATATGGACGATTTCGTCGATCAGTTCACTAAGCATTTTAATCTTCCCGATTTTAAATGGATTCCTCATGGCTGGATATATCTAAGTCCCAATGGTTATGTAATCACATTCAAAACGGATAGAATGATAGACATTAAAGCGGATGACATTAGGGTTGGAGAATCGGATAACGAAAAGGTTAAAATTAAATTTTAATTTTGGGGAAACTTGTAAACCGAGTAATTTGAGGGATATAACATTTAATTTTTTTCCACCTCCGTCGTTTCGCGACACCTCCGCCAGCGGAGGACAGGTAGCGGAACGGTTTGTAACCGTTCCCTACGAAAGAAAAATCCTCCCTAACCCTCCTTTAGAAAAGGAGGGTACATATGAGATTGCCACGCTTTCTGAGAGAAAGCTCGCAATGACACGACTCCACCTCCGTCGCTTCGCGACACCAAAGCCTGCGGAGGACACGCAAAATTGTAGTGCGAACCTTAAGGTTCGCCGTTTCTGCGGGTCTAAAGACCCGCACTACATTTATAAGGTCTTCTTCCTATATATATCTCAAAGCCGGAGTAATCATTCGAGCAATCCAGTATTTTTTCCTGGATTCTCTATCAGGTCGTGAATGAAAGAATATTTTAGATTGCCACGGCGGCTGAGAGCCGCCTCACAATGACAATTTGAATATAACAAGCATATTGTCTTTGCGAGGAACGAAGTGACGAAGCAATCTCTTCCTTTTTCTTGATAAGCCCTGTTTTTCAAAACGTTAATTTTATGTTAGGTTGTTCTTCGCAATCGACAATCAAAGGACAAAAAGAATAATGGATGAGGATAAAAAGAATATCAAAAAGGAATATACCAACGGAGAAATAACGGTTGTCTGGCAGCCTGCCAAATGTATTCACTCGGGGAATTGTTTTAAGAGTGATTATGATACGTTTCAACCTAAAAGAAGGCCCTGGATAAAACTGGAAAATTGTTCAACGGAAAAAGTCATCGAAATAATCAATAAATGCCCGTCAGGAGCATTGAGCTATTACCGGAACAAGAAACAGAAAGCATAATTATTCCAGCACCTGCGGCCTCAACGCAGAGCCATCTCTTCTTTCTTTATGCCCTCCCGTTGTTATTCTCAAGGAAATGACAACGAACACGCCCGGCTTACTATCCTACTCTTCATTCATGTTCAGCCCGTTGACAATATTATCCAGAGACATATCGTTGTCGATCGTGAGTATCCTGTCCGAATGCTCACTGCCATAATCGGACGCTCCCGCCGCCGGATGTGATACATTCTTTCTCCTGTCCTGCGTGCCTGTATGCGGCATTTGCCGTGTTTCCGTCAACGGAGACATATAAAAATTATTTTTCGACTGGTCTCCAAACGGGCGAAAAATCTTGTCGTAGGATGTAAAATCGGAGCGGGTGTGCAGATAACTGTTCAAATAACTCTCCGCAAGGAACATATCGATGGTCTTCGCGGTTTCGATGGCGCTGTTCATCAGGTGAAGCTTGTTGTCGCGAATGATGTTCTTGATGGACTGGATGCCGTGAATAATGTCCAGAACGGGAACGCGCTGTCCGGCTTTTTCCAGGAATACCAGTTGCTGAATAATCAGCCAGGCCAGCGTGGACGCCAGCTGATTGCGCACTTCGTTCTGGGCATCCGCCTGAACCGCGTTGCACATGCGGTAGATGGCCTCTTCCGGCGTGGACGCGTGCAGGGTGGCAATCACCAGATGCCCCGACTCCGCCGCGTTGAGCGCAAGCCGCATGGTCTCGCCATCGCGCAGTTCGCCGACAACGATGACATCGGCGTCTTCGCGCAGGACGTCGATGAGCCCCTGTTCGAACGACGGCATATGGGAACCCAGTTCACGCTGTTCGATAAATGATTTTCCCGATTGAAAATGGAATTCGATGGGGTCTTCAAGCGTGACAATGTGCGCCTTGCGTGTATGGTTGATTTCGTTGACAATCGCCGCGATGGTCGTTGTTTTGCCGACCCCCGAGGGGCCGCAGATTAAAACCAGGCCGGACTTGATTTTGGAGATGTTATGAATCGAGGGGTGGAGATTGAGATCGTCGATGGTCGGTATATGGCCGGGAAGAATCCGGATGGCAATGCTGATGCCGCGCGCCGTGGTGAATATGTTGATGCGGAGACGGGCATTGCTGATGGAATATGAAATATCAACCGAATTCTTCTGCCGCAGTTTTTCCAGTTGAAGGGGTGTCAGGAGTTTTTTGGTCAGGCTATCAATTTCCTTGAATGTCATGATCATGGAGTGGTGAAACTGAATATCTCCGAACCTTCTCGATACGATGGGATGTTCTCCGGTGATGTGTATATCCGAAAGGTTCTGCTTGATGGCGTTGTGGATGATATTTTCAAACTGTTTCATAAACTCCCTCCTTAACCGGTTATTCATTGAAGAAGCTTTACTCAACAATTACGAGGTTATAATCTAGCACAAACTGAAAAAAATAGACATAAGGACTTATGCTGAGAATAGCAGGCAGTTCAGGGGCAAGGGGCAAACGACAGCGTGCAGATTTCTTGTGCGGGGAACGTTAGAAACCGTTCCCTGTTGGCCGGAGGAAACAATTGCCTGTCCCCCTGCATAGGAAACCCTAACGGCAATACCCTTTTCCTTTGGCGATTTCCAACAAATCGCATTCCCCCAGTTCGCACGCTTTTTGCGCGTCAAAGCAGCCCGGCGCGTTCTCGCCCATTTGTAAATAAGCAAGCCCCCTGTTGTAATAGGCTTCCTTGTCGGCCGGTTTGAGCCGGATGGCCTCGCTGTAGTCCGCGATGGCCTCCCGAAACCTTCCAAGACTGTAATAGACAGCCCCCCGGTTATCATAGGCATAGGCGGCATCATATGGCTTTAAATCAATGGCGCGGGTAAAATCATCGATGGCTTTTTGATACTGTCGCAGTTGAATATACGCTGTTCCCCGATTGTAATAGGCATTACCGTAATCCGGTACAGTGTTTATAGCGGCATTAAAATGTTCAACAGCGCCTGCATACGCTCCCCCGGCAGCCATGACCTGCCCCATGCTGTCATGCGCCAGATAATTATTCTCCGTCACCGACAAAGCGTGATTCCAGAGTTCATAACTGTTTTTCCAGTAACCGCATTGCCGCCAGGACAAAAACGCCATGACGGCCAGAAATATTATGCCTGTGGGGAACAATATTTTTCTTTTCATCACTTCATTTTTCACAAGTGCAGGCACTCCCCACGCAAGCAGGGCGGCAATGCCGATGGAAGGCAGATAGTGGTAACGGTCAGCCATCGCCTGTTCGCCGGACTGAATAATGCCGGAAACCGGCGCGATGGTTACAGCAAACCAGAACCATCCGGTAAAAACATACGGCAGGCGTTTCGCCATGACAATGGCGGCAATCGTTATGAGAAGCATCAGCAACGATGCGCCGATAATCTGCCATGCCGGAATCAGGGACGGGAAAGGATAGAAAACCGTCATGGCATGCGGTACAAATGTTTTTTCCAGATAAACCGCCAGAGAAACAGGAACGTTTGCCAGCCTGTCGGATAAAGAAATAATTTTTGAATAGGCATTTCGCTGACCGTAAACCGTGATGATGGAAAAAATTGCCGATAAAATGAAGAAAGGCGTTTTTTCCTTCAACTGCCGTAATACCAGGCTGCCTTTCCTGGAATCGAAACGTCCCAGCGGCCAGTAATCCAGAAGAAGCATCATCAGCGGCAGGGTAACAACCATCGGCTTGCTGATCAGAGCAAGAATAAATAAAAAAAGAACCAACAGATATCGGCCGGCAGCCGGTTTCTCTGTGTAATAGACATAGAGGCATAAAGTCAGCATCCAGAAGAAGGCGGAGAGGACGTCTTTTCGCTCGGATATCCAGGCAACCGATTCGACATGCAGCGGATGAAGGGCAAACAATGCCGCAACAAAAGCGCTTTTCCAGATTTGGGCTGTCATGCGGTGGAAAAGCCAGAAAAGCAGAAGCGAGCTTAAGATATGAAAAATAAGATTGGTCAGGTGATAACCGCCGGCATGCAAACCGAAAAGCTGATGATCCAGAAGAAAAGACAGCCACACCAGAGGATGCCACATGCCGTCGACATCCATTGTTGTGAGCGCCCAGCGGATCGTGTCCGGTGTTATTCCGGTCAGGACCCGCGTGTTTTGGCTGACATACCGGTCATCATCGAGATTGATGAAGTCATGGTGATTCACCTGCCAGTAAACGGCAAGCGTAATCAGAACGATAACGACATAAACAATCAGTTGTTGTCTTTGGGAACTGATATGTGTTGTATTTTGCATAATGATTTACCGGCGGTGCTTGTAACATATATCGGCACGGGTTTCAGCAAATTATTGGTTAAGGAAGATTTCTTCCCATCAGGAATGAACACGAGGCACTCCCACGGACTAACATCAATACATTTAATTGTAAAGGCGCCCTCCCCCGACAAGCTGATATAAATCGTTAGAATTTTAAGAGATTAATTTCAGAAATGGACTTGCAGTGGTTGATCCTGCCAATTTTGAAAATGAAGAAAAAATGCTTGATGCTGCTCTGTTTCGGAAGCAAGCCTATCCGCTTACATAATATGATGAACAAATGACCTGTTCAGCCCGGTCTTTTCCGACTTGGCTTAACATCAAAACATCATAAACGGATAAAAGGCCGGGTCCATGAAAAGACCCGGCCTGACTCCGGTTTTCCGATGTGGAAGCCATCGGTGCCTCCACAAATCTTCATGCCTCAAAAAACTAATCGATTATGGTACAGTCGTTATTGCACACCGCTCAGGAGCCATCTTTGTCTGCCCCATCATCGCACTCTTCCACGCCGCTATGCGCAAACACATTTCCTCAATCAGATGGGATTAGCAGTGCAATCACTGCGACAGCCATCGGTATCATTCGAATTCGCGTCGTCGCATTCTTCCCCGTTGTTGGTGATTCCGTCACCACAATAGGTGAGTACGCAGGTGTTGCGGCAGGCGTCGGTGTCAACCGAATTATCATCGTCGCATTCTTCCCCGTTGTTGGTGATTCCGTCACCACAATAGGTGAGTACGCAGGTGTTGCGGCAGGCGTCGGTGTCAACCGAATTATCATCGTCGCATTCTTCATGCCCGCTCCAGACATACCCGTCGCCGCATGTTGCGCTTTGGCAGCTATTCAGGCACGCGTCCGTGTTGCTTGTGTTTCCGTCATCGCATGTTTCCCCGGTGGTCACGGTTCCGTCGCCGCAGGTCCAGGCTACCCATTTGGCATAAAGGATTAATTCACCTGCCGTCATGGTAAACGTGGATAAAGGCGCCCTGTCGGTTCCGCCGCCGTCCGCTGCTGTGTTCCAGCCTGAAAAATTGTAACCGGATCTGAGAAGGTTGATATTCGCCTTGACGGTTACGGTATCACCGCAATCATAGCTGTTGCAGTCCGTGGGCACAGTGCCGGTGCCTCCGTTGGCGTTGTAGGTCACGGAGTATCCCGCTGCTGCTTCTTCATACCACTGCGCATAGAGGGTTACATTGGCGGAGCCCATCACAAAGGTGGAGGCCGGAAATCTTGTAGGGCCGGTTCCGTTGGCCTGGGTGTTCCAGTTGGAAAAGGTGGATCCTTCCTTTTCCAGATTGCCTTTGTCCAGTACGGTGACGTTTGCTCCTGTCAGGTAATTGTTGCTGTCGACAGGCACGGTGCCCGTCGCGCCGTTCGCGTTATAGGTTACGCTGTAGGTGGGATTGACAGTCCAGACCGCGTAGAGAATGACATCAGCTTTTTCCATGACGAAGGTTGATCCGGGATTCCGATCGGTTCCCTCGCCGTCCGCCTGGGTGTTCCAGCCGGCAAAGGTATATCCGTTTTTGACGAGGGTTCCCTTGTCCAGTACCGTGACCGAGAAAGACGGGGCGTATGTCCCGGTATCCTGTGGAGGACTCCCGCCCGTATTGCCGTTGCCTTCGTAGGTCACAGAATATTTATGCGTCTTGTTGTTGTCGTCGTCACTGCCGCATCCGGCAAACATAACCGCCATGAAAATCAGAAAAAAAACCGCCATCTTTTTAAGCATCACCATTACCTCCAAATTAAAATAGTTTTTGCAGAAATGATATGACACATTATATTCGGATTAATTTTCGTTGATATATCTGCTATTTATCAGATGAAATATTTTTGTCAATGAAATATTCATTAATTTTTTTAGCCGATCGCGGCTGTTGAAAGCCGCGATTACAAACAAAGAAAGGCTCCATGAAGGAGCCTTTCTTTCAACGATTGACACAAAATCATGTTTATTGTTCAACAAGCCAATCGAGCGCTTCCTGCCTTGTCTTCTTCAGAACCAGATTCTTACGTTTCGTGAAAACGAGGACGCCCGTAAAGATGACCTCTTTCAGGCCCTCCACACCCACACAGGCGGTTACTTTAATATACGGTTCATTGCTTTTGGCAAAATCCTTTATCATCTGTGTAATCTCCGGGCTGAAATTTCCGTCCTTCACATCGGCAAGACACAGTACCGATTTCGGAGGCTCTTTTTCAATGGCCGGTTTCATGACTTTGATTCTTTCCTTCAAGTCATCCGCGTTTTTGACCGCCAGGTTCATATAAAATATCCTTTTTCCTTTATGATCAATCCATTCGTAAAATGCCATAAAGCACCTCCTGAAAATTTTTAATAAACCGATTAAAATAAATGACAGACATTGATGAACTTGAATAAGGAAACAGAAGGATATCGCCAAGGTGCATGCGGAAAAGAGTTTTTATGTATATCACCTGATTTTTTTTAACACAAATGATTAATATTATCAATATCGATGATGGAGAATCTGAATCATTAAACAGTCAAAGCCGCAACTGAGCGTAAAAACAAAATAATGGCGGATTTCTGTTTTAATATATGGTAAAAGTTTTGCGGTCAAATCAATGCTCATTAGAACCGGCGAAGAAAAATGATATGAAAGTTTCCCTTTTTATACCATGCACGGTGGATACGATGATGCCGGAAATCGGCGTGGCCACTTTCCTGCTGCTCTCCCGGCTCGGCGTCGAAGCCTTGTACCACAGCGACCAGACCTGCTGCGGCCAGCCCCTCTTCAACGCGGGATACCATCATCAGGCCAGACGGGCCGCCAAACACTTTATTGATATTTTCGGCAAGGATGAATTTATCGTGAGTCCGTCGGGTTCCTGCGTCTCCATGGTCAAACACCACTACCCCGAATTACTCTGCGAAGAATCCCGATGGCATGACCGCGCCCTGAATCTTTCGGGAAAAATATATGAACTGAGCCAGTTCATTGTGGATTTTCTCGGTATCACCGATGTCGGCGCGTCTTTTGAAGGCAAAGTGACCTATCACGAATCCTGTCATATTTTCCGCGCTTTAGGCATTTCCGCTCAGCCCCGCAAACTCATTGCCGCGGTGAAGGGAGCGCAATTCCTGGAACTCGGTAACGCGACTGCCTGCTGCGGATTCGGCGGGGAATTCTCCGTTGCCTTTCCCGAAATATCGGAGGCTATGGTCAAAGATAAGGCAACGAACTTCATCAACACGGGTGCCGACGTGCTGCTTTTAAACGAGCCCGGCTGCCTGCTTAATATCAACGGTTATCTGCACCGCCATCATCCGCAAAAGCGGGCGATGCATCTGGCGACGTTTCTTGCGGAAAATTGCGGGGAGGTTTCCCATGCATAATACCGTGGATAAATTCAGGGAGACCGCCCGCGCCGAAATGAAAAATGAACTCTCCCAGGCTTTTCTGCTGATGCTGTCGCTGGGCGCGCCTATCATGCGCCAGATCGGCATGTCTTCCTTTCCCGATCCCGATGCCGCCGAAGCTTATGGCCGCACCATAAGAGCCGAAGCCATTGCCCGGATGCCGGAGCTGCTTGAGGAGTTTGAGAAGAACGCTCAGGCGAAGGGCGCACAAATCATCTGGGCAAAGGACGCAGCCGAAGCCAACGCGGCTGTTCTGGACATCGCCCAAAAGCGCGGCATCAAATACGTCACCAAGGGCAAGTCCATGATCAGCGAGGAAATCGGACTCAATGAATACCTTATCGGCAACGGCGTGGATGTTCTGGAGACCGATTTGGGCGAAGTCATCACTCAGATGCTCTCCCGTCAGCCCTTTCATATCGTGGGGCCCGCCCTCAACGTTTCGCCCAAGGATATTTCCGACATATTTTTGAAAAGGGGCATCATCAAACAGCCGACTGAAAATCCGGTGGAACTGGGCAAGGCGGTGCGCGAATACCTGCGGGAAAAATTCCGGCATCTCGGCATGGGCATTGTGGGTGTGAATATGGCCGTCGCCGAAACCGGCACCATCATCAATGTGGAAAACGAAGGCAACATCCGCATGAACAAATCGTCGCCCAAAACGCTTGTGGCACTCATGAGCATGGAAAAGGTTCTGCCGGCGATGGCCGACGCCCTGCACATGCTGAGGATTCTTCCCCGGAACTGCACCGGCCAGAAACTCACAGCCTACGTTTCGATGGATACCGGACCGAAAAAACCCGACGAGATGGACGGGCCGGAAGAGCTGTTCATCGTGATTGTGGACAACGGCCGCTCGGAGATTTACAAAGATTTCATGCTCAGGGAAATTCTGCAATGCATCCGTTGCGGCGCCTGCCTGAACACCTGCCCCGTCTACGCGAAGATCGGCGGCTATCCTTACGGCTTCAGTTATTCCGGACCCTTGGGACAGATTCTCAATCCCATGCTTTTGGGCATCGAAAACACCGGCGACCTCTACCGCGCCTGCACGCTTTGCGGAGCCTGCAAGAAGATTTGTCCGGCGGGCATCGACCATCCGGCCATCCTGCTTGAATACCGCAAAAGGCAGATAGAGAATGGGACAAGTCAGACATTCAGCACACGAATGGAGAGTGTGCTCGCGTCCTGCGCTTCGGCGGCGATGGGCAGCGGCACAATCTGGAATCTGGCGGTAAAATGCGCGAGGCCGCTTGTGAACAATTACGCCAAAGACGGATATATCAATAATCTGCCGCTGGGTTTAGAGGGCTGGTTTGCCTGCCGTGATTTAAGAGCCATGCCGGATAAGACTTTTCACGAGATGTGGAAAGAGCTTGAAAGCTCCGGCGCGAGCGGCGCGTCCAAAAAGGAGAAGCCATGAGCACACAGGCGCGCGATGAAATCCTCTCCCGTCTCAAGTCCGCTCAAAGAGAGAAACCCTGCGCAAGGCCGGAGCCCCCGGCGCTCGCGGAAAGAAATTTTAATCAACAGCAGATGCTGGAGCGATTTACCGCCGAGCTGACGGCTCTGACCGGAGCGGTTTATCAGGCAAAAGGTGCGGATGATTTGGGACGCATCCTCTCCGAAATCGTAGCGGCAGAAGGTTTCAAACAGGTTATAACGGACGGGAAAAATCAACCGGACATTGATATAAAGTCGTTATTCCAATCGGGCGGCGTAACGGTTCTGACACCCGCCGATTTTAAGGACAGAGAGGCCCTGCGGGAGGCGGCCTTCAGTGTGGACGCGGGCATTACCTTTGCCGACTTTGCCGTGGCCGAAACAGGAACGGTGGGCATCATCTTCGGAAAGGACCAGCCCAGACTCATCTCCATCGCGCCGCCGGTTCACATTGCAATAGTACCGGTCGAAAAACTCTATCCCGTGTATGAAGATGTCATTTCGCAGGTATTCGGCAATAAAAACGAAATCCCCGGCCAGTTCGCTTTTATCACCGGACCGAGCACTTCATCGGACATTCAGGCGATAAATTTCAAGGGCATGCACGGCCCGACAAAAGTCATCGTCATCTTCATTATGGGAAAGTGAGGCACAGTGCGGCTCTTGAAGCGAAAACTACACGAAATTGGTATGAAATGTTACGGATTTGGGGATTATCAGGAAGGCTAGATTTATAACATATTGATATTAAGTGATATTTTTATTTTAGGGGATGCGGCGGAGCCCGTTTTTTTGACAATATTCAATTTTCTCTTATAATATTATATGCTTACGCATGTTACTGCGATTGTAAAAATTGAAACTGCCGACATGCCGCCAGTCCGCTACTGAAAAAACCCGGCCATGTATTCCTTGACATACACGATTACGTTACTGTAAACATTATCGCATAAATCAATACATTCATGGACTGAGCCAGCGTGCGGAGAAAAGTGAAAAATGGTAGGGCTTCCTTCGGATTTCCCCACTTGCAAGCAGAATAAAACTTCCTCGAAAAGCTCAAGACCGGGAAATGATAAAAACTGGCAAGGTGACCACAGACTTTAATGATGATTTCTGGTGAAGATTAATGGATAAAATAATATGGGAGATGATAAAAGGAATACTTCTTTTGTTGTGGTCAACTTACTGTGTGCTTATCTTAAGAGGGCATTTTGATTATGACAAAGAAAAAATAAAGAAATATAAATGGTTCTGGATTATTTCGATTATCGTTCTTTATTTTGGAGGGACTGCGATGCTCCTTAATTCGATCATAAAAATATCCGGTATTAAGTTGTAAAAATGACGGGATCAGGTCTTGAAATATAAGTTTTTTGCGCTGGAGCAATCCTGCAGATGGTTTCTGAATGTTCCGGTTCAGGCTGCAGGCCTGAACCAGCCCGGACAATAGACATGCGGGAACATCGAACAACATTAAAGCTTGCAAGCCAGAATCAATGGTCGCATAACTTCCGTGCGTCCATGATAAGACATATTATTCGTCCGGGATTCAATTCTTTATTAGTAACCAAGAAAAACGGAAAGTTGAAATTTCAGAGTTTAAAGAATTACGAAACAAGAAATGAATCTACAGCAAAAATCATATCTCGCGCTGATCAACTATACAACTTCAAAGATTTTAACTGGGTCCTAATCAATACGGGCGATAAAGATAAAGGTAAAGAATACCGGCGTCTGAAGGTATTTGCTTATTCAACCCGTTCTCAAGATTTCAGCCATGTTTGTCCCGATTGGACATTTGACAGTTGGACACAGGTACAGATTGGTGATTATGAACGAATATCGAAAGAAATGGCTGATCTTGGCGATCTTCCCCCATCATCGAATTTAATGGGATGGCGAGGTGCAATAACACATCCCAACAGACGCCGCCTGTTAGGTTTTACGGATAGAAATAAATACGACTTTAAAGAAATTCAATGGAACAGAGAGAATCCAAATAAATTGACCTGCGCCAATTATGTGAGTCTGCCCGATGCTGTGAAAAAATGGAGATATTTCATTGATATAGAAGGCAATGGATTTTCCGCTAGAGTGAAATTATGTCTCTTCGGTAAAAGGCTGTTATTCCTTCAGGAAAGACAACACAAAGAATGGTATTATCCAAAAATGAAACCCTGGGTGCATTACGTCCCCATAAAACGGGATTTAAGTGATTTGGATTACCATCTCGATGTCATCAAAAAAGATTTAAAATTGGAAGATGAAATAAGGAAAAACGCTTTTGACTTTGCCTGCAACAATCTGAAAGTTGAGCATGCACTGAAGAGATGGAGTGATTTGATTAATGCTTTATGATGCATTGCAAATATCCAGCGCATGGCCTCTTGAATTCTCCTGTCAATATAATTAAGGATGTCCCCTCAATTTCAGATAATGGCGCGCTGAAGCGCAATTCCCGCAGGGCCGGAGGCGATTATTCATTTCACACACGGGTGCAAAAAGGTTATAATAACATCCCGTTCATTTAAAATGATATAACGGATGGACACAATGCTCAAACGAATCATTGAAGCTCTTATCCTGAACCGGCTGCACATTGTCATAAGCGCGCCGGCCATCATGTGGTGCTGGTCACAGTTTTTAAAAATACATTTCAGAAGCGTCGATTATTTCATCATCACGCTGGTCGTGGCCTGCATCTGTCAGTGGAACCGCCTCAGCGATGTGGAAGAAGACAGGCTCAATTGCCCCGATGACCTGAAGGACGCTCAAAACAAGGCCCGCGCCATCAGAATTTTCTGTTTTGCGGGCGGAATAACCGCCGTCCTGCTGACTTTCATAACGGAACCCACGCGGGAAATCGCGGCGCTGGTTGCGTTCGGCGCCGCCGTGGGATTTTTTTACAACACGCCGGTTATCCCTTCCAGGCCGCATCTCAGGCTCAAAAACATGTTTATCGTCAAAAACCTGAGTTCGGGCGCGGGCTGGTCTGCCGGACTGCTGCTTTTCCCGGTTCTGCGTTCGCATGCGCCTTTGGAGAGTCTTTTCCTTACGGCATTTGTTTATATGTTCGCCACCGTCATGACGTATGAAATTATGTGGGACATACGCGATATAAAAGGCGATGCCCGGGCCGGCATCAGGACACTGCCGGTTGTGCTGGGGATAAACGGCGCGAGGCTTTGTGTCGTCATCCTGCAAATGGTTTGCCTCGGCATTATTGTCAGCGGCCTGGCCGCCGCCCGCCTTACAAAGGTATGGTCGATTTATCTTCTGCCGAGCCTGTCGCTTTTAATATTGGTCATCTTTTTTCCGCAGATGATAAGATATAAGCGTGGCCTTTCCCATATCCTGGTCGCCGGGATGAGCGGTTTCGCATTACTGGGCGGTATTCTGGCAATCCGGTTCGGATAAATATTTGCAAAAATAACTTTAACTATTTTTCAATACTCAACTATACTGTCAGCGAACCCGGCAACAAGATAGGGAGATATTTTCTATGAAAAACCTCATCAGATGCAAGGCATGCGGTTGCGTCACCAATGAAGGCACGGTAAAGGATATCTTCCCGGCGTGTGGTGTTCCCGCCAAAATGTTCGAGCCCTACACGCACCCGGTATCGCTCAAAAGGCGGCGGATTCTTGAACTGCACTCTCATCCGGTTCTGGTTCATTTTCCCCAGGCTTTCGCCATCACGCTCTTTCTGCTTGCCCTGACCGCGTTTTTTGTTCAGAACAACCTTCAGGAAATGCTGTTTTCAACGATTAATGTGCTGTCCTTCCTGTTGTCTTTTTCTGTTGCTGCGGCCATAGCCACCGGCTTTTGGGACGGCAAAATAAGATTCAGAAGAATCACCACGAATAAAGAATAATGTGATGGGATAATAAATTTCTGCCGTGCCTCTAACCGCACGCTTTCACCTTATATCTTCAACCTTTTTAATTGTTTTTTCAATAAGTCAACGGCTGGCTTTGCCTGCTCGAAAATTTCATCCGTCTTACTGAAATCCAGCATGCGGACGCCCTGAATCTCCGTTTTGATGTAAATATCGGGCTTGCTGATTTTCATCTTTTCGGCCAGAGCGGAGGCCTGCATGATATTGAAAGCTCCGAGAACCGATTCAATGGTGCCGGGAATTTCTTTTTTGCCGGGATTGCGCACACTGCTTACATCAACAGCAATGGTGAAATCGGCATACTCACGCAGGTGGTCGTAGGGCACCAGATTGACAACGCCGCCGTCCACAAGAACCCTGTCCCCGACGGATACGGGGGCAAAAACACCGGGCACGGCCATACTGGCCTGCAAGGCGGGAAGCAGGTTACCCTTATTAAAAACGACTTCCTCGGCCGTCCAGTAATCGGCGGCAACAACCATCAGAGGAATTTTCAGCTCTTCAAAAGTCCGCTTTTTAATTTCACTGAAAAGATATTCAAAGAAGCCCTGCGTATTGATGATTCCGCCGCGTGGCAGTTCCAGAGAAAATGCCTTGACCAGTTTCAACAGGTTGCTTTTTTTCGCGACAATATCCTGCCAGGTATCCTCTTTCAGAATGAGATGCCCGCTGATGCGTTCTCTGATTTCCCGGCCTGTCATCCCCGAAGCATAGATAGCGCCGATGACGGCGCCCATGCTGGTTCCGGCAACAATGCCGGGCCTGATGCCCATTTCATCGAGAGCCTCGAGAACCGCTATATGCGCCAGTCCCCGGACGCCGCCGCCTCCCAAAGCCAAACCTATTTTCATATTTTATTCCACCTATCCGCAACCTGGTTTTGGCCAAGTCTTTTCGACTTGCCTGGAAAAATGATGAGTTGATAAATATCGATTCCAAAAGACCCGACAAAACGGATGGGTGTTGATCCGCTTCTATTTTATAAACGGTCTAGTCGAAAAGACTAGACCGAACAGGACGCGGCACACTGACACACCTCATCTGATTTTAACAATTTATCATAACTTTCCCGGTTTGGATATTGAAGATTACAGAACCATGCCATCTAAGATTCAAGATGAAATCAGATTTTAACCGCATCGCCTTCGAGACGCATCGCCTTTAAATACAAAACCCCGCGCTTCGAGGGGCTGCGGGGTTTTGGTTAACCGGTCAATATCCTTCCCGTGTGAGGGTCAGCAAATTATGACTATTAAACCAGCTCTTCTTCGGCTCCTCCCTTATAATCCCGGAAGGATTCCACGCCTGTAGCCTCGCCGACTTTTTCGCTGACCTGCTTATATCCTTCCTTTGCCTTGCGGGCGATATCCGCGCGCGTTTCCTTGCCGCTCTTGGGCGCAAACAAAATCCCCAACGTTACGCCGATCAATCCGCCGATAATAAAACCTACAATTAAATCGTTGTTATTCTCTGACATAAAGCACCTCCAGAATTTTATCTAAATTATCCGTTTCAGACTCACCTGAATCCGAATTTTTACATGCAAATTAAAAATTCTCTTCATCATTTTTTTAATATATCATAAAAACGGCATAATTGAAAAATATTGAGATAAAAACTTTTTGTACGAGACACCTCTCAAAATAGTGAAAACCGGTGAACACGGTCATGTTAATTAATGGTTTTTTGGCCCTCCGGCGAACCGAATTAAGTCATCAAACCGGAAATTTAAATATCATCACAAAACGTCAATTTTGTTCTTGCGTAATATTGAACTTCAAAATATACACACAAAGTGTTTTAAAAAACATACAGGCAGGGAGGTTCAGATATGAACGTAAAAGGTATTATTTTTCTGACAGGAAAGTCTACCATCATTTCCGTTTTCGGCGAGGAACCGTGGAATCAATTTATGGTCAAACTGGCGGAAAAGGATCAATTTTACAGCAATTCGATCTGGTCTGTTACGCCCGTTCCTCTGGATAAATTCATTCTTTTTCTTGACGAAATGGTGAAGGAATTTTTCAACAATGATATGATGCAGTACGTGACATTCGGTAAGGTCGCCGCTCAATTCGCCCTCTCGCAGGAAGGCCCGTACAAATCCTATCTGCTCCAAAAAGATATGAAGCTTTTCGTTGAAACGGTCGTACCAAAGCTCTGGTCGACCTATTTCGATGAAGGAAAAGTCACCGCAGTGCTCGATAATAATACCATTCATGCCAAAGTCACCGGGATTCAATTCAAACACATGTACTTCGAGAAACTTCTTATGGGTTACTTCAAGAAAGCTCTAAAAATATTCGGCAAGAAAACCGTCGCGAAACAGGTCCGGGGCATTTCATCGGGACATAGCGACATCTATTTCCAGTTTCAGATTCAGGATTCCTGATTGTCCAATATGATATGCGGCAAACCGGTTCAATCCGCAGAACGAACCGGCCCCATGAACGTCTTTCAATCGATCTGCAGATAGAAAACGTACCGGCCTCATCCGGACGGATTTGTTTTAATGAAGAATGATTTCAGAGCGCGAACAATATTACCGTCATATTTCGACCCGACACCTTCATCCAGAATTTTAAAAACCTCATCGGGTGGAATGGGATCGCGATAGTGCCGTTTGGCCGTCATGGCTTCAAATACATCGGCGACGGCGATAATTCTGGCCATGAAGGGGATTTTCGTCGCTGTCAGCCCCTCATAGCCGCTGCCGTCGAGACGTTCGTGGTGGCTGGACGCCAAAAGCGGCACGGTTCTGTATTTCCGGCTGAACGTCATTTTGTTCAGGATATTTCTCGTATTGGATACATGCTCCTTGATATGCTCATATTCCTCCGGGGTCAAGCGTCCCGGTTTTTTCAGGATGCGGTCGTCCGTACCGAGTTTTCCGTAATCATGAAGCAGAGCGGCCACGCTGAGCGTATCAATGTCATCGTCCTTGAATCCCAGCTCCCTGGCGATGCCCACGGTGTATTCGGCGACACGGGATGAATGACCCGCCGTCAGCGTGTCCTTGGCGTCAATGGACGCCGCCAATACTTCCAGCACACTGCGGAACTGATTCGCCTGCTCTTTAAAGAGAATGGCGTTTTCCAGGAACATGCTCAGATAGGTCGTCAAAGATTTCAGAAGATCCATGTCGGCCTGGGTAAAAACACCGCTTTTCTTGTTCATGACTTCGATGACCCCGA
>CAYMWM010000005.1:25455-35471 GCA_964394185.1 uncultured Smithella sp.
GGCTTTTAATGGTATGCACAGCATACACCGTGTCCTGTATCCCGTCTGCTCATCGACGCTTTTGTCGAAGCGGGCATCATGATAGACATCGGAAATGTTGACTTCTTCAGACGTCAGGGCCACAAGTCCGGCAATGCCCATATTCATCTTGAGGACAATATCCCACCCCTCTATATTATCGGCAAAAGCGGAACGGAGTTCGCCGTTTTCCTGATTGATCAGAAACAGGGCGCACCGCTCGCACTTCAATTCATCCCGAAATTTCATGGAAGCGGTTCTGGCTCTTTTCAGGTCAGTGGGTTGGGAGCAATCACAGGCGCTGATGCTTTCCGCGAATCCCGTCAGTTTCACTTCATCCTCATCGGTAAAAACGCCGCTTTTCTTGTTGAGGAATTCCAGGGCGCCGACAATTTCCCTTTTGGGATTGTAAACCGGCGCGCAAAGCACGCTTTCCGTGTAATATCCGGTCCGCTCATCGATTTCCGAATTGAAATAGGGCGAGTCATAGGCATAAGCAACATTGACGATTTTCTTGGCCAGAATGCATAATCCGACAAGACCCATTTTCAGTGCGATGTGAATGCGGTTGCTTTCCAGCCCTTCGGCAAATTTCGTCCAGAGCTGCCCGCGTTCCCAGTCTACAAGAAAAAGCGTACTGCGCTCGGCCTCGAGAATTTTTGATATTTCCGTCATCATCAGGGGAAGGAGCTTTTCCAGATTCCGTTCCTTGTAAAGAACGGCTCCCATGGAAAGGATTTGTTTGATCTGCTCATTCTCCGCTGTCAGCTCGCGTATCCTGGACTCAAGCGATAATAGTTTTTCCACTTGGGACTACCTCCTTATCTATTCCGGTTCCGATAAAATGACATCGATGCTCTTTTCAAAACCTTTTAACGGCGCTGTCTGCTATATTTATTATTTTACGCCAGTTTCCCGAAGTTGTAAATAGCCGGATTGCGATAATTTCAAATGCCCGAATCAATCGTCAAAGTAACCTTGCAGGAGAATACAGAAACAAGTTGATTTTTCTTTCCCGGATATATAAAAAGTATCACCTGATACCAGTATGATACCTCAAACAAGGGATAATAAACCGATGCAGCCGAATTTTTCAGCACAATATCCAAATCTTGTTGAATTTCTCCGGACATGGAAAACCACGATGTTTCTGGCGGCATTGTTCACCACCAGATTGATTTTCCAGATTTACCTGTTCCGAAAAGGATTCCTCAGTGTCTCTGCGGATGAATTCACCCGGGGTATAGCAGCCATGAAATGGGCGGAAGCGCCCTACTGGGTATTTGGAAAAACGGGATGGCTGCCGTTTGAGCTTTACCTCAATGGTTCCGTCCTGATGTTCTGGGACAATGTCATTTGGGTACCCCGTGCAACGGCCTTTCTCGCATCCTGCTGGCTTCTATACTTCTTCTTTAAGCTGATGGATTATCTCTTTTCAGATTATATCGTTGCCGTTCTATCAACGTTGATCCTCGCCTGTTTCCCATGGTACATATGGTTGAGCGGCACGCCCATGCTGGACATCTATTATATGGCGTTTGCCATTTCAGGTCTCTATTTTCTTTGTCGCTGGCTGAAAGAACAAAAGAGCCGCTCTCTAATCTGGAGCGGCCTGTCTTTTTTCATTTCCACCGGTTTTCATTATCAAAGCTGGGTTGTTGTCAACAGCATCCTCCTGCTTTCCGTCTTTTTCCTTTTCGGGTACTGGAAAAACAGGGAATACGGAAATATTAAAAAAATGATTCTCTTCTATTTTCTCTGCAATGCATACGTCATTGTGATGAGCGCGGCCAGCTATGTTCAGACCGGCAGCATCATGACCGTTTTCGGAAGTCATTCCAATTATTCAAAATGGTTTTATAACGGCTACAATGTTTCCGTACCGGAGAAATTTCTCTACTATCCGAAACTTTTACTGAAAAGCAGCAATATCTATTTTAAGCTCCTGTTTCTCTCCTCATTTTATTTTCTGATTAAAGGCAAAGACCGTCTCTGGAAAAGCTTCAGCCTGGCAGCTGGATGCATTGTGCTGATTCTCTACAGTCTGTTTAACATCTATTCCGTTCCCGCCACGGCGGCACCCGGACGTTTCGTCCTGCCCTTTTTCACGCTGCTTTGTCCCTATGTCGCCTTTGGTTTTTTCGGCTTGTACAATTTGATGCGTTCCGTGGTTTTGAAAAGCAATATCTTCTATCAGTGCTTCACCGGCATCATTGCCGCCTGTCTTTTTGCCGTTTTGCTTTGGCCAGGTATTGCACATTCCCTTCAATTTCCCCGCGGAATGAGTCAGGACTCGGTCAAGGCAGGAGAATATCTGAACGAACTGCTTGACCGCCCTGATTTCGGTGAAAAAGATACCTATATGATCGAAGTCGTGTACTGGGAATTCCTGGGGATCAATCTGACCGCGAAACATTATTCTCAAATGATTCCGGACAGGGAAATCAACAAATCTAAAAGGAATCTTCCGTCGCTTTTTGCAGAAGACATCTTGACACTTCATCAAACGCTGCTGCGGCAGAACACAAAATACATTGTCCTGAGAAGCAATGCATCTAAAAGCAAAGCCTCTCTTTTCGCAACGGCGGAAAAGGATATAGGTCCCTGGACCATTTTCAAAATACGGCGCTAGATTTCGGATGAAAACACGAAGGGGGATTCCGGCATCACTGCCGGTACATTTACCGGTCACGTCTATGGGCTATTGCCGGCCAACATAAAACGAAGCGTTATAAATACGCGGGTCCGCGCCACGCAAGGGCTTGGGCAAGTCAGGCGGCGGCGGAGCCGGATTGCGGTATATCCACATACTCCCGGTATTGTAAACAAACACTTCCTCCCGCGCATCTCCCAGCGCATCGAAGTGCTGTACGAAATACTGTTCCCAGCCTGTATCCCTTTTCGCGGGCGGGAACGGAAATTCGGCGACAATTTTGCCTCGCCCGTCAAGAAGAACGGGCGGCCCTGCCGACCTGCGGTAGAGAAGAATAAAGCTTTGATTTTTTTCCCCGGTCCAGTTGTCCATCGTACTGGCTATGGTCAGCGGGCCATGAGGGGCGGTGCGCCACAGTCTATTGCCCTTTTTATCATAACAGTAAACGGTTCCTCCGTCACGGCTGTACTCATGAATCCGGTCGACAAAAACAACCTGTTTTTCGGATTGACCCGGCACAAATGCCCCGATAATGGCGTGCTGTATATGCCGGTGCTTTCTTCGCCAGATGATTTCACCATCGGCATTCAGCAGGACTCCTTCACTGCCGGCCGCTATAGCGATTTCAGGCCTGCCGTCACCGTCCATGTCGTCGGCATCTACGGCATCGTTGTGACCGTCCAGTCCGGGTATCGCCGCGCGGATCGTTCCATCGTGGTTGAACAGGGTATCACCGCAAATCAGTTCGTCATGTCCGTCACCGTCGAGATCAATATTCATCGGATAGTGGCCGGTTCCGAGTTTCCTGCTCCATTGAAGTTTCAGCGATTGGTCGTATACCCAAATCTCATTATAACGGTCTTTTATCAGCAGGTCGTTGGGACGTGCGGTGCCTGAGAAGTTGGCGATGAGAATGCTGTCCATCCCTCCAACGGCGGCCTCCTGCCTGACCTGTCCTGTGCGGCCATCGAGGATGCGGAGGGTCTTGTCTTCCACAACGATAACCTCGTTTATCCCGTCATGATCCCAGTCGTAAATCTGAACAGGCAGATCCGAATCCACGGTCCTGTTTTTCACATCCGCCCTGCCGCGCTGCCATAGAAGATTGCCGTTTAAATCAATGGCGGTCAGGCAGGTAATATTCTGACCGGAACTCTGGACGAAAAGAGCTTCGGCCGTGCCGTCGCCGTTCAAATCGCCGAACCGCGCAACCATGCCGCCGAAATCTTTCAAATCGATTTTACCGATGCACTCCGGTTTGTCTGCCGGACTTTTTTTTATCCTCAACCTGTAAAGAAGAATTCCGGCAGCCGCAAAACCGAGAAGGCAAATCAGAAAACAGGGCAGTTTCATGATTTTTCATACCCCTGAACAGGAAAAGCATCAGCCGGATTGCAGCCTTTGGCCGCCATCCGGTATCCCGAGCAAACCGAACATCGACAACATTACACCGGATATCATACGCAGTATTTTCATTGCACCCGTTTTCTTCCTGACAATGCTATATGGCCGCCGGTGTAATGGGTTTCGGCTGAGGCTGAGGTCTGGAACCGGATACAGCCGCCCCACCCTTCAAATCCTCGTAAAAGATGGTTATGCTCGTTTGAAAATACGGCACAATCCAGAGAAAACCGATGCCCAAAGAGAGAACACCCAGCAGGAACCATCCGATGAACCTGCACCCCAGGCAGAAGAGTTTCCATTTTTTCCCCATCATGAGTTCCTTGCTGCGCGTAATGGCGGCCAGACCCTCCATGCCGGGGTTATCCGCCAGGATGTAGAAGGTCATGGCATATCTGAGGGCCGCGATGATGCCGGGAATAATCAGCAGCAGCGTCCAGAGGAAGATGAAAACCGCCTGAAGGATATAGGCCAGCAGGGCATTGATGAACTGCTGGAATCCGTCGAAGAGCATCGACAGACGTATTTCCTCACCGCGGACAAAGGCAAGGAAAAACATGCAATAGCCAAGCATCATCGGACCGGCGATAATCATGGAGGCGAGCCACCCGATCATCGGGATGAAGTTGAGAATTAAAAAAATAGAAAAATAAACGACGAATGCCAGAATCGGCATTTTCCAGTTGCCCTTCAGCATCGCGCGGGCCTGAGCGGTAATTGCTGCATTGGTCATCATCCTGTTCCCTCCTTTGTTGATATCTATTCTAAACATTCATTGCGGAATTAAACAGAAGTATAGTTCTGTTTTCCCCAAATATCCTGTGACTCTTTTTCCATGATTCTGAATAATCGGCTTGACTTTGTGTGCAAAATATAACACACGCACCCGGCATGTCAAGAAAAACGGCGGACAGCCATATATTCGGAAACGAATGACCGGACGGCTACGGGTCATGAGAATAATTTTGTTATGCAGCCGCTTCAGCCTGATAACCGTCATGCAGGATTCCCGAAAAATGCTGAATTTTAATTTAACCTGTGGTAAATACTCGACGGGCAGGTTATCAGGAAGACCATCCTCTCTAATATTTTCAATACGCTTGCCTGCACATAAAATAACCGGTATCAAAAGAGGAAATAACTATGTTCAGCCTTAGAATGATCATTTACGGCATTGTATCGGCTATCCGCTGGATCGGCATGTCCATTCGGGCGCTTCTGTTTAAAAGGGGAAAAAGAAGAGGCGTGCCCCAAAACAGAAAATGGTCCGAAAAGCCGGGACTCAGCGTCATGTATCAGATCGAAACGCGTCCCGGATGGGAGTGGGACCGCAATTTCGTGGAATTCAATAAAAGCATGAGCGATGAAAAAGGCGGCATCAAATTCAACGGCCCCTACTGCAAAATAAAGGAATGGGTGGATTTAAGCCGGGAGATCGGCCTGGACTATCATGTCTTTGAAATCAAGTGGCATGACGGTATCTGCTGGTGGGATACCAAAACGACAGACTGGAAGACCGACAGGGATTACGCGAAGGAATTTGCCGAGTACAGCCGCGAAGCGCAAATTCCCTTCATGTATTATTATTCGGCTGTTTTTGACCACAATCCCCGTTTCGATTCGATTCAGCCTGTCAAGGAGATTCTGCCTTCTTTCATCGGGAATCATCAGGAATATCAGGATTACCTGGTCAAACAGTTCGATGAAATCATGAATAAGTACCGTCCGGACGGGATGTGGTTTGACTGGTGGTGGGCTGACGGCTCCACGGAAACAACATACAGATACTTTCAGGAAAAACATCCGCAAGCGGCCGTCATTTTCAACATGTCGAATCTCATGCCCGGCTCCTACAATAAAATTCAGATCACATCCGGAGAAGCGCACCGCTATGACGGTCCGTGGGTTGTCATCCGCAAAGAGTTATCCGGCGGCTTTCCGGTATTCACCAGCTCCAGGAAATGGGCAAACGCTTTCCGCTGGATATTCGACCACCAGTGGGAAGTGTGTACGCCTGCGGGCAAATGGTGGCAGGACCCGTCCCTGCGCGAAGACCCGCTGGAAATCATCAGACAGGCGGCCGTGGTGCTCGCGTGCGGCGGCAAGATTTGCATCGGCGCAACGTCGATGATGGATGGCCATATCTTCCCGGATCAGCTTAAACAGCTTCACCTGCTGGGTCAGTGGTACAAACCGCGCAGGGAATATTTCGTCAACGCGGCACCGGTACGCTATGTCTGGTTTCATCCTTTGAGTGTTGCCATCAGTTCCCGGAATTTCGATGCCGTCGTCAGCGAATACGGCAAAGGCCTTCTGCTGCATCTGATTAACCGCAGTTCATCCTCAAGAGAAGTTTCCATCAGACTCCGCGGCCGTCTGTGGCAGGGCATATCGGAAGCCGTCATTTTGCCGCAGAAAGAAAAAGTGGATCTAAAACGCAAAGGTTCATCACTGGTTGCAAAACTCACGACCGGACAAATCGACAGTGTTGATACGATACTTTATTTCACCTGATAGACAGCAGATGGCTGCGGCGGTGCAGTTTCCCCTAAAATTCCATTTGCATTTTCGGACGGATTAACAATATATTGGTGCCGCAATATTACCAATCACAGGGACTGACACGGATGAAGCGCGATATTTCAATCATACATCCTGATTTGCGGCGGGTTGCCGGGATCCTGATCGGAACCACGGTCTCCAAAAGGAATTTGTGGTTTATGCGCCGGTCCCTCAAACTCATTTCCTTTTTATTCCTGAGCAGCCGGAAAACCCTGCCGGACATGCATATTGAAAACGAACGGATATCATCCGGTGATGGACAGGCATCCATTCGGCTGCGGATTTACCGTCCGAAAGCGCAAAACAATTCATCAACCCCCGCGCTGGTCTGGATACACGGCGGCGGATATGTGCAGGGAATACCTGAAATGGCCGACCTGTCCTGCGTCGAGTATGTACGGAAGACCGGGATTGCCGTTTTGTCGGTGGATTACCGCTACGCACCGGAATATCCGTTTCCTGCCGGACTGGAAGATACCTATACGGTATTAAAATGGATTGTATCGAATGCGCGTTATGTGAATGTCGATCCTTCCCGTATAGGCGTCGGCGGCGAAAGCGCCGGCGGAGGCCTCGCTGCAGCGCTGGCGCAGCTGGCGGCGGACAGAAATGAGATCGCGCTGGCTTTCCAATTGCTCATTTATCCCATGCTGGACGACCGGACTTGCCTTCGCACCGATGTCGGGAACACTCAGCACCTGTTATGGGATCTGGCGAGCAACCGGTTTGGCTGGGCAAGTTACCTCAAGACGTCTCCCGGCTCCCAGAATGTCCCGGCCTATGCTGTGCCCGCAAGGCGCCATGACCTCTCCGGCCTGCCTCCCGCATGGATCGGCGTGGGAACGGCTGATTTGTTTCTCGATGAAGATGCGGCTTACGCCAAAAAGCTGAAAGACTGCGGAGTCGAGTGCCTGCTGCACATCGTCCCCGGCGCGTTCCACGGTTTTGATGCGCTGGCGCCAAAGGCGTCTATAACGCGGGATTTCCGTCAATCACAAATCGCCGCCATCAAAAAATACCTGTGCGGGGAATAAGTAAACCGGAAAGCCTTTTACACGTCCTTCCGGCGGCAATCAGGTGGGAATGTTGAATTTCTTGAGCGCCGTTTCAATATTTTTTCTGCTGGCCTGTACTTTATTGATGATTTCCCTTCCCGACTCTTCGGTTAATGCCTTTTTTTCGATCTGATGTTCCAGTTCCTGAATATAGTCGGAGAGAAGGCCGTAATCGTTTTTCAGGGTATTCACAAAGGTCCGCAATTCCTCTATCAGGGCGTTGGTGTGGTCCGCGAGATCCTTAAGATCGTCCCATTTGCGCAATTTTATAACCACGCTCAAATCCCCCCCGGCGACCTGATTCAATGATTTTTTCAGGCGGAACAAAGGCCCGGCCACCTTATGCGAAATGAAAATACTCGCAATACCAAAAAATAAAATAATGCCGCCGACCCAGGGCCATATTGTGTTGTGTAAAAGAAGCAGTACCCTCGCGGCATCGGCTTTTTCAATGATCGGGAAATCGAAATACAATGTCAGGATATACGGACTAAAAATAACCACGAGAAACAAAAAAGTGTAGGTCAACAGCATCAGCACCGTCAGCAGTGCGTATTTTGTCTGAAACTTTTTTTCCACAAAATAGTTTTTACGCATTTTAAAATTCATGCTTCTTTTCCTTTGATACAACAACAATGTTTACGCCTTCCGCCGTCAGTGAAAAGAGTGTTTTATCGGTGTCCTTTGCCAGAGCCAGCAACTCATAGCCTGTTTTGCTGTCACGTGTGTAATGTTCTATGGAATAGAGGTTGGTTTTTAATTGTCTGCAAAAAGACGAATAGAATACCACATCACCGTCTTCATCCGTGCAATTGCTGAAATAGATAGTTTCTGGATATTTTTTGTTGATTTTATAATAGACCTGCAGGTCTTCCTTGGCGTGTTTAAGCGTGTTTTCAGCCATGAATATTTTTGCCTTGGTTATGGAATGATGATAGATAAAATATCCGATTGCAATAAGCAGGATGAGAATCGTCATCAGAACCATTACCTCTATGAAAGATATACCGGAATTACTGCTTATGATTCGGCGCATCGATATTGCATTACGTTTTTTGCCTTTTCGCATTTCCTGTTAACCTTATTCATCAATAAATGTTAAAGGGTTGCTTCCTGCTCTCCCCGACCGGGAGGCACCTTTCGCGTGTTGCCGGAGATGAAATAAATACCAGCTGAAATTAAATCCCGCTGACGGGGATCTGTGCATACTTTTTAATTTATAACATAAATTCAGCAATATGGAAACTAAAAATTGCCGGTTGATCCTTCTGCCCCGCATGGAACCTCAGAGAGATGCCGTTAAATCGGACGGCTGGTGAATGGTGTCAGGCTTCCGGCAGGTATTGACGGTATCCGCTGCGCAGACACAGATGTTTGAATACCGTCAATGCGTTGCGGATTTTTCTGTATCGCTCGCTGACCACGGGATAGGGACCCTTTCCGGTCAGAACCTGCTTCATCAGCAGGTCATTTTGCACACCGTGCACCAGGCGTAAGGACGGTGTTAGAAAAAGCCTACCCTCATGATGCAGTAAAGCATACCAGTCGTTGATTTCAACATATTGGCCTTTATCTTTCCGATTGAATTCCCTGCGCGTATCGGACGTTCCCAGAAGGTTGAAGCAGGGCTTGATGAAACTCCAGTAATCTCTTGAATAGAGCGCCACACCGTTTATCCGGTTTTTCATGCCCCACTTATTGTCCCGGACACGGTAGCCCATGATCCGGCAGGACGGCGACCACTTCTGTACAAAAAAATCAAAGCAGTCGCGCCGCACCGGCACGACGTCATGCTCCCACCAGAACCAGTATTTGCAGTCGACGGAGTTTTCGATATATTCCGCCACCATGGCCCATTCCTGCCCGATGCACTGGAATTTTTTGAGATCAGGAGGATCTCTGTGCTCCAGAAACCGGTGCCCGAAATCAGTGCGCAAATCCCGGTCAATGGACTTGACAAAAAGAAATTGAAACGGCATTTTGATGTCAAGCAGTTTTGCCCAGTGATCAAGGATGAACTGAAAACGGTTAAACTCTCCGTCATTATGGTAGGCAAATACAAATGCTATCAAATGCAACGGCCCCCGGTTTAAAAAATATGGGATGCAAAATTACCTGTTTGTTACGTCATCCTTTCGGATTGCACCGTTCCAAAGAAATATTCGGTTTGCACCCCGAGTTATGATATACAAAAATCGTCGAAAGAGAAATATTTTTCTTACAGCGAAAGGAACAAATGTGTCTCATCCCGACAATCCCGCAGTATCTTTAATTGTAACGGTCTATAACAAGGAAAAGTGGCTGCATGGCGCCATCGACAGTTTATT